>JADJOM010000003.1:2087500-2387500 GCA_016713785.1 Gemmatimonadota bacterium | reverse complement strand
CATCCGGACCAGCCCCTCCCGGCGCGCCTGGCGGCCGCCGCACGCCTGTCCGAGGATGCCCTGCTCGGGCGGTGGCTGCGGCTGGCGCGTCAGTCGCGGGCCGCCGACCACGATGACACGCCGCGCCTGGCGCTCGCCGCGTTCGGATGGTCGGCGCTGCTCTTCGGCCTGGCCGTGAGGACCTTCCGATGGCGCTGACCTTCCGCCGCTGGTGTCTCCTGCTCCTCCTGCTGCTGGCCGCGGGGGCGGTGGTGCTGCTGCCACCGAACGGCCTCGTTCCCTTCGAGCTCACCGGGGCGCTCACCCGCTGGTGGTACAGCTACGACCGCGCCCCATCCCGCGATGCGCTGCGCCAGGAGCAACTGGTGCTCGGCCGGGAGCTGTCCCGGGCCCGGCGGGAGCTGGACCATCTCATCCTCCGTGACAGCCTGCCCCGGTGGGTTCCGGCCACGGCCCCCGCGGTGAGCCTGGTGCTGCGGGGCGAAGTGCCCGCGCCCATCGCCGCGCGGATGCACCGCCTCACGGACTCGCTGGCACGCGCCCTCGCGCCGCTGGGACCGCTTCCCGGCAGCCTGGCGCTCGTGGTGGTGGCGGACACGGCCGGCACTGCGCCGCTGCTCGAAGGCACCCACCTGCTGCTGCCCCCGGCGGGCGAGGCGGGGCGCTGCGCGCTGGTCGTGCCGTCCCGGGCGCTCCGGCGCGCCGAGGGGGTGCGCCAGGCGGAGGAATCGCTCGCGCCGTGCGTGTTCTATGCGGCGTTCGGTCCGGCGGGCCCCCAGGTGGAGCGGTGGCTCTTTCATCGGGGCTTCGACCTGGCCCGCGCGGCCGACTGGTGGGAACCGGCCGTCGCGCGGGACAGCGCCAGGCTCGACGTGCGGTGGTGGAGCCCGGCGCTGGTGGCCTACATGTTCGACCGGGCCTGGCAGCCGCTGGGGTCGATCGCGCTGATGGCCTGCCGGGCCGGCCGGAGCGCATCGTGCGCCCCCGCGCTGCTCGGGCGGTCCGACGTCCGCATCGCGCCGGTCCAATACGACCGGGCGCAGGTGCTCTCCGCGCTCGCGTGGTGGGGCTACGAGAGCGAGCTGGGCGTGCAGGGGCTGGCGCGCGACCTCGTGCGGGAGTTCGGCCCGCAGCGGTTCCGGGCTTTCTGGACCTCGCCCGCCCCGCCGGCGCAGGCGTTCGAGGGGGCCTTCGGCGTGCGCTTCGATGCCTGGGCCCCGCGCTGGGTGCCGGCCGCCCTGGGCCGCACGGTAGTGGGGCCGAGCCTGCGGGTCGGGGGCGTGCTGGCCTGGCTGTCGGTGGTGGGACTGGCGCTCGGTGGTGCCGTGCTGATGGCCCGGCGGCGCCGGCTGGGCTGAGGCGGCGGCCTCAGCGGCCGGCGACGAGCTGCAGGTGCCGGTCGAGCGCGGTGCGCACCCGCTCGATCTCGACTTCGATCTCGCCGATCAGCGGCGCGGCGCCGGCCAGGTTGCCCTCGCGCCCCAGCCGCTCCATCTCGGCGCACAGGGCGGAGAGCCGCAGCGCCCCCAGGTTGCTGGCGCCCCCCTTCATGGCGTGGGCGGCGCGCATGACGGGCGAGGGGTCGTGGGCTGCGATCCCCGAGCGCATGTGCTCCACCCGCGCGGGCACCTCGCCGAAGAACAGGTCGATCAGCTCCCGCACCAGCGCCGTGCCCCCGGACGGCGAGACCGCCATGATGTCGTCGAGGATCGTCGCGTCGATCCCCTCGGGGCTGTCCGCGTCGGGAATCCGCGGGTCCGGCGCGCCCGCGGCGGCGAGCGCCGCCTCGGCGGTCATCGGGGTGGCCGCGGGGTCGCGCGGGGCCTCCCGGGCCGGCGCCGGCTCGGCCCAGCCCACCCAGCGCGCCAGCGTGGCCTGCATCTCGGCGCTGCGGATCGGCTTGCTCACGTAGTCGTCCATCCCCGCCGCGAGGCAGCGCTCCCGGTCGCCCTGCATGGCATTGGCCGTCATGGCCACGATCGGGGTGTGGCGCGCCTCGCCCTCCAGCCGGCGGATCTCGGCCGTCGCCTCGTAGCCGTCCATCTCCGGCATCTGGCAGTCCATCAGGATGATGTCGTAGGGGAGCTTGCGCGCCGCCGCCACGCCTTCGAGCCCGTTGCCCGCCACGTCCACCAGGTGGCCGAGGCGCTCGACCATCTGGGTGGCCACCTTCTGGTTGACGGGATTGTCCTCGACCAGCAGCACCCGGGCGCGGCGGAGCGGCCGGGCATCGGCCGCGCCGAGGCCCTTGAGCAGCGCGGAGCGCCGGGCGGTCCGGGGCTCGAAGCCCAGCGCGGTGCGGACCGCGTCGTGCAGGGCCAGCAGGCGCACCGGCTTGACCAGCACCTCGGTGACGCCGACGTCGGTGGCCGCGTCGGCGGCGTGGCGCTGGGTGACGGGTGCGAGCAGGATGACGCGGGTCCGCTGCAGGTGCTCGCTTTCCGCGACGGCACGGGCCAGCTCGAACCCGTCGGCCTCGCCGAGACTGCTGTCGAAGAGGGCCACGCGGATGGGCGCCGGCTCGTGCAGGCTGCCGCCGAGCCGCTCGAAGGCCTCGGAGGCGTCGTCGGTGGCCACCACGCTGAGCCCCAGCCCCTCGAGGTGTTCCACCAGCGCGAGCCGCGCGGTGGCGTGGCCGCCGGCCACCAGCGCCCGGGTGCCGGCAATGTCCTGGTCGGCCACCGCGCGCGGGTCGGCGCCGTCGGCCACGCGTCCCAGCCGCAGGGTGAACCAGAACGTGCTGCCCCGGCCGCGGACGCTCTCCACGCCGATGCCGCCGCCCATGAGCTCCACCAGCTGGCGGCAGATGGCGAGCCCGAGCCCGGTGCCGCCGTACTTCCGCGTGGTGGAATTGTCGGCCTGGGCGAAGGGCTGGAACAGGCGGGCCTGCTGCTCGGGGGTGAGGCCGATGCCGGTGTCGCGGATCTCCCACCGGACCAGGAGGTCGTCCGCCGCCTCGCTGGCGAGGGTGCAGTGCACGGTGACGGCGCCCCGGTCGGTGAACTTGAGGGCGTTCGACACCAGGTTGGTGAGCACCTGGCGGACCCGCGCCGGGTCCCCGCGCAGCAGCCGCGGGATGGCCCGCTCCACGTGCGCGGCGAGTTCCAGTCCCTTGCCGCTCGCGGTCTCGGCCAGCAGGTCGAGGGTATCCTCGAGCACCTCCTGCAGGGAGAAGTCCACGGTCTCGAGCGACATCCGCCCCGCCTCGATCTTGGAGAAGTCGAGGATGTCGTTGATGATCGTGAGCAGCGCCTCGCCGGAGGCGCGCACCGTCTCGACGTAGTTCCGCTGCTCCGGGCTGAGCGGCGTGTCGAGCAGCAGGCCGGTCATCCCGATCACCCCGTTCATCGGGGTGCGGATCTCGTGGCTCATCATCGCGAAGAACGCCGACTTGACCCGCACCGACTCGAGCGCCTGGTCCCGGGCGTGCGCGAGCTGCTCGGCCTGGACGGCCATCTGCGCGGCCTGCTCCTCCACCCGCATCCGGGCGTCCTCGACGTCGAGCGAGTAGCGGTAGAGATCCTCCTCCTGCCGCTTGCGGTCGGAGATGTCGCTGAGGGTCCCCACATAGGCGATGGTGTGCCCCGCCGGATCCACCACGGCGCGCGCCTGGGCGCCCACCCAGCGGGCGGCGCCCTCCGGCAGCCGGATCCGGAACTCGGCGATGAAGTCGCGCTGCTCGATGGCCGCGCTCTGCCACTCGGCGCGGACCGCCGTGAGGTCGTTGGTGTCGATGGCGGACATCCACCCGGCGCCCATCGCCTGCGCCTCGGAGAGGCCGGTGAGCTCGCACCACCGCGTGTTGACGTAGTGGCAGCGGCCCGCCTCGTCGGTCTCGAAGATCCCGATCGGGGCCGACGTGGTGATCCGGGTGAGCCGGTCGATGGACCCGTCCGGCGCCGCCACGTCGGGCGTGCGGGCGCGCAGCTGCCGCCGCGTGGCGCTCCAGTTCCTGAGATGCGACATGGCTCAGCGCACCGGCGCCCGCAGGGCGCCCAGTTCGTGGACCACCCGCCGGGCCTCGGCCTCCAGCTCGCCGGCGGCCCGGCCCGCCCCGACCAGGTCCACCTCCCGGGCACGCTGTTCCACCTCCTTGCACAGGCGCGCCAGCTCCCGGGCGCCGATGTAGGCGGCGCTGCTCTTGAGGGCGTGGGCCGCGGCCCGGACCCGCTCTCCCTCGCCCGTGCCGAGGGCCTCGATGATCGCCTCGCGCCGGGCCGGCAGGTCTTCCAGGAAGAGGTCGATGAACTCGGTGACGATATCGGGGGCCCCGGGCTCCTGCAGCTGGCGAAAGCCCTCGATCACGCCGCGGTCCACCGAGCCGGCCTGGGCGGGGGGCGGCGCGGCCGGGGTGATGGCCGTGGCCACCGCGCCGGTCCAGCGCGCAAGCGCCTCGGCCAGCTGCTCCGGCTGCACCGGCTTGCTCAGGTAGTCGTCCATGCCGGCGGCAAGGCAGCGCTCACGGTCGCCCTGCATGGCGTTGGCGGTCATCGCGATGATCGGGGTGCGGCTCGCCTCGGTCGCCAGCTGCCGGATGGCGGCGGTCGATTCATAGCCGTCCATCTCCGGCATCATGCAGTCCATGAAGACCACGTCGTAGCCCACCTGGCCCACCAGGTCGAGCGCCTCCCGCCCGTTGGCGGCCAGGTCCACCCGGCAGCCGAGGCGGCTCAGCATCCGCGCGGCCACCTTCTGGTTCACGCTGTTGTCGTCCACCACCAGCACCCGCAGGGTCCCTGGCGCAGGCGCGGCCGGGGCCATGGCGGGCACCAGCCCGGCCGATGCCACCGCCCGCCGCGCCTCGGCGCCGGGCGGCGGCTCCGCCGCGCCCCCCGCGGTCAGGACCAGCCGGAGCGCGGCCTGGAGGTCGTCGCGGCGGGCCGGCTTGCGGACTAGCGCGGCGAACCCCTCCCCCCGCAGCCACCCTTCCCGCGGCTGGGTGATGATGCCGCTCACCAGCACCAGTGGCGTGTCGGCGATCGCCGGGTCGCCCCGGATGGTGCGGGCCAGTTCGGCGCCGGTCTCGGTGCCGAGCCCGCAGTCGAGGAAGGCCACGCGAAAGGGATCGCCCGCCGCCCGCTGCTGCCGCAGCAGGGCCAGGGCCTCGGCACCGGATCCGACGGCCTCGGGGGAGGCCCCCAGCGCGAGCAGCTGCTCGGTCATCACCCGGCGCACCTGGGGCACGTCGTCCACCACCAGGACCCGGGTCCCGCCGGGGGACGGCGCCGGTTCCCCCGTGGCGCCCGCGGCGGCCAGCGGGAAGGGGAGGGTGAACCAGAAGCTGCTGCCCTGGCCGGCCTCGCTGTGCACGCCGATGCTGCCGCCCATGAGGCGCACCAGCTGGCGGCTGATCGTGAGGCCGAGGCCGCTGCCACCGTAGCGCCGCGTGGTCGAGGCGTCGGCCTGGGTGTACTGCTCGAAGATCGCGTCCTGCTTCTCTCGCGGGATACCGATCCCGGTGTCGCTCACCGAGAAACGCAGCAGCGCGCGCCCTGGGCTCGCGGGCTCCGGGGCCACCTCGATCATGACCTGGCCCCGTTCGGTGAACTTGACCGCGTTGCCCACCAGGTTGGTGAGCACCTGGCGCACCCGCCCGGCGTCCCCGACGACGTGGCGCGGCACCTCCGGTGGGACCCGGACGATCAGCTCCAGCCCCTTCTCCTGGACCCGGGGCATCAGCAGGTCGGCCACGTCCTCGCAGGCGCGGAGCAGGTCGAACGGGGCCACCTCGATGCTCAGCTTGCCGGCCTCGATCTTGGAGACGTCGAGGATGTCATTGATGATCGTGAGCAGTCCCTCGGCGGAGCTGCGGATGGTCTCGGCGCAGTCGCGCTGGTCCGCGGTGAGCTCGGTGCTGAGCAGCAGGCCGGTCATCCCGATCACCCCGTTCATCGGGGTACGGATCTCGTGGCTCATGCTGGCGAGGAACTCGGACTTGAGCCGGGCGGAATCGATCGCCTGCTGGCGCGCGCGGACCAGGTCGTCGATCACGTCGGTGACCATCACGATGCCGCCACAGCTCCCGTCGGTGCGCCGCCACGGATGGATGGCCCAGCGCAGGTGGGTGCTCTCCCCGGTGGCGCGCTCGAAGAGGTCATCCGGGCTGTTGAGCGCCTCGCCCGCGAGGGCGCGCCGGTGCAGCGCCCTCCACCGCTCGGGGATGTCGGGGAACACCTCGTAGTGGCTGAGCCCCCGGAGGTCCCGGTCGCCCAGCCCGTAATCCGCGAGCCACTGCCGGCTCCAGGCCAGGTAGCGCAGGTCGGTGTCGAGCAGCGCGATGGCGATCGGCGCCTGGGCGATGCTCTCGCCGAGGATCGAGCGCTCGTTCTCCAGCACCTCGCGGGCCCGGTGGGTCTCGGTCACGTCGGTGCAGATGCCGACGTAGCCGGCGAAGGTGCCGTCGGCCAGGTACCGCGGCGAGCCGTGGTCCGCGAGCCAGCGGTACTCGCCATCGTGGCGCCGGAGCCGATATTCCATCTGGAAGGGCACCCGGTCCGCGAACGACCGGGCGTAGGTCTGCTGGCTGTCGGCGTAGTCGTCGGGGTGCACGTCCTCGCTCCACCCGATCCCCAGCTCCTGTTCCAGCGACCGCCCCGTGAAGCGCAGCCACTCGGCGTTGACGTAGTTGCACGAGGTATCGGGGCCCGACATCCAGATGAGGACGGGCGCCTGGTCGGCGAGGGTGCGGAAGCGCTCCTCGCTCTCCCGGAGCCGCGACTCCCAGGCCCGGACGGCCTCGATGCGCTTCCGCTCCAGCGTGGTATCGCCCAGGCTGCCCACCCAGGCCTCGAGGGTGCCGTCCGCCCCGCGCTGGGGGGCGAAGTGCAGCCGGGCCCAGAAGGCGGTGCCGTCGGCGCGGCGGCACTGCACCTCCTCGGTGACCTCGGTGGCGCTGTCCAGGTCGGCGCCCCAGCGGGCGAGCAGGCGGGGCCAGCCCTCGTCCGGCAGGATCCGCTGCCAGCCGGCGCCCAGCGCCTCGGCCAGGCCCAGCCCGGTGAGGGCGGCCCAGCGGGCGTTGACGAAGGTGCAGTGGCCGTCGGGCCGGCAGACGAAGATCGCGCAGGGGAGCGCCGTGAGGACGGAGAGGCTCTCGCCGTCCGCCGCGCCCGTCGGAGCGCTGCCGGGGACCCGCTTGTTGACCATGCCGTGCAAGGACACCATTCCTGGACAGTGGATCGGGGTGGGCCGGCCCCTCGAAGTCGCATCCCAATAATCGGTTAGGATGGGCCGGGCCTTGAGGCAGGGCCCCCGCCCCCCCCGGCGCCACGGCCCGAAACCCGGATCCCGGGCCTCCCGTTCCAACCGGGACGACCCCGGACTGTCCAACCGGGCGCATGCTGACCACGCACACGGGAACCGGAACCCTGCGGACCACCGACGCCAGCACCGCCGACGCCGACGCCATCGATGCCGCGCTCGCGGCCAGCGGGGATGCGCACGCCTTCGAGCGGCTCTACCGCCGGCACGTGAACCGGGTGCACAACCTGGTGCGGCGGATGCTCGGGGAGGAGGCGGAGGACGTGACCCAGGAGGTGCTGGTGCGGGCGTGGCAGAAGCTGGGCACCTTCCGCGGCGAGGCGGCCTTCGGGACCTGGCTGCATCGGCTGGCGGTGAACGTGATCCTGAACCGGCGCACCTCGCGGGGCCGCTGGCGGCGGCTGTTCGCGGAGGAGCCGGACGGCGGGATCGACCTCCCCGGCCGCCCCGCCAGCCCGGCGCATGGGCTGGACTTCGAGACCGCGATGGCGCGCCTGTCGCCGGGCGCCCGGCAGGTGTTCGTGCTGCACGACGTCGAGGGCTACCGGCACGAGGAGATCGCCGGGATGCTCGGCATCAACGTCGGGACCTCCAAGTCGCAGCTGCACTACGCGCGCATGGCGCTGCGCAAGACCCTGGGGTGAGGCCATGATCCATCCGCTGCCGGACGAATGCTCGGAGTACCTCGATGGCGGACTGCCCGCCGAGCGCGCGGCGCGGCTGGAGCGCCACGTGGCCGGCTGCGCGGAATGCGCCGCGTTGCTCGAGGAACTGCGCCGGGTGGTGGTGCGGGCCCAGGCCCTCGACGACCAGCCGCCGCGCCGGGACCTCTGGCCCGGGGTGGCCGCGGCCATCGGCGCCGGTCCCGGCCGCCGCCGCGAGGTGGCCCTGCCGCTGCCGCTGCTGCTCGCCGCCGCCCTCGCGCTGATGGTGCTCTCGGGGGGCAGCGTGCTGGTGTGGACCCGGTCCCGTCCGCCGGTCCCGGCGCTCGCCGTCGCGCCTGCGCCGGACCCCGCGGTGAGCGCCGCCGGGGCGGGCGTCGACCGCGGCTACGCCGGGGCGGTGCGGGCCCTCGAGGCGGAGCTGGCCCAGGGCCGCGGGCGGCTCGACACGCTGACCGTCCGGGTGCTGGAGGAGAAGCTCGCCCTGATCGACCGGGCCATCGGGGAGGCCGAGCGCGCGCTCGCCACCGATCCCGCCAACGGATACCTCGCCGGGCACCTGACCCAGACCCGGCTGCGCAAACTCGACCTGCTCCGCCGGGCCGCGGTCCTCAGCCGCGCGGTGAGCTGACCCATGGGGACTGCCTGATGCTGACCTTGCTTCTTGCGCTGGCCACGGTGCCTCAGGGCACCGACACGACGATCGCCGTCCGGGGCGCCACCCGGCTCGAGCTCAGCAGCTTCGAGGGGGCCATCACGGTGGCCACCTGGAACCGGCCCTCCGTCCGGATCCAGGCGGACCACGACGAGGACACCCGCGTGGAGGTCAATGCCGGCGCGCGCAGCCTGCGGGTCCGCGCCCACAGCCGCTACGGCCCGCCCGAGGTCACCTGGCGCCTCACGGTGCCCGCGGACCTCACCTTGGACCTGGCCTCGCAGAGCGGGGACATCCGGGTGAGTGGCACCCGCGGCGAGGTGAACCTCTCTACCGTCGAGGGGAACGTCACGGTGCAGGGCGGGGTGTCCTTCGTGTCGGTGCAGTCAGTGGAGGGCGACCTGGACATCTCCGACGTGGATGGACGGGTGAACCTGTCCACCGTCGACGGGGGCATCACCGTGCGGGGCGCCCGGGGCGAACTCCGGGCCAATGCCGTGGACGGGGCCATCCGGCTCGCGGACGTCCGCGCCACGCGGGTGGACGCCAGCACCGTGGACGGCGAGATCGAATTCACCGGCGTACTCGAGGCCGGCGGGCGCTACCACCTCACGTCGCACGACGGCGACGTGACGGTGACGGTCCCCACCATCGACGCCGAGGTCTCGGTCTCCACCTTCAGTGGCGAGTTCGAGTCCGACTTCCCGGTGACGGTCACCGGCGCCGCCGGTGGCCGGCGGCTCAGCTTCACCCTCGGGACGGGCGCCGCCCGGCTCGAGCTGGAGTCCTTCGACGGCACGGTCGCGCTCCGCAGGAGCGGCAGCCCGCGCTGACCCTTCACCGCGCTCCCCCTGGAGACTGCATGCGTTCCCTGATGTTCGCCCTCGCCCTCCCTGCGCTGGCCGCCCTGCCCCTCGGCGCCCAGGACTTCCGCTGGCAGGGGGCCCTCGCCAGCGGCCGGACCCTCGAGGTCCGGGGCATCAACGGCCGCATCCGCGCCACCCGCGCCGACGGGGCCCAGGCCCTGGTCACCGCCACCAAGCGGGCCAAGGACGACGATCCGGACTCGGTGGAGATCAAGGTGGTGGAGCACGCCGGGGGCGTGACGATCTGCGCGGTGTATCCCTCGCGCCGGGGCGGGCGGGCCAACGAGTGCCGCCCGGGCGGTGGCACGATGAACCCCCGCGACAACGACGTCGAGGTGCTGTTCGAGGTGCAGGTGCCCGCCGGCGTGCACTTCGAGGGCAGCAACGTCAACGGCGACGTGACCGGCGAGTCCCTCCCCGCCGACGCGGCCATCAGTACCGTCAACGGCGACGTGAGCGTCTCCGCGGCCGGGATGGTCGAGGCCACCACGGTGAACGGCTCGATCGACGCCAGCCTGGGCAGCCGAGTCCTGGAGCGGTCCGTGAAGTTCACCACCGTCAACGGCGGGATCACCGTCACCCTGCCGGCGGGGGCGAGCGCCGACGTCGAGGCGAGTACGGTCAACGGTGCGATCGACACCGACTTCCCCATCAACGTGACGGGCCGGGTGAACCCGCGGTCGCTGCGCGGCCGGATCGGGGAGGGCGGACGCACGCTGGAACTGACCACCGTCAACGGCGGGATCCGGATCCGGCGCGGCCGCTGAGCGGCGGGCCCCGGCAGCTGCCTGCGGCGCCCCCGGTGGCCGGGGGCGCCGCGCGCGTTCAGGGCCCGGGCGGCGCGGCCCGGGGCGGCCGCCGCTTCCAGAACAGGAATACCGGGATCCCGAGCAGGAGGATGGCCGTGCCCAGCAGCGCGTTCCGCGGGTTCGAGATGATGGACCCCCCGACCACGTACAGCGAGGCCGCGATGAACAGCAGCGGCGTCACCGGCCATCCCGGCACCCGGAAGGCCGCGGTGCGCCCCGCCGCGGCATCGCGCCGCCGGATGGCGAACAGCGCCACCACGCACAGCCCGAAGAAGATCCAGTCGCAGAACACCACGTAGTCGAGCAGCTGGCCGTACCGCCCGGTGAACAGCAGCAGCTCCGCCCACAGTCCCTGGAACAGGATGGCCGTCCCCGGCGTGCGATGCGTCGGGTGCAGTGCGGCGAACGCCGGGAAGAAAAGCCCGTCGGCCGCCAGCGTGCGGTACACCCGGGGCGAGACCATGATGACCAGGTTCAGGAACCCGAAGGTCGAGGCGGTGATGCCGAGGCTGATCACCAGCGCCCCGGCGGGACCGAGCGCGGCGCGCATCGCGTCGGCCGCGGGCGCCGCGCTCGCGGCGAGCCCGGCCGGCCCGAGCATACGCAGGTAAGCCACGTTGGCCAGCAGGTACACCGCCACCACGATCACCACCCCGAGCACCAGCGCCCTGGGCAGGTTCCGGAGCGGGTCGATGATCTCCTCGGCGATGAAGTTGGTCTGCTGCCAGCCGCCGTAGGCGAAGAGCACCGGCACCAGCGCGGCGGCGATGGCCACCGCGGGGTGGGCCGGCGCCGGAGGGGCGGGGGCCGCCGCGGCCGGCGCCGCCCACGCCACCCCCACCGCGATCAGGAAGCCGAGCGCCACCAGCTTGAGCACGGTGAAGATGTTGGTGGTGAAGGCGCCCGGGCGGATGCCGAGGTAGTTGATGCAGGTGAGCGCCGCGATCGCGGCGGCCGCGAGGGGGCGGCCCCAGCCGGGCGGCAGCCCGAGCAGCGGCACCGCGTAGCTCGCGAACGTCACCGCGACCGCCGCGATGGCGCCGGTGGCCATCACCAGCAGCAGGGCCCAGGCATACAGGAACGCGGGGAGCGCCCCGAGCCCCTCGCGCAGGTAGACGTAGCTGCCGCCGGCCTGCGGCCGCCGCTGCCCCAGCTCCCCGAAACAGAAGGCGCCGATGAGCGCGATACCGCCCCCGAGGATCCAGATCCCGAGCGTCAGGGGCGCGGTCCCGACGCGCTGGGCCACGATCGCGGGGTTGATGAAGATGCCGGAGCCGATGATGCCGCCGACGACGGCCATGGTGCCGGAGAAGAGCCCGAGGGTGCGGCGGTAGCTGACGGGAGGGGAGGTCATGCCCCCAATGTACCGGCGTGGGGGGAGGGCGCCACCGCCGCGTCAGGCCGCGGGGACCCCCGCGAGGCTCGGGCGACGCAGCAACCGGCGCACCCGGACCACGAGTTCGCGCATCGAGGCCGGCTTGGTGAGGTAGTCGTCGGCGCCGAGCTCGAACGCGCGGACGATGTGGGCCTCGTCGCCGACCGCGGTCAGCATCATCACGGGGATATGCAGCAGGTCGGACTGCTCCCGCAGCGCGCGGAGGAACGCGAGCCCGTCGAGGTTGGGCATCTGGATGTCACTGATGATGAGGCTGGCGCCCGAGGTGGGCAGGGCGGCGAGCGCCGCTTCACCGTCGGGATAGGCCACCACCTCGAAGCCCTCCCGGCGGAGGTGCTGGGTCACCAGGCGGCGCATCGCGGGGTCGTCCTCGGCCAGCAGCACGCGGCGGGACGGGACCGCGAGGCTCGCCTCGCCGGAGACCACCCGGTTCCGGCCGGACGCCTTGGCCACGTACCGGAGCCGGTCGGCCTGCGCAAGACCCTCCTCGATGGCCTGCCCGGCCTCGAGGTCCACCACCCCGGCGGAGAAGCTGACGGTGAGCGGCGCCTCTGGCGTGGCGCGGAAGTCCACCCGGCGAAGCATGCCCCGCGCCTGATCCACGATCACGGCCGCCTCCGCCGCGGTCCGGCCCGCGAAGAGCGCGATGAACTCCGCCCCGTCCCAGCGGGCAAACACCGCCGCCTGCCGCAGCACCATGGCCAGCCGGATCCCGGCCCGGCGGAGCACGCTGTCCGCGAACTGGCGTCCCCAGGTCTCCTCGATCCACCGGAAGTGATCGAGGTCGAGGACCGCGAGGGCGAAGCGGGTGTCGGCCGGGCTGGCGTGGCGCAGGTGCGCCAGGCGCTCGAGGAACGCCGCCCGGTTGGGCAGGCCGGTGACCGGATCCCGCCGGGCCAGCTCCGCCTGAGTGGCGTGCCGCTCCAGCCGGGAACTCACCGCCACGGCGAAGGCCTCGAAATCGAGCGGCTTCTCGAAATAGGCATCAGCCCCGAGGGCAAAGCACTCCGCCTTGGTCTGGCTGCCGAGTCGGGCGGAGACCACGAAGACCGGCACCCCCGAGCTCCGGGGATGGGAGCGCAACTCCACGAGGAGGGCCCGGCCGTCGTCGTCGGGCAGGATCAGGTCCAGGAGCACGAGGTCGACCGGGGTCTGGCGCAGGACCTCCCGGGCGCCGGCGGCGGTCCCGACCGTCACCACCCGGCGGCCGTGGACGCTGAGCCCGCGTTCCAGCGCGCGGGCAAAGAGCACGTCATCCTCCACGATGAGGATGATCCCCCCGGCCCGGGCACCAGGGGCCTGGACGGCCCGGTGGAGCAGGCTCACCAGTCCCGCGGTCGCGGCGGGGAGGGCCTGGGGGTCGGCCTGGAGGACCGCCTCGGCGGCCCCCAGTTGCTCCGGCCGACCTTCGAGCGCGCCCCCTTCCACGAGGGCACGGGCCAGGCGCCGCACCGTCCCGTCGGCCTCCGCGCGGTCGGCCTCGGAGTCGAACCGACGCACGGCGGCCTCGAGGGCGGCGAGGGCGGCGGTCACGCCGCCGCGGCGGCCCGGGGCGGGGCCGCTTCCCGGGGCGGCATCGGCCGAAAAGGAGGCAGGGCGCATCACCCTCCAGTATCGGCGGGGGCCGGGTGGGGATGAGTCCGCCGATCGGGCGCCCGGGATGGTTGCTCGCCGACGATTGTTCGGTATTTTCAGCAATGAGCCGAACGTTCGTGGGTGCCCGCGCCCTGGAGACCCCGATGCCCGATGCCACCGACCTGGCCATCCTGCAGCTGCTGCAGGCCAACGCCCGCACCAGCAACGCGGACATCGCCCGCCGCCTCGACATGGCGCCCTCGGCCATCCTCGACCGGATCCGGAAGCTCGAGCAGAAGGGCATCATCCAGGGGTACACCGCCCGGATCGCCCCGGGCGCCGTCGGCCTCGGGCTCACCGCGTTCATCCTCGTCCGCACCGAGGAGCGGGTCGGGCTCGGCACCATCGGCCAGGCGCTCGCCCGGGTCCCGGAGGTCCTCGAGGTCCATCACGTCGCCGGGGAGGACTGCTACCTGGTCAAGGTCCGGGTCCCCGATACCGCCGCGCTGAGCCGCCTGCTGCACGAGCGCTTCGGGCGCCTCAAGGGCGTCCGCAACACCCGCAGCACCATCGTGCTGGCCACCGTCAAGGAAGGCGCGCCGCTCCCGCTCCCCACCGGCAAGGGGGTGGACCATGACGCCTGAACAGGCCGCGCGGCACCGCCTCACCCTGCTGCTCGCGTTCGCGGCGATCTACCTCATCTGGGGCTCGACCTACCTTGCGATCGCCTTCGCGATCCACACCATTCCGCCGCTCCTCATGGCGGGGGTCCGGTTCCTCGTGGCCGGCGGGCTGCTCTACGCCTGGTCCCGGCTGCGGGGCGCCCCGCGCCCCCGGCCGGTGCAGTGGGGCTGGGCCTTCCTGCTCGGGGCGCTGTTCTTCCTGGTGGGCAACGGCGCTGTGGTGTGGGTGGAGCAGTCCATTCCCTCGGGCCTGGTGGCCCTGATCGTGGCCATGGTCTCGGTCTGGACCGCCCTGCTCGAATGGCTCCGTCCCGGGGGCGCCCGGCCTACCGGCATGGTCCTCGCCGGCATCGCCCTGGGGTTTGCCGGGGTGGCCCTGCTGGTGCTCCCCGGCCAGGGCGACGCGGGGCACGCCGACCCCGCCGGGGTGGCCCTCCTCATGTGCTCCACCTTCGCCTGGGCCCTGGCGTCGGTACTGTCCCGCACCGCCGACCTGCCCGCCAGCGCCCCGCAGGTCTCCGGCATGGAGATGCTCGCCGGCGGGGTGTGGTTGTTCGGCGCGAGCCTGCTGCACGGCGACCCGCGCCACTTCGACCCGGGGCTGGTCACGCTCAAGTCGGGGCTGTCGGTCCTCTACCTGATCGTCTTCGGGTCGCTGGTCACCTTCACGGCCTTTGCCTGGCTGCTGCAGGTCACCACCCCCAACAAGGTGGCCACCGCCGGCTACGTGAACCCGATGGTGGCGGTCTTCCTGGGCTGGGCCTTCGGCGGCGAGGCGCTCACCCCGCGGGCCCTGCTGGCGTCGCTGGTGATCGTGTGCTCCGTGGTGCTGATCATCACCGGGCGTGAGTTCTCGCTGTCCCGGCTGCGGCCGGCGGTCCGGCGCGCCGCCTCCGCCCCCAAGCCGCGTTGACGCCGCCGCCCCTCCCCCCTATTCTTGCATTCATGTCGCCTCGCGCCGCCGGTCACGCCCTGGTCACCCCGAATAATTGCCGGGGTAATGGGATTCCTTGACCCGGAGCGTGGCCGGCGCCTGGCGCCCTGATGCATTCAGCGGCCCGCTCCTCCCTCGAGCGGGCCGTTCGCTTTGTCAGCCCTGGAGGTATCCATGACGATGTCCGCCGCGTTGCCCGTCCACCCCCCCGAACCGGTCGAGGAGCTGGTCGAGCTTGCCACGCTGTTCGACGTGAGTGAGGCCCTGGGCGGGTCCACCCCGCTGCACGACGGGCTCCGGGAGGTGATGGCGCTGCTGCGCCGCCACCCGGGAGCCCTCCGCGGCTCCCTCACCCTGCTGGACGAAGAGACCGGGGAGCTCTACATCGAGGCCTCCCTCGACCTGCCGCAGGAGGGCCGGCTGGCCCGGTACCAGGTCGGGGAGGGGATCACCGGAGAGGTGGTCGCGACCGGGCGGCCGATGGTAGTGCCGGACGTGGCCCGGGAGCCGCGCTTCCTGCACCGCACCCTCCGCCGGGGCCTGCATCCTGCCGACGCGGTGACCTTTGCCTGCGTGCCCATCCTGGTGGACCACCGGGCCGTCGGCGCCCTCTCGGTGGACCTGCCCCACCGCCCCGGCGACGACACCGCCCCGCTGGTCAAGTTCCTCCACGTGGTGGCCGCGCTGGTGGCGCTCCGGCTCAAGACCCAGCGGCCCCTGGAAGAGGAGAACCGCCGCCTCAAGCAGACCCTGCGGGAGCGCTACGACTTCAGTCACCTGATCGGCACCAGCCGCCCGATGCGCGACGTGCTCGCGCAGGTCTCCCAGGTGGCCGGCACCCAGACCACCGTCCTCATCCGGGGTGAATCCGGCACCGGCAAGGAGCTGATCGCCTCGGCGCTGCACTTCCACAGTCCCCGCGCCGCCGGGCCCCTGGTCAAGGTCAACTGCGCCGCCCTGCCCGAGACCCTCATGGAATCCGAGCTCTTCGGGCATGAGCGCGGGGCCTTCACCGGGGCGCTGAGCCGCAAGGCGGGGCGGTTCGAGCGGGCCCACGGCGGGACCATCTTCCTTGACGAGATCGGGGAGCTCTCCCTGGCCACCCAGGCCAAGCTGCTGCGGGTGCTGCAGGAGCGGGAGTTCGAGCGGGTGGGTGGCGGCGACCCGATCCCGGTCGACGTCCGCATCATCACCGCCACCAACCGCGACCTCGAGGAGGCCATCCGCCAGCGGACCTTCCGGGAGGACCTCTACTACCGGCTCAACGTCTTTCCGGTGTTCCTGCCGCCGCTCCGCGACCGGAAGACCGATATCCTGCTCCTGGCCGACCACTTCATCGAGAAATACGCCATGGCGCACCAGAAGCCGGTCACCCGGCTGACCACTCCCGCGATCGACATGCTGATGCGGTACCACTGGCCCGGCAACGTGCGCGAACTCGAGAACGTGATCGAGCGCGCCGTCGTGGTGGCCGACGGTCCCGCGATCCATGGCCGTCACCTGCCGCCCTCGCTCCAGGTGCCCGAGCTGGCCGGGCCGCCGCGCGGCCCCATGAAGGCCATGGTCGAGCGCTTCGAGGCCGACATCCTCGTCGACGCCCTCAAGGAGGCCCGGGGCTCCGTGGCCGAGATCACCCAGGCGCTGGGGAGTACCGAGCGGATCATCCGCTACAAGCTCCGGAAGTACGGCATCAAGCCGGGCCGTTATACCTGAATCGACGCAACCGATCACCCCATTTGTGTGCCGGGTGGGTCGGGCAGGAACAGAAATGATGGTGACGGGTTGCCAGGCCCGTCCATCATCGCTCTCACCGCAGGATCGCTAACCCCTTCCATCATCATCGTTTTCCGGGTGCGTACCGCACGAGCGGCCGCCACCCGGGGCCGCGGCACGGGACTTGTCCTAGGGGATCCCATCACTCGCTGGGAGATCCGATGCGTGCCACGTTCCGCGTACTGCTGTTCCTTGCCCAACCACTCGTCACCGCCGCGCCGCTCGCGGCGCAGGCGGAGGTCGCCCTGGCGGCGCCGTACCCGCTGTCCCCGTCACCCGGGGACACCCGGCCCGCCGTCCGCGCCATCTGGGGCGTGCGTCTCACCAGCGACTGGCCGCAGTATGTCTCCGGTGCCGAGTGCGTGAACGGCGGCAGCGAGACCCTGACCGGCACCTTGATCCGGGACGCGGCGGGAGGGTTCCGCGGGCTGCTGGAGCGCTCCGCCGTGATCCGGTTCTGCGGCCAGCACGGGCAGGCCGCGACGGCCTGCACCCTGACCCTGACCAGCACGGGTGTGGTCGAGGCCGTGGCGCGGGAACAGCGGGATGGGGCGGAGACGTGGCTCGCCCTTTCGTGGGCGGCACCGGAGGGGGGGGCGGAGGCCCAGGTCACCGGGAGCTGCCCCGCGGCCTTCCAGGCTGCGGTGGAGCGGCTGTACCTGTCGGTGGGCCACACGCTGGAGGTCCCCCTGACGGCCGGCGGCGGAGCCCAGGTCGTCCGGCTGGAGGACTACGGGTGGATCGCGGAGCTCCGCTGAGCGCCGTCCGGGGTTCCTGGCCCCGAACCCAGGGCACTTCCGCGCGCAGGCGCGCGCGCCGGCACCGGCGTGCTGGCGCCCGCCTGCCGCGGTCGCCCCGGGAGAGGTGACCAGGCGGATCCTGACGGGCGCCGGTCCGCGTCCGGGAGCATCGCTGGAAGGGGAGGAAAGGTGGCAGGTCGCAGGCGTTCGCGTGGCGGTGCGGGGACCGTCCATGCGTGGCGCCTGCGTCCTGTCACTTTTTCGCGTGTTGACCGTCTCCCCCGGGTCGACGATCTTGTGCGCTCCCGCCCTCTCCGGAGTTCTCCCCGATGTGGTCCCCGCGAGTCCTCGCCGCCGTGGTGCTTGCCGTCGCGGCCACCGAGCCGCCCACGCCGCTCCGTGTGCTGTCCTCCTCACCCTCCGGCGAGGCGCTGCCCACCGCGCCGATCCAGGTGATCTTCGACCGGCCCGTGGCGGGCTCGCTCGACCGCGCCGTCGACCCGGCGGGGCTGCTGCGGATCACGCCGGCGCTCGCCGGCCGCGCGGAATGGCGGGACCCGGTGACCCTTCGATTCCTGCCGGCGGCCCCGCTCACCCCGGGCACCAGCTACACGGTCACCATCGCCAGCACCTTCGAGGCGATGGACGGGAGCCGGCTGGCGGAGCCCTACGTGTACTCCTTTGCTGTCAGCGGACCGACCCTGCTGACCGGCCTGCCGGTGAGCGAGGGGGAACATCCCCGGTTCCTGACGCCCGAATCCACCTTCGAGGTGGTCTACTCCACGCCCCTGGGCGCCGAGGCCGCGCGCCAGCTCGGCTACGTGGAATTCAGCTCCACCTGTCGCGCGCCCGGCGCCATCCCGTTGCGGGTCCGCGGCCAGCGCCCCATCGATGACGAGGCGCCCTGGCAGTTCCAGGAGGCCGGCGGGTGGGACCGCGACCACGGCGCCGACTCGCTCCGCCGGATCGT
Organism: Gemmatimonadota bacterium; assembly: GCA_016713785.1. NCBI lineage: Bacteria > Pseudomonadati > Gemmatimonadota > Gemmatimonadota bacterium. The sequence continues at coordinate 2,369,180 of JADJOM010000003.1, read as the reverse complement.
TGAGCTGGTGCCGGTGCGGCCCCTCCCGCTCGACTGCGCCGGGGAGCTGGTGCTGCCCAGCAGCATTGATCCCGAGAACACCCGGCCCTTCGTCCGCTGGGGCTTCCAGACCTATACCGGATTCCGCCTGGTGGGCGCGAGCTGTGGCGGCGGCGACGTCTGCCCCGCCGGCGGCATCCGGCTCGAGTTCTCCACCCCGGTCCGGGGCGCCGACGTGGAGCGGGGCATCGGCATCCTGCCCAAGGTGTCGTTCTCGGTGTCGGATACCTCCGAGACCTCCGAGACCTGGTACCTCGAGACCACGCTGACGCCGCACACCGCCTACGCGGTGAGCGCGGCGCCCACCCTCACCGACATCTTCGGGCAGCGTCTCACCGGCAATCCCGCCGCGGGCTTCCGGACCACCGGCTATGCGCCGCTGGTGGAGCACGAGTACGGCCGGATGACCGTCGAGCGGGCGCCGTTCCGCACCCTCGCCGTCAAGTACGTGAACGTCGACACCCTGGCCGTGACCATCGCGCCGGTGCCGGCACGGCTGATCCCGGCCATGCTGCAGTACAACCGCTGGAACCAGGACGACAGCGCCCTCGCCGCAGTGCTCAAGGGCGCCAGCACCACCCGCATCCGGGTGACCGGGCCGCGCGATCGGGTGCGCATCTTCGGCGTCAAGCTGCCGCTGTACAACATGCAGCGGCCCAGCGCGCCCATCCTGCAGCTGGTGAAGGTCACCAGCCCGACGCTCTCCGAGGACTGGCAGGCCAACCAGCCCTACGCCATCGTGCAGGTGACCGACCTCGCCGTGCACGCCAAGATCGGCCTCTCCGGCGGCGTGGTCTGGGTCACGGGCGTGTCCGACGGCAAGCCGCGGGCGGGCGCCACGGTGACGCTCTACGGCACCACCGGGAAGGTCCGCGCCACCGCCCGCACCACCGCCGACGGGATCGCGGTCCTGGGTCCCTACGTCACGGACTCGAGCAGCAGCGAGGAGTACGGCTTCCAGGGGTACGTCGTGGCGAGTGATGGCAACGACAAGGCCCTCACCAGCATCTCCAGCTACGACCCCGACCTTTCGCCGTGGCGCTTCAACGTCAGCTCCGCCTACGGCACCGACCGCTACCCGCTCGCGGCGGCGGTCTTCACCGAGCGGGGCATCTACCGCCCGGGCGAGCCGGTCTACGCCAAGGCCATCGTGCGGAACGGCAACCTCGGCACGCTCACCGTGCCGGCACGCACCGACAGCCTGCACTGGATCTTCCAGGACCGCGAAGGGAGCACGCTGCGCGAGGTCACCGTCGCGCCGACGGCGTTCGGCACCTCCGCCCAGAGCTTCACCATCCCGGCGGGCTCGCCGCTCGGCAGCTACTCGGTGCGGCTGCAGCTCAAGCGCGGAGGCGAGTGGCAGGACTTCGCCTCCGCCGACTACCGGGTGGCGGAGTACCGGCCGCCGGAGTTCCTGGTGACGGCCACCGCCGATTCCGCACCCCGCTTTCCGGGCGATTCCGCCACGGCCGCCGTGGAGGCCCGCTACCTCTTCGGCGCCCCCATGGCGCGCGCGGTGCTCACCTGGTCGGCCCGGCAGACTTCGCTCGGCTTCGGCGCGGTGGAGATCCCCGGCACCGAGGGCTACTACTTCGGCGATGGCGGCTGGTGGTGGGAGGAGGAGGAATCGGGCGGGGTCACCACCCTGGCGCAGGGCACCGACACCCTCGATGGAAAGGGACGGGCCACCATCCGTTTCCCGGTGGGGCCGGCGGTGAAGGGCCGGCCGGCGCGGGCGGTGCTCGAGGCCTCGGTCACCGACGTCAACCGGCAGTCGGTCGGCGCGCAGGCCAGCGTCCTGATCCACCCCGCTTCCTTTTATATAGGCGCCAGGCCGCTGGGCCAGAGCTACTTCTGGACCGCGGGGCAGCTGCAGGCCGTGGCGCTGATCGCGGTCCGGCCGGATGGGCGCCGGGTGGAGGGCATCAAGGTGAAGGGCACCGTGGTACGGCGGGAGTGGCACCGGGTGCACCGCACGCGCGGCGGGTACAGCGAGGTCTACGGCGAATGGGTCTCGGACACGGTCGCGCGCTGCGGCGTGGAGACCGAGCGTGAGCAGCCGGTCAACTGCCGCTTCACGCCGCCGGGCGGCGGCACCTACATCCTCACCTTCGAGGCCCAGGACCGGCAGGGCCGCGCCGTCTCGACCAGCGTCTACCGCTGGGCCACGGGCAGCGACTACGTGCCGTGGAACGACGAGTCGCAGTTCAAGATGGACGTGGTGCCCGACAAGTCCCGCTACAGCGTGGGCGACACCGCGACCGTGCTCTTCGCCTCGCCCTTCACCGACGCCGATGCCTGGGTGACCGTGGAGCGCGAGGGGTTGATCGAGCAGCGTCGCATCCACATCACCAGCGGCTCCACGACGCTCAAGTTCCCCGTGACCGAGGCGTGGGCCCCCAACGCCTTCGTGTCCATCGTGGTGGCCCGCGGCCGCAGCGCCGCGCCGGGCCCGCTCGACGACCCGGGCCGCCCCACCATGCGGGTGGGCTACGCCGACCTGCGGGTGACGCCCGAGGTCAAGCGCCTGACGGTGGCCGTGGCGCCGCTGCGCAGGGAGTACCGTCCCGCCGATACCGCGCGGGTGCAGCTCAAGGTCACCGACCGCAACGGGCGCGGGCAGCGCGCCGAGGTCACGCTCTGGGCGGTCGACGAGGGCGTCCTGGCGCTGACCGGGTACCGCACCCCCGACCCGCTCGACCTGCTCTATCGCGAGCGGGGCCTCGGCCTCCGGCTGGCGAGCAACCTCACCACCGTGGCGCCCCAGGTGCCCGAGGGCGAGAAGGGCAACCGCGCCCCCGGCGGCGGCGGTGGCCAGGGCGAGGCCGACCTGCTCCGTTCCCAGTTCAAGACCACCGCGTTCTTCCTGGGCAGCGTGCTCACGGATTCCACCGGCGCCGCGACGGCCGCCGCCAGGCTGCCGGACAACCTCACCACCTTCCGGGTGATGGCGGTGGCGGTCACCGCCGGTGACCGCTACGGCAAGGGCGAGTCGCCCATGCTCGTGACCCGCCCGCTCCTGGCGCGGCCCGCGCTGCCCCGCTTCATCCGCGAGGGCGACCGCTTCGAGGCCGGCGTGGTGGTGAATCAGCGCGCTGGCGGCACGCCCACCGTCACGGTGAAGGCCGAGCCGCGCGGCGCGGAGCTCACGGGCGCGGCGAGCCAGACGGCCACCCTCGAGGCCGGCCGCGGCCGCGAGGTGCGGTTCGCCTTCCGCCAGCCCGGCGGCGACCCGGTGGGCGGCGGCGACAGCGCCGCGTTCCGGTTCCGCGTCACCGGCGCCGGCGACGCCGACCTGGTGGAGCAGCGGCTGGCCGTGCGTCCGGCCTTCCGTCCGCGCGCCTGGACCATCGCCGGGGTGCTGCTCGACACCGCCACGGCGCGGTTTGCCCTGCCGGAGGGGCTCGACCTGGCCCGCTCCCGGCTGAGCCTCACCCTGGGCAGCTCGCCGCTGAGCGTGGTCCGGGGCCTGTCGTGGGAGCTCCGGGTGTACCCGTACTACTGCACGGAGCAGGCCTCGAGCGCGGCGCAGCCGATCATCGCGCTGTACCGCGCGCAGCTGGAGACGAAGACCACCCTGCTCAAGGGGAACCCGAAGCGGGAGATCGAGACCGCGGTAGGGATCCTGAGCCGGCGCCAGCGCGCCGACGGCGGGATCGGGTACTGGGGCAGCACCGACTGGACCACGCCGTGGCTCAGCGCCTACGCCGGGGCCACGCTGCTCGACGCCCGCGCCGCCGGCATCGCGGTGGACGACAGCGTTCTCGCGCGGCTCGGTGGCTACCTGCGCGCGGCGCTCGATGACCCGAGGCCATCGCCGCGCCGGTCATCGGCTGGTATGAGCGGGTGCAGGTGCGGCTCGCCGACCAGGTGGCGGCGGTCGACTACCTGAGCCGCCTGGGCAAGCCCCACATCGCCGCCGAGAACGAGCTGCTGCGGAACGCGGCGCAGCTGGCGTGGGAGGACCGGGTGCGCCTGGCGGAGGTGCTGGCGCGGCGGAAGGCGTTCCGCGCGGCCCGCACCCTGCTCGAGCCGGCGTGGAAGTCGGTGAAGGTCGAGGGGCGCCGCGCGGTGATGCCGGAGGTTGCGCTCCGCGACGTGCACTACTTCACCAGCCGCAGCCGGCCCTATGGCCGGCTGCTGCAGGCCACGCTGGCCGTCGACTCGGCCAGCCCCCTGGTGGGACCGCTGGTGGAGACGCTGGTGCAGCAGGGCCGCGCCGGCACGCTCGACTACTGGAACACGCAGGACTACGCGTCCATCGTGAGCGCGCTCGCGGCGTTCGATCGCCGGTCGCGGGCCGCGGCCGCGCGGCCGTTCGCGGTGAGCGGCGCGGGGCGGACGCTGCTCTCCTCCGCCGGGGCGCCCGCGGCGAGCGCGCGAGGGGCCATGCGCGACTCGAGCGTGGCGCTCACCGGGCTGGTGGACGGCCGCACGCTGGCCGTGCAGCTGGCGGCCACCGGACCCGGGGCGCCGATCTACTACTACCTCACCGTCCACGAGGTACCGAAGGAGCGTCCGGTCAACCCCGAGGAGCAGGGAATCCGGGTGGAGCGGTGGTACGAGCGGTACGACCGGGCCGAGCCGGTGAGCTCCGTCGCCGCCGGGGAACTGGTGCGGGTGCGGCTGCGGGTGACCGTCCCCGAGGAGCGGCAGTTCATTGTGGTCGATGACGCGCTCCCGGCCGGCCTCGAGGCGGTCGACCTGAGCCTCCGGACCGCGAGCCTGACCCCGGGCCCCGGTGTCGACCAGGCGACCACCTACCTCTCGCCCGAGCAGGCGGACGAGGAGGGAGGGGAGGACCAGGCGCCGGGCGGCTACTGGTACTACGGCCGCTGGGACGCGGGGTGGTGGTCGCCGTGGGAGTTCCGCGAGATCCGCGACGACCGGGTGCTCTACTCGGCCACGGTACTCTGGAAGGGCACCTACACCATGAGCTACATCGCGCGCGCCACCACCCCGGGGACGTTCGTGCGGCCGCCGGCCCACGCCGAGGAGATGTACAACCCCGCGGTCTACGGGCGCAGCGACGGCGGGAGCTTCACCGTCACGGTGAAGTGAGCGGGGGCTCCCGGTGCTGATGCGGCTGGTGCGCGGGGCCCTTGCCGCGGGGGCCCTGATCGGGCTCATGGCGGCGGGGTGGGTGGCGTGGCCGCTGCCCCCTGCGCTCCTGGCGCCCGAGGCGCAGCAGAGCCTCACCCTGGAAGACCGGCACGGGCTGGCGCTGCGCTCGACCCGGGCCGGCGATGGCTCGTTGACCCGGTGGTTCCGCCTCGACGAAATGGATCCCGACCTGCCGCGGGCGTTCGTGGCCGTGGAGGACCACCGCTTCTACCAGCACCGCGGCGTGGACGTCCGCGCCATCGGGCGGGCGCTGCGCGACAACCTGCGCCACGGCGGCGTGGTTTCCGGCGCCTCCACCATCACCATGCAGCTGGCGCGGCTGCTGCGGCCCATCGGCCATGGCGCCGGCGGCAAGCTGCTGCAGACCGCCTGGGCGCTCCGCCTCGAGGCGCACCTCGACAAGGCCGGGATCCTGGAGCAGTACCTCAACCGGGTGCCGATGGGGCAGGGCGCGGTCGGCGTGGCCGCGGCCACCCGCCTCTACTTCGGGCGGGCACCGACGGAGGTGAGCCTGGGGCAGGCGGCGCTGCTCGCGGGGCTGGCGCGGGCGCCATCCAGCCAGAATCCGCTGGTGGATCCGGCGCGGGCGCAGCGCCGGCGCGAGGCCGGCCTCTCCCGCCTGGTGGCGGATGGCTACGCCACGCCGGAGGAGGTGGACCGGGCGCGGCACGAGCCCCTCCTCGGTGGCGATCGGGGCCGTCCGTTCCTCGCGCCCCACTTCACCAGCCGCGTGCTGCTCGACGGTGCCGCGTCCGGCCGGCGCGCGGCGGGCACCTGGCGGACCTCGCTTGACCTGGCGCTGCAGGCCGCGCTCGAGGACGAGGTGCGCCATACCGTGGACCAGCTGCGCGACCGCGGCGCCCGGCAGGCGGCGCTGGTCGTCCTCGACAACCGCTCCGGCGAGATCCTGGCGTGGGTGGGCAGTCCCGACTTCTGGGCCGATAGCGCCGGCCAGGTGGACATGGTCGTGAGCGGCCGGCAGCCCGGCTCCGCCCTCAAGCCGTTCCTCTATGCCCTGGCCTTTGATCGGGGAGCGACCGCGGCCACCGTGCTCGCCGATGTGGCCACCACCTACCAGACCGGTGGCGGCCCATATCACCCGCGCAACTACGACCGCACCTTTCACGGCCCGGTGCGTGCCCGCGAGGCGCTGGCCAGCTCCTACAACGTTCCCGCCGTGGAGCTGGCGAGCCGGATCGGCTACGCCACCCTGCTACATGGGCTCCAGGCGGGCGGCTTCGCCTCGCTCGACCGCAGCCCCGAGCACTATGGCCTCGGCCTCGCGCTCGGCAACGGCGACGTGACCCTGCTCGAGCTCGCCAACGGTTACCGTGCGCTCGCCAACGGCGGCGTGTGGACCCCGGCACGCTGGTGGTCCGGTGACGCCAACCAGCCCAGTGGCGAGGGCCACCGGGTGGTCTCACCGCGGGCGGCGGCGCTGGTGCTCGACATCCTCGCCGACCCCGAGGCGCGGATCCCCGCCTTCGGCATCGGCACGCCCTTCGACTGGCCCTTCCGTGCCGCGGCCAAGACCGGCACCAGCCGGCACTTCACCGACAACTGGGCGGTGGCGGTCACCGCCGGCTTCACCGTGGGTGTCTGGGTGGGGAACTTCGACGGCCGGCCGATGGAGGGGGTCAGCGGCATTACGGGGGCGGGACCGCTGCTGCACCGGGCGGTGCTGGTCACGGCGCAGCGCTATGTGGCGGGCGCCCTGCCCACCGCGGCCGAGGCGGGGTTGCTGCCCGCCCGCATCTGCCGGCTTTCCGGCGCGCTGGCGGGCGCGGAGTGCCCCACGATGACCGAGTACTTCCTGCCGGGGACGATGCCGACGGCCACCTGCCGCTGGCACCAGGAGGGGCGCGTGGAGCTGCCGGTGGAGTATGCCGAGTGGCGGGCGACGACTGCCGGGGGCACCGCGGCGCCCCGGCCGGCCGCGATGACCCAGGCACCGGCCGGCCGGGTGCCGGCCGCGCCCACCGCGCGCCTGACGATCACCTCGCCGCAGCACGGCGATCACTACCAGATCCCGCCGGGGTTCGAGGGTCGCTACGCCACGATCCCGTTCCGGGCGGCGGGGGTCCCGGCTGGCGCGCCGCTGCGGTGGCTGCTCGATGGCCGCCCCGTGGCCGCCGGCCGCTGGACGCTGGTGCCGGGACGGCACCGGGTGCGGGCGGTGGCGGGCGCGCTGTCCGACGAGGTGGAGATCACGGTCGCGGCAGCCGGGGGGTGAGCGGGCCGGCCCCCCTTGCGGTGGAAGTTGCATAATGCATATTTATCCCCCATGAAGACCTGCGTCCTCGCCTTCTCCGGCGGCCTCGACACCTCGTTCTGCGTCCCGCACCTGGCCGAGCAGGGGTGGACCGTCCACACCGCCTACGTGAACACCGGTGGCGCCACCGCCGCCGATCTCGAGGCCATCGCCCGGCAGGCGGCGGCGGTCGGGTCGGTGCAGCACCACACCGTCGATGCCCGGCAGGCGGTCTTCGACCGGTTCGTGCGCTTCCTCATCCAGGGCAACGTGCTCCGCGGCGAGGTGTATCCCCTCTCCGTGGCCGCCGAGCGCACCCAGCAGGCGCTCTCGGCCATCGCGGTGGCGCGCCAGGTGGGCGCCACGGCCGTAGCCCACGGCTCCACCGGCGCCGGCAACGACCAGGTCCGCTTCGACATCGCGTTCCGGGTCCTCGCCCCGGACCTCGAGGTGCTCACCCCGATCCGCGAGCTCGGGCTGCAGCGCGACCAGGCGATCGCCTATCTCGAGGCGCGGAAGCTCCCGGTGCCGCCCAAGGCCGGGGCCTACTCCATCAACCGCGGGCTCTGGGGCACCACCTGGGGCGGCGGCTGGACCCACGACACGTGGGCCGGCCCCCCGGACGAGCTGGTGGACCCGCCCGCCGGCGCCCCCGCCGCGCGCGAGATCACGCTGGGATGGGACCAGGGGATCCCGGTGAGCCTCGATGGCGCGCGCATGGGCGGCCCCGAGCTCATCCGCCTGCTGGGCGACCTGGGCGAGGCCTACGGCTTCGGCCGCAACATCCACGTGGGCGAGACCGCGCTCGGCATCAAGGGCCGGATCGGGTTCGAGGCCGGCGCGGCGCTGCTGCTCATCGCGGCCCACCGCGAGCTGGAGAAGCTGGTGCTCACCAAGTGGCAGGCCTTCTGGAAGGACCAGCTGGCGCGCTTCTACGGCGACCGCCTGCACGAGGGGCACTACTTCGATCCCGCGCTCCGCGACATCGAGGCGCTCCTCACCAGCAGCCAGCAGCGGGTGAGCGGCGAGACCCGGGTGCGGCTCGCGCCCGGCCGCTTCCAGGTGGTCGGGACGCGGAGCCCCTTCTCCATGATGGACCGCAGCGTGGCCACCTACGGCGAGGAGAACCGGCTGTGGACCGGCGCCGAGGCGCAGGCCTTCAGCCGCGTGTCGGCCATTCCCGAGCTCCTGGCGGAGCGGGTCCTCCAGAAGAAGTAGGCGGCGGCAGCGCGCCGGCGCGGGGCGGGATGGGCAGTCCATCCCGCCGGCACCGGTCATCCCCATTCGCATGGCTGGAGGAGGTCCCATGGTGAAGACCACCCGCATCCGGCTCGACAAGATCTCGTCGAGCACCCGGAACGCGCACCTGACGGCGGAGGTGATCCTCGGCGACGAGATCATCGCGGCCGAGGGGTATGTGCTCGCGGTGCGCATCCTGCATGACAAGTCGAGCTACAACACGATGGAAGACCTGTCGGGCCGGATGGTCTCCCTCCGCGCCGGCGACGTGCTGGCGGGCACGCTGGGGCACCGCCGCGCGCTGCGCGGCTACGCCGGCGTGGTGCCGAGCCACGTGGCCGTGGGCGACACCATCGAGGTGCTCAACCTCGGCGGCATCCTGGGTCGCTGCACCAGCGCCAACCCGGAGAACGGCATGCCGTTCAAGGCGGAGGTGCTGGGCGCCATCCTGACCTTCCCCGCGCTCGGCGACCGCATCGGCCACCCGGCCCACATCAAGGACCATGCGGTCCCGGTGGCGGAGCGGCTGGAGAGCCAGGTGCCGGTGGTCTACATCGCGGGCACCTGCATGAACGCGGGCAAGACGGTGGCCGCCACCGAGCTGGTGCGGGGGCTGAGCCGCTCCGGGCTCCGGGTGGCCGCCAGCAAGCTGACCGGCGTCTCGCTCATGCGCGACGCGCTCTCCATGCTCGACGCCGGCGCCGTGGCCGCGCTGACGTTCAATGACATCGGGATCGCGACGACGCGCGCCGGGCTGACCGTCACCGCCGCCAAGGGGATCTTCAACCGCCTCGCGGCGAGCAAGCCCGACGTGATCGTGGCGGAGCTCGGCGACGGGATCCTTGGCGAGTACGGGGTGCAGGACATCCTCCGCGACCCGGAACTCACCGCGGTGGGCGCCGCGTACGTGATGGCCGCCCCCGACCCGGTGGGCTGCTGGGGGGCCGTGACGCTGATGCGCGACCTCTTCGGCCTCCCGGTCACCGTGCTGACCGGGCCGGCCACCGACAACGAGGTGGGCCGTGACTACGTGAAGGCCGAGCTCCGGCTGCCCGCCTTCAACGCGCTGCGCGAGGCGCCGGCCCTGGTCGAGGTGGTGCGCCAGGCCCTCGACGCGCGGCTCGCGGCGCCGGCGCTGGCGGGAGCGTAGGGCCGGTGGCGCTCCGGGTGGCGGTGATCGGGGCCGCCGGGTACGTCGGCGGCGAGCTGCTGCGGCTGCTGGCGGAGCATCCGGAGGTCGGCTCGGTGGTGGCCACCAGCCGCAGCAAGGCCGGCACGCCGGTCGCCGAGGTGCATCCGCAGCTGGCGCCGCTGACCGACGCGCGCTTCTCCGGCGCCACGCCCTCCGAGGCCGCCGCCGGGGCGGACGTGGTCTTCCTGGCGCTGGAGCATGGGGAGTCGTCGAAGGTGGCCGCCGAGATCCTCGATGCCGGCGCGCCGCTGGTGATCGATCTCGCGGCCGACTTCCGGGTGCAGGACCTCGAGCTCTATGCCCGTTACTACGGGCAACACCCGGCGCCGGCGCTGGTGCCGCAGTTCACCTACGCGCTGGCCGACGTGCTCGGGGAGGGGCTGCGGGGCAGGCGGGCGCTCGCGGCCCCGGGGTGCTTTGCCACCGCGGCCGAGCTGGCGCTGTACCCCTTCGGCGGACTGGGCGCGGGGCTCCTGCCGGCGCTGTTCGGGGTCACCGGGTCGAGCGGCAGCGGGGTGCATCCCAAGGCCACCACGCATCATCCCGCGCGGGCGCACAACCTGTTCGCCTATTCGGTGCTGGGGCACCGGCACGAGGCGGAGATCCTCGAACGGTGGCGCGCCTGGACCGGGGCGCCCGGGGCGCGGGCGCGGCTCATGACCCACTCCGGCCCGTTCGTCCGCGGCATCCACCTGACGCTGCACGTGGACCTGGAGCCGGCGCGCGCTGCCCACGGCGCGGTGGACGTGCGAGGCCGCTTCCGCGAGGCCTACGCCGGGCGGCCCTTCATCCGCCTGGTGGAGCAGCCGCCCGAGCTGACCCACGTGCTCGGGACCAACTACGCCCTGATCCACGCGGCGCAGTCGGCGGATGGCCGCGAGGCCCAGGTGATGGTGGTGGTGGACAACCTGGTGAAGGGCGCGGGCGGGCAGGCCATCCAGGCGATGAACCTGTCGCTCGGGCTGCCGGAAACGGCGGGGCTCCGCTTCGGGGGGCTCTACCCGTGCTGAGTGCGGTTCCCTGCAAGGAGGTGCCGGCGTGACCAAGCGTGACTTCATCACGGTCGAGGACTGGTCGGCCGAGGAGATCGATGCCCTGCTGGCGCTGGCCGCGAAGGTCAAGCGCGGCGAGGTGCTGGGCGGCCTCGAGCGAAAGGTGATGGCGATGGTCTTCATGGACCCGAGCATGCGGACCCGGACCAGCTTCGAGACCGCCATGTACCTGCACGGCGGCCACGCGGTGGTGCTGGAGCCGGGCAAGAGCAGCTGGAGCCTGGAGACCGAGATGGGGGCCGTCATGGACGGCACCACCGTGGAGCACCTCAAGGATGCGGCGCGGGTGCTGGGGCGATACGCCGACGTGGTCGGGGTGCGCTCGTTCCCGCGGGGCGACGACTGGGCCAGCGTCCGGGAGGACCGCATCATCCGGGACTTCGCGCGGTACTGCGAGAAGCCGGTGATCAACATGGAGTCCACCCGGCGGCACCCGTGCCAGCAGCTGGCCGACGCGATGACCCTGCGCGAGAAGCTGGGCGACCCGCGCGGCAAGCGGTTTGTCCTGCTGTGGGCCTGGCACCCGAAGGCGCTCCCCACCGCGGTCCCGGCCAGCGCGGCGCTTGCCGCGGCGCACCAGGGGATGGAGATCGTCATCGCGCGGCCGGACGGCTACGAGCTCGACCAGGAGGACACCGCGCTGATCCGGCGGATCGCGCAGGCGCGGGGCGGCGAGTTCGTGCACATCATCAACGACCCCGACGAGGCGCTGGTCGGGGCCGACGTGGTCTACGTGAAGAGCTGGGGCGCGGTGAAGCAGTTCGGGAAGCCGGAGGAGGAGGCGGCGCTCCGCCGCGGCCTGCGCGACTGGCGCCTCACCGCCCCGCGGCTCCGCTCCACGCGGGGCGGGAAGGCCACCGTGATGCACTGCCTCCCGGTGCGGCGCAACGTGGAGATCGACGACGCGGTGCTCGACGGCCCCGCCTCGGCGGTGGTGGATGAGGCGGAGAACCGGCTGCACGTGCAGCGGGCCCTGCTGCTGGAGCTGATCGGCGGGCGGTAGGCGGACGTCACACTTCCGGGGACCAGGATGACACGGATGAGCATCGACACCTCGAAGGGCATCACCGGGCTCAAGGGCGCGCTCCGCTACGTGCGCGCCTACCGGGACAACGTCTTCGTGGTGAAGCTGGGCGGCGACGTGCTCGCCGACCCCGAGGCGCTGGACCGGGTGGCGGGGCAGATCGGGCTGCTCTCCTCGCTCAACATCCGCATCGTCATGGTGCACGGCGGCGGCCCGCAGGCTACGGCGCTCTCCCGCCGGCTGGGCCAGGAGCCCACGATCGTGGCCGGCCGGCGGGTCACCGACGACAGCGCGCTCGACGTGGCCAAGATGGTCTACGCCGGCACGCTCAACGTGAACCTGCTGGCCGCCCTCCGCGCGCACGAGGTGCAGGGCGTCGGGCTCTCCGGCGTGGACGCCGACCTGATCGCGGCCCGGCGCCGCCCGCCGGTCACGGTGGTCGACGACGCCGGCGTCTCGCGCGAGGTCGACTACGGCCACGTCGGGGACGTGGACCGGGTGGACCCGCGGGTGCTGCTCACCCTGCTCGACGCCCGTTTCGTGCCGGTGGTGGCCAGCCTGGCCGGCGACGGCGAGGGCCAGGTCTTCAACGTCAACGCCGACACCGTCGCGGAGTCCCTCGCGGTGGCGCTCAAGGCGCAGAAGCTCCTCTTCCTCACCGGCGCGCCCGGGGTGCTGCGTGACCGCGCCGACCCCTCGAGCCTGGTCACCTTCGCCGATCCCGACGACCTCGCCGCGCTCATGTCGAGTGGCGCGGTCGCCGGCGGCATGCGCCCCAAGGTGGAGGCCTGCATCCGCGCCGCCACCGGAGGGGTGGAGCGCACCCACATCATCGATGGCCGCCTCCCCGACTCCATCCTGCTCGAGGTGTTCACCGGGGCCGGGTGCGGGACGATGATCGTCGGCCGCAAGGAAAAGGCGACCTATCTTGGCGTGGACCTCGCGACCTGAGATCGCGCTCCTCCGCGACCTGGTCGCGATCCCCTCGGTCAGCGGGACCGAGGAGGGGATCGCGCGCTGGGTGGTGGAGTGGGCGGAGGCGGCCGGCCTCACCGCCTCGCGCGATGACGCGGCGGTGGCCATCACCGTGCCCGGCCGCGCCGGCGGCCCGACGCTGGCGTTCGTGTCGCACCTCGACACCGTGCCGGCGGGGGAGGGGTGGAGCCGCCCGCCCTTCGCGGCCACGCTCGAGGGGGACCGGCTCTACGGCCGCGGCTCCGGCGACGCCAAGGCCTCGGTGGCCGCGATGCTCCTGGCCGCCCGTGACCTGGCGGAGGCGGGCGGCCCCGCGCGGGGTCGCCTGCTGGTCATCCTCGGCTACGAGGAAGAGACCAAGCACACCACCATGGGCGCCGCCGTGGAGCGGCTCGGCTCCATCGACGCCGCCGTGGTCGGCGAGCCGACCAACCTCGAGCCGGCCATCGCCCAGCGCGGGCTCATGATGGCCGACCTGGTGGCGCGCGGGGTGCAGCGCCACGCCGGCTACGCCGCCGACAACCCCGACTTCACCAACGCCATCGTGGAGCTGGGCCGCAACGTGGCGAAGCTGCCGGCGCTCTTCCGCGACCGGGTGCATCCCATCCTCGGCATCGCCACGGCCACGCCCACCATGCTCGAGGGGGGCGTGAGCCGGAACGTGACCCCGCCGGTGGCGCGGGCGGTGCTCGACGTGCGCAGCACCCCCAACTGGACCCACGCCGAGCTGGCCGACGCGCTCCGCGCGGCGCTCGACGTGGAGGTGGTGATCACATCGGACCGGCTGGTCCCCTGCGAGACGCCGCCCGGCTCCCGGCTCCTGGCGCTGGCCCAGGCCATCCGGCCCGAAGGGAAGCCGTTCGGTTCACCCACGTGCTCCGACTGGGTATTCTTGCGAGACAGGGACGCCATCAAGTGCGGGCCCGGCACCAGCCGCCGGTCGCACACCCCGGACGAGTACGTGGACCTCCCCGAGGTCTCCGCCGCCCGGGATTTCTACCGCCACCTCGCCCAGGCCTATCTCGCATGAGCAAGCCCAAGAAGCCCCGCCCCTCGGGCCACCGGCCGGTGGCCGCACCGGCCCCCGTCCTGCCGACCACGCTCTGGGTCTCGAGCAACTCGCTGGACCGCCAGATGCTCGACTACACCGCCACCGAGGACCGGCTGTGGGACGGGCGGCTCATCGCCTGGGACATCCTCGGCAGCCTGGGCCACATCGAGGGGCTCCGCGCCTCGAAGCTCCTCTCCCAGGGCGAGTACCTGAAGATCCGCGCCGGCCTGCGGCTGGCGCTGCGCGAAGTGGACGAGGGACGCCTGCTCGTGGGCCCCGAGCACGAGGACGTGCACACCTGCGTGGAGGACTGGCTGGTGCGGCGCACCGGGGCCGCCGGGGAGCGGCTGCACACCGGCCGTTCGCGCAACGACCAGGTGGCCTGCGATCTCCGGCTCTACCTCAAGGACCGGCTGCTGCTGCTCTCCGGTGAGGCGCTCGACCTGGCCGAGAGCCTGCTGATCTTCGCCACGCGGTACCAGCGGGTGCTGTGGCCCGGCTACACCCACACCCGGCGGGCCATGCCCAGCTCGGCCGGCCTGTGGGCCGCCGCCTTTGCCGAGGGGATCCTCGACGTGGTCGAGGCGCTGCCCGCGGTGTGGGCCAAGGTGGACCGCTCCCCGCTCGGCAGCGCGGCCGGCTACGGGGTGCCGCTCCCGCTCAAGCGGGAAGCGGCCGCCAAGGCGCTCGGCTTCGGCGCCGTGGAGCACAACGTGGCGCTGGTACAGAACAGCCGCGGCAAGCTCGAGGCGCTGGTGCTCTTCTGGTGCGTGCAGCTGGGGCACGAGCTGGGCAAGCTCTCCACCGACATCATCGCCTTCAGCTCCGACGAGTTCGGCTTCCTGGTGCTGCCGCCCGACCTGGCCACCGGCAGCAGCATCATGCCGCACAAGCGCAATCCCGACCTGTTCGAGCTCACCCGCGGGCGCGCCGCCGCCCTCGAGGGCGACCTCCTGACGGTCTTCCAGGTCAAGAGCAAGCTCGGCAGCGGGTATCACCGGGACTTCCAGCTGATCAAGGAGCCGGTGATGCGGGGGGTGGACCGCCTCGAGGGGATGCTCTCCATGCTGGCGGTGGCGGTGCCGCGGCTCGGGGTGGACGCCTCGGTGGGGCGCCACATCCTCTCCGGCGGGCCGCTGGCCACCGACGAGGTCATGCGGCGGGTCGAGGGGGGGAGCGCCTTCCGGTCCGCCTACCGCGAGGTGGCCGCCGCCATCAAGGAAGGTGACTGGTGGCGCGAACCAGCCACCGACGAGATCATCAGCCGTCGCCGCAGCACCGGCGGGCTGGGCAACCTGGGCCTGGGCCTGGTGCGGGGACGCCTGCGCGCCTGCCGGCGCTGGGCCGACCGGGAACAGCGCCGGTTCGACGGCGCCATGAACACGCTCGCCGGCCGGAGCAGCGCCCGCGGGCGGTCATGAGCGGCGACCGGCGGAAGCGGCTCCTCAAGATCCTCGAACTCATCAGCACCCGCCCGGTGCGGACGCAGGAGGAGCTCGCGGAGGCCCTCTCCGCCGAAGGCTGGAAGGTCACCCAGAGCTCAGTCAGCCGCGATATCACGGCGCTCAAGCTGGTGAAGGTCGACGGCGCCTACCAGCGTCCGGCGCGCATCGCGGCCGTGCCGGAGCATCCCGACGAGCGCCGCATCAGCGAGGGGGTGCTCACCGCCGACCCGGCTGGCGATGCGCTGCTGGTGCTGCATACCCCCGCGGGCGAGGCCAACCGCGTGGCGGTGGCCATCGACCGGCTGGCCTGGCCCGACGTCATCGGGACCATCGCCGGGGATGACACGATCTTCCTGGCCGTGAAGCACGGCGCCGCCCAACAGCGCATCCTGCGCCGCCTCCGCCAGCTGGCCGACACCCAGCGCTAGGGTGACCCCCGTGCCCGCCGCCGACATCCCCCGGGCCGCCAGACTCCGCACCATCGCCGCCGTCGTCACGGCGCTCGGCTACCCGGTCCTCATGGGGTGGCTCGGGCGGGGGCATCCCGCCTGGGCCGTCGTCAGCTACGCGATCTTCATCCCGCTGGCCCTGCTGGCGCTCTGGTCGTTCCTCGCGGCCGCGGGGCAGGCGCCCGACCCCGGCATCCGGCGCGGCCTGCGGCTCTACGCCGCCTCGCACGCGGTGACGGCCCTCGGCAACCTCATCTGGTGCTGGCAGCAGTTCGTCCTCGGTACCGACCCCTCCGCCTCGTGGGCCAACCTCGCCTACCTGCTGAGCTACCCGCTGGCCATCGCGGGGGTGCTGGCCTTCCCGGTGGTGCGGGCGGGCAGCGAATCCCGCGGCCGGCTGGTGGTCGACGCCGCCATCGCGATCGTGGCGGGGTGCGCCATCACCTGGCTGCAGGTGGGCCGCCCGCTGGCCGCCGTCCCGATGTCGCTGCTGGAGCGCCTGGTCACGTTCACCTTTCCCGTCGGGGACCTGGTCATCTTCGCGGTGATGGTGCCGCTCCTCCTCGAACGTGTCGGGGGGGCCGGGCGGGCGCTGCTGCCCCGACTGGCCACCGGCCAGCTGCTCTACCTCGCCGGCGACCTCGGGTACCAGCTCAATGCCCGCTCCCCGGCCTGGATCCCGGTGGACTGGCCCGACCTGCTGTTCCTCGGTGGCTACGCCGTCATGATCTGGGCCATGGAACGGGCCGGCGACGCCGAGGGGCCCGACGCCCCTGATCGTGAGCCGCGCCTGCCGCGCAACCTGCTGCCGCTGCTGCTCGGGGTGACGGTCTACGGCCTGCTGATCCGGGAGGCCGCCCGGGCCGGTGCGCAGGTGGTCTGGGTCCTCGCGATCGTCACGGTGGCCGTGACCCTCCTCATCCTGCTCCGGGAGATCCTCACCGAGCGGCAGAATGCCAGGCTGGCCCGCGCGCTCGAGGTGTCGCGGGGGGAGGCGCGCTTCCTCGAGGTGATCCGGCACCTCACGGTGGGGGTGGTGGTCCAGGATGCCCAGGCGCGGCTCCGCCTGGCCAACCCGGCGGCGCTCGAGCTCCTGGGCCTCACCGAGGTGGACTTGCTCGAGCGCACCTCGTTCGACCCGGCGTGGAACGTGGTGCATGAGGACGGGTCGCCCTTTCCCGGCGAGACCCACCCGGTGCCGGTGGCCATCCGCACCCGGCAGCCGGTCCACAACGTGGTCATGGGCGTGCACCGTCCGCGGACACGGGACCGCGTCTGGCTCCTGGTGAACGCCGACCCCTCGTGCCGGCCGGATGGCGCGGTCGAAGAGGTGCTCTGCAGCTTCCAGGACATTACCGAGCGCCGGACCCTGGAGGATCGCCTGCGCCACTCGCAGCGCATGGAGGCAGTGGGGCAGCTGGCCGGTGGCGTGGCGCATGACTTCAACAACCTGCTCACGGCGATCATCGGCTATGCGGCGCTGGCCCAGGCCGACCTCGCGCGCGGGGCGCCCCGGTCGGAGGATATCGAGGAGATCCGGAAGGCCGCCGACCGGGCCGCGGCGCTCACCCAGCAGCTCCTGGCCTTCGGGCGCCGCCAGATGCTCCGGCCGGTGCTGCTCGACGTGAACCTGGTGGTGCACGAGGCCGGGCGGCTGCTCGCGCGGCTGCTGGGCGAGGATATCCGGATCCGGACCGAGCTGGCGGGCGACCTCGGGCTGGTGAAGGTGGACCGGGGCCAGCTGGAGCAGGTGATCGTCAACCTGGCCGTGAACGCGCGTGATGCCATGCCCCGCGGCGGGACCCTCAGCATCCGCACCCGGAAGGCCCGTGCCGGCGCGCCCGGGCTGCCGCCAGGCATCGAGGTGCCGCCGGCCGGCGGCGTGCTCCTGGCCCTGCAGGACACCGGCGTGGGCATGGACGAAGCCACCCTGAGCCGTGCCTTCGAGCCGTTCTTCACCACCAAGGCCCTCGGCAAGGGGACCGGACTCGGGCTCTCCACGGTCTACGGGATCGTGCGACAGAGCGGTGGTGACGTGCGGATCGAGAGCGCGCCGGACCAGGGCACGACCGTGACCGTCTGCCTGCCGCTGGCCGCCGACGGCGACGCCGCGGGCGAACCGACCCCGCTGCCCTTGCCCAGCGGGGGGCAGGAGACGATCCTCGTGGTGGAGGACGAGGAGGCGCTGCTCAGGGTGATGCAGCGGGCGCTCGAGGGGCGGGGCTACCGGGTGCACGCGGCCAGCACGCCGGACGCCGCGCGCCGCTGGCTCGACCAGCACCAGGGCCCGCTCCACCTCCTGCTGACGGACGTCGTCATGCCCGGTGGCAGCGGCCCGGAACTCGTGGCCCACGCCCGCCAGGCGCGCCCGGGGCTCCCGGCGCTGTTCATCAGCGGGTACGCCGACGAGGCGACCCTGCGCTATGGCCTCGATCAGGAGAACGCCACCCTGCTGCCCAAGCCCTTTCCCCCCGAGAAGCTCGTGGCGCAGGTCCGCGAGGTGCTGGACCGGACGGGCTGAACGGCGCCACGCCGATGACCTCGCCCGAGCACTTCCTCCGCGACCTCGCGGTGGTGCTGGTGACCGCCGGGGCCACCACCGTCCTGTTCCAGCGGCTGCGCTGGCCGGTGGTCGCCGGGTACCTGGTGGCCGGCGTGATCGTGGGCCCGAGCGTGCCGCCGAGCTGGGTCTCCGACGAGGCCAGCATCCGGCTGCTCTCCGAACTCGGCGTCATCCTCCTCATGTTCTCCATCGGGCTCGACTTCCGCCTGGGCCGCCTGGCCCGGGCGGGCGCCACCGGCGCCGTGGCCGCCGTGGTGGAGATCGGCCTCATGCTGGCGCTGGGCTTCGCGGTGGCGGGCCTGTCCGGCTGGAGCCCGATCGGCAGCCTCTTCTTCGGCGGGGCGGTGGCCGCGTCCAGCACCATGGTCATCGCCAAGGTGCTGGAGGAACACCCGGTCGAGCCCGAGCTGCGCGAGACGGTCTTCCAGCTCACGCTGTTCGAGGACCTTGGCGCGATGCTCATCATCGCGCTGCTCACGGCCGCGGCCTCCGGCGAGGGGCTGAGCGGCGGGGCCCTGGCGGCGGTGGTGGGGCGCCTGGTCGGGCTGCTGGTCCTCTTCCTGGTGGCGGGGCTCGCCCTGGTGCCCCGCGCCGCCCGCGCCATCATCGGCCTGCGCAAGCCGGAGACCATGCTGGTGAGCATGGTCGGCTTCGCGTTCCTCATGTCGTCGCTCGCCGGCCTGGCCGGGTTCTCGGTGGCGCTCGGCGCCTTCCTCGGCGGGCTGCTGGTGGCCGAATCCGGCGCCGGCCGCCTGGTGGAGCGGGAGATCCGCCCGCTGCGCGACGTCTTCGCGGCCATCTTCTTCGTGGCCACCGGCATGCAGCTGGACCTCCGGATCCTCGCGGAGTCCTGGGGCCTCGCGCTCGCCATGCTCGGCGTGGTGCTGCTCGGGCGTCCGGTGGCGATCACGGTGGGGGTGTTCCTCTCCGGCCGCTCACTGCGCACCGCGGTACGCGCCGGGCTCTTCACCTCCCAGATCGGCGAGTTCTCGTTCATCCTGGCGGGGGTCGGGGCGGGGTTCGGCGTAGTGCCACCGGCGTTCGTGGCGGCGGCGGTCACGGTCTCGGTGATCACCGCGCTGCTTTCCGGGCGGCTGGCCCGCGCGGCGGACCCCATCGCCCAGTGGGTCGATGCCCGACTGCCCCACCGGGTGCAGATGGTGGCCTCGCTCTACGGCGCCTGGGTCGAGGCGCTGCGCGCGGCGCCGGCCGGCCGTTCCCCCTGGGCCAGCGCCCGCCGCTCGGCCCGCTGGCTGGCGCTCGACGCCGTGGTGGTGGCGGGCCTGGTGATCGGCGGCGCGTGGGTGCGGCACCACCTGGCCGAGCTGCTGCTGGCGCGGGGCGTCTCGGCGACGCTCGCCTCCTGGCTGATCGCCGGGGTGACCGCCGCGCTGGTGAGCCCGTTCCTCTTCGGGATCCTCCGGATCACCCGCGGCCTCGGCGAGGAGCTGGCCGAGATCGCCATCCCTGGGCCGGGTCCGGGACGGGTGGACAACGGCCGCGCGCCGCGCCGGGTGCTCGGCGTCGCGGTGCAGATCGTGGCCGTGCTGCTCACCGCCGTGCCGCTCCTCCTGGTCACGGCGCCCGTCCTGCCGCCGCTGGGCGGCCTGCTGGTGCTGCTGCTGGTGCTGGGGCTGCTCGGGATCGTCTTCTGGCGCCGCACCACCGACCTCTTCGGCCACTTCCGCGCCGGCGCCGAGGTGGTGGTGGCGATGCTGGCCAAGCAGTCGCACGCGGAGGATCCCAAGATCGACCTGGTCCGTTCCCTCCTCCCTGGCCTGGGCGACTTTGCGCCGGTGCGGGTGGGGGCGGGCTCGGAGTGCGCCGGCCGGACGCTCGGGGAGCTCAACCTGCGCGGCCGCACCGGGGCGACCGTCGTGGGGCTGCTGCGGGGGGAGGAGCAGGTGGCGTTCCCGGAGGCGCACGAGCGGCTGGCCGCCGGCGACCTCGTGGCGCTGACCGGCAGCCACGACGCCATCGATGCCGCCACGATCATCATCACGGGGGAGGGTGCGTGAGGTACCGCCTGCTGCTCGCCGCCACACTGCTGGCCGGGTGTGGCCAGTCCACCGCCACCCTGCCGGCGGCGCTGGAGGAGCGGTTCCAGTCGGAGGGCGTGGTGCGGCGCGCCGACGACCAGGTGTTCCGCTATACCTACTACTCGCGCAGCACGCGGGGAAACCGCTGGGAGGACCGCGACGCGTCGATCATCGTCACGGCGCGGAGCGTCTTCGTGCACAAGAACGGCACGGTGGGGCTCGACCTCACCCCCGCGAGCCGGAAGGAGAATGCGGTGCGGCGCGAGGGGGATCGCGTGGTCATCAGCTCCGGGAGCGGCCAGTCCCGGGTGAGCTGGTCGTTCCGGCCGCCGGAGGATGCCCCCGGGTGGACCGAGGACATCCGCCGGGTCCTGGCCGCCGCCGACTCGGCCCGCTAGGCGGCGCCGGGCCTACTCGTAGCGCAGCGCCTGCATCGGGTCGACCCGGCTGGCCCGTCGCGCCGGCAGGTAGCCGGCGCCGAGGGCCACGGCGGTGAGGGTGAGGAGCGACGCCGCGAAGACCACCGGATCGTGGCCCTGCATGCCGTAGAGCAGTGAGCGCGCCGCGTAGCCCGCGCCCAGGGCGGCGAGCGCCCCGAGGGTCCCCCCGACGGCCACCATCACGCCCACCTGCCGCAGCACCAGTTGCCGCACCGCGCCGGCATCGGCGCCGAGCGCCATGCGGACCCCGATCTCCCGGGTGCGCTGGGCCACGGTGTAGGCGAGCACCCCATAGAGGCCCACCGCGGCGAGCAGCGTCGCCAGGGTGGCGAAGGCGGTGGACAGGATGCTGATCATCCGGTCGAGGAAGATGTTCTCCCGGATCTGCTGCGGCATCGTCTTGAGCTCCTCGATGGGGAGGCCCGGGTCGATGCGCTTCATCAGGGGGGGGATCACCTTGAGGATCTGCTCCGGCGCCAGCGCCGTCCGCACGTAGAAGTTGAGGCCCCACACGTTGCCGTCCTGCCGCCAGGGCGTGAAGAAGAGCGGCGGGATCTCGTCCTTCACGTCGCTGTACTTGGCGTCCTGCACCAGCCCGACGATCTCGATGTTGAGGGAATCGGGCCCGCCCTCGGACATGAACTTGCCCACGGCGTTGTTCCCCAGGTTGAACTTCCTGGCGAAGGCCTCGTTGACCACCGCCACCCGGGCTCCGCCCAGGCGATCGGCGTCGCTGAACTCGCGGCCCGCCAGCAGCGGCATCCCGAAGAGGGAGAAGTAGCCCGCCCCCACCCGGTTGAGCCGCGAGTTGTTGTCCACGTCGGGCCCGCTCGGGAAGCCCTGGACGTGCACGTCGGTGCCCCAGTTGCTGCCGGCGAGCAGCGGCACCGACGAACTGGTGACCCCGGTGACGCCGGGCAGCGCGGCCAGCTCCTGTTCCACCCGCTCATAGAGCTGGGCGGAGGCCAGGCTGTCGTAGCCGGTGCGGGAGGGGCTGATCGCGAAGGTCACCACGTGGTCCACCGTGGCGCCGATGTCGACCTTGCTCACGTTCACCAGGCTCTTGAGGAACAGGCCGGCGCAGATGAGCAGGCCGGACGCGAGGGCGATCTGCGCCGTCACCAGGCCCAGGCGGAAGCGCGCGGCCCCCCGGTGCCCCAGGATCTGGCCGGCCCCGGCGCGGATGCTGGTGATCAGGTCGGCGCGGGTGCTGTGCAGCGCCGGGAAGAGCCCGAAGATGAGGCCGGTGGCCACCGACAGGAGTGCCGCGAAGGCGAGCACCGACGGCTGCAGCGTGAATTGCAGCGCGAGCGTGGCCTCGGATGGCAGCAGCGCGGAGATGCCGTCCAGGGTCCACCGCGCCACCAGCAGGCTCGCCGCGCCACCCAGCAGCGCCAGCAGCACCGCCTCCGTCAGCAGCTGGGCCACCAGCTGGCGCCGTCCCGCGCCGAGCGCCAGCCGCACACCCATCTCCGTGGCGCGGCCGGCGCCCCGGGCCAGCAGCAGGTTCGCGATGTTGGCGCAGGCGATGAGCAGGACCACGCCCGTCACCCCGAAGAGCATGTAGAGCGGCACCCGCGCCTGCTCGTGCACCGAGCTCTGTCCCTGCCGTCCCGGCAGCACGCCGATCTGCTTGGCCTTGAAGCGGGCCATCGTCGCCTCGCTCATCCCGGCCTGCAGTGGGGCCTCGACGTCGGCCAGGATCGGGGTGTACAGCCCGTTGAGCGCCGCGCTGGCCTGTTCCAGCGACACCCCGGGCTTGAGCCGCCCGAACACGTAGGCCCAGTAGCTCCGCCGGTTGTCGAACCCGCCGTAGCCCAGCAGCGCCTCACGCATGGTGAGCGGCACGTAGACCAGCGGCCGCGCGCCGAGGGTGGTGCCCTCGAAGCCGCGCGGCGCCACCCCGATGATCTCGAAGGGCTTGCCGTTGATCACCAGCGTCTGGCCCACCACCGCGGGATCCGAGGCGAAGTGCGCCTGCCAGTAGCTGTACGAGAGCACCGCCACCGAGTGCCCGCCGATGCTCTGGTCCTCGCCCGGCCCGATCAGCCGGCCGCGGGCCGGGGTGAGCTGCAGCGTGGGAAAGTAGGAACCGGAGATGAACACCCCGTCGCCGGTGAGCGGCTCGTTCTGGTAGGAGAGGCTGGCCCCGAACAGCACGTGGGCCGCGAGCCCGGTCATGACCGTCTGACCCCGCTCCAGGTCCCGGAACATCTGGTAGCTGAAGATCTCGTCGCACCCCCCGGCCTGGTTGCACGACTGCGACCCCGGGTTGGGCCCCGGGGCGGTCAGCCGGACCAGCTGCTCCGGTCCAGGCACCGGCAGCGGCCGCAGCAGCATCTGGTCGAAGAGGGAGTAGATCGCCGCATTGGCCCCGATCCCCAGGGCCAGGGAGAGCACCGCGACCGCGGTGACGAACGGGGTCCGGAGCAGGGTCCGGAGCGCGAGCTTGAGGTGTTGCATCGAGGGCTCGTCGAGGGGGAACGGAGGTCTGTCCTGGGCTCCCGGACATGACTGCGGGCGGCCGTCCGGGGTTTCAGGTTGGACCGCGGAGGGGCGGAAAGGGTTGCAGTCCCGATGGCGGGCCGGTCAGCGGAGGGGTCGGGTGTAGCGCATCTCGTTGGTCCGGACAAAGCCGAGCCGCTCGTAGAGGGGCCGGCCGGCCTCCGAGGCGTGCAGCACCAGCCGGTCCAGGCGCTCCGCCCGGGCCCAGCCGAGCACCGCCTCCATGAGGGACTCCGCCACCCCCTGGCGGCGCCAGCGGGGTTCGGTCCACACGTTGAGGACGATCGCGTGCCGCCCCTCCGCCACCCCGCCGGTCCCGTCGGGGTGCGGCAGCACCTGGCGCCGCTGGGCCCCGGCCCCGCCCGCGATGGCCTGCGGCGCGTCAGCAGGCGCCGCGAGCCACCCCACATACTCCCCGGTCGCCAGCATCGGCTCGAGCAGCGCCTCGGCGTGGGCCACCAGGGCCGGCATCGAGGCCTCGGGGAGCTGGCCCATCTCATGGAACATCAGCGCCCGGTGGGTCGCGATCTCGCGGGCATCGGCCACGGTGGCCTGGCGGATGCGCAGTGGCATGGGCGCGTCCCCGGCCTACGACTGAAAGAGCGCGGCGAACCGCCGCTTGAATTCCGCCTTGCGGAGCTCGGGGCCCTCGGCGGTGAGGCCGGCGCAGCGGTGGGCCGCGTGGGCGTCCCATCCCTCCGGCCACCGCACGAAGACCTTCTCCCCGCAGGCCGGGCAGAGCACCCGCTGGTGGGTCAGGTGATCGGCGGTGAGGCTCGCGGCGTTGGTGATGGTACCATCGGGGCGGCGCTCCACCGTGGCGCCGAGCGGGGTGCGGAGCCCCTCGTCGAGGTGGGCCTGGAAGCAGGAGGCGTGGCAGAAGTACTCGCTGGCGAGCCGGTCCCGGGCCTCCGTGCCGCGCTCGAACGACAGCCGGCAGGGATCGCCGTCGGCCACCCGGATCGGCTGGCCGCAGAAGCAGCAGGGATCCCAGTGGAACTCGGTGCGGGCGGGCTTCATCGCGGCCAGCAGCTCACGGATGTTCATGGCCGGGCTCCGGGCGCGGACGAGAGGCCGCGGGTCGACTCGATCCACCACGCCCACGGGACCACGATCCAGCCCACCAGCGCAAAGACCGCGAGCCCGGTCACGGACGGCGGAGGCGGGCCGAAGGGCCCCGCGGCCCACATCCCGGTGCACAGCAGGACGAACGACCAGAACGCCGCCCGTCCCGCGCGGCTGTGCGTCACCGTGCATCGCAGGTAGATCACGAGCCCCGCCACCCACAACAGCCCCTCGACCAGGTAGGTGCCGGCCAGGGAATTCCACAACGACAGCCCCAGCCGCGGGGAGGGGCCCGGCCACAGCGGCAGGTCGGGGACGTGGGTGATGACATCGAGCACCCAGTGGCTTCCCACCAGGAGGACCAGTACACCGAGCGCCCGCCCATCGACGCCGCGCCACCGCGCCAGCCCCGCGAGCACCACGCCCCACGCCACCGCCATCACCAGGCTGTGTGACCAGGGATACGACTCGAAGACCAGCGGGTTGAAGGCGGTCGCCCCGGGGCGGATCTGCACCTGCTCGACTCCCGCCAGCAGGAAGAGCGGCCACACCAGGTCGAGCGCGGTGACGGCCGCGATGAACCAGGGCAGGGGAGTGGTGGGGCAGGTGCGCTTGGCCGCGAAGCCGAGCGCCAGGTGACCGACGAACATGCGCCGCTCAGGAAGAGTGTGGAGCCGTCAGTGCCCCGGGGCGGAGAGCTGCGCCGTATGGTGCCGGTTGTGGACGGCGAGGAAGCGCAACGCCTCGGCCGGACTCAGGCGCCCGAAGACGTGGTGCGTCACGCCGTCGCCGCCCCCGCCGTGGCGCGCCGTGAGCGCGGCACTGACGGCGGCGGCGCCGGCGTCCAGCGCGGCCAGCACCGCCGCGCGCGGGAACGGGCCGTCCCCGGGCCGCACTTCGCGTGGGGCGCGGGCGTTCGCCGGGATCCGGCCCTGGCGCAGCACGCCCGGCAGGAAGCGCAGGCGGAGCAGCGGCCGCAGCCACCAGGGCGTGCGCAGACGCAGCCCCGTGCCGCCCGCCAGCTCCCGCCCCAGCACCTCGTACGAAAGCCGCAGGTGTTCCGCGACCTGGGCCGGCGTCCACTTCCCGGGGCCCAGCGGGGCCTCCCAGGCTTCGGGCGTCCACCGTGCGGCGGCGGCATGAAACGCCGCGAGGGAGGCGGCGTGGTCCGCCTGCAGCTCGCTCCAGGCCACCACCGGTGACGTCACGGGGTGGGGAGGTGCGCGGTCTGCTCCGCCACGCTGCGGGTCCGGTCCGTCTGGACCTCCCCGGTGTGCGCCGTCTGCGCCGGCTCGAACAGCGCGAGCCAGCACTCCTCGAGCGCCACCGGGCGATGCCGCACCCCGCGCGGTACCACCAGGCACTCCCCCTCGCGCAGCACCACGTCGCCCTCGCCGAACTGGATGCGGAGCGAGCCCTTGATGATGAGGAAGAGTTCGTCCTCGGCCTCGTGCTGGTGCCAGACGAACTCGCCCTGGACCTTCACGACCTTGAGGTACTGACCATTGAGCGCGGCCACGACCCGCGGGGCCCAGTGCTCGCGCACCTGGCCCAGTTCGTCGAGGAGGCTCGTCGGGGTGGGGAGGGACATGCTGATAGCATAAGCCGCCCCGGCCTGATGGGCTACGGGTCCCGCCCGGCTTGTCCTGACGCGGCCCGCTCGCGCACGTAGTGGGCGCGGCGGTACCCGACCGTGAACCCGAGCGCCTCCCAGTGGTCGTAGGCCGGGCCGCTGCGGCCGGGCTGCACCGCCGCCAGGTCCGCCACCGCCAGCTGCGTCTCGCGCCGCGCCGCCAGCCCGAGCAGCGCCCGCACCAGGCGGTCATCGTCGGCGAACCCCGGCGCCATCACGCCGGGCACCGGCGCCTCGATGCCCAGCCAGGCCGTGCGCTGCGGGCCGAGGTACATGCTGCGCGCCGCCCGGATCTCGTCCTGCTGCACCAGGACGGCGTGGTGCCACCCGTCGCGGCCCACCAGCTCCTGCAGCCAGGGCGCGGTGGGCAGGCCATACCAGCGGTCCAGGAACCGCGTCCACCGCGGGGCCATCCGGCTGTCCACGAACGCCACCTCGGCGTCCTCCACGGCGTGCCCCGCGAGCGGGGCCGTCCGGAACACCCGGTCCCAGCCTGGCCGTTCCGTGAAGCCGCGCGCGGTGAGCCAGCCGGGGAGTCCGGCCGGCTCCGAGTAGGGCAGGGTGAGCACCGTGACCCGGGCAATGCCCACCGCCTCGTACGCGGCGAGCAGGGCATCCAGCATCTCCTCGGTGGCGGGCGCGCCGAGGCCCAGGTTGAGCACCGAGTTGAAGTGCACGAACGGGATGGCCCGGCAGCGGGTGTAGGCCACGTCCCCCTGCTCACGCAGCTCGGGACGGAATTCACGGGTGAAGGCCGGGGGCAGCGCCCGGTACATGTCGCCCCATGCCTCCAGCTCCGCCCGCTCGATGGCGTGCACTTCCGCGGGCGTCAGCGGTCGCGGCTGGGGAGGTGGGGAGGTGCGGGGTGGTACGGACATGGCGGCCCGGGGATGGCGGGGGACGTCGTCGGCCCTCGCGGGCCGGTGTCGCAACCTACTCCACTGGGCGGCGTTCGGCCATGCGGGGCCGGGCCATGGCCACGTAGCGGCCCGTGAAGCTGGCGGCCGGGCCGGTCCCGTCGGCGAGCGCTACCTCCAGGGTGAGGCGGGCCCGGCCGCGGGCGGTGGAGCGACGCCAGGAACCGGGGCCTGCGGTCTCACGCGGTGGCTCAGATCCGCCGGGTGTCGGCGCGCCACTGGGTCACCATGGCCTTGATCTCCTCGCGCCCGGCGACCTTCTCGTCGAGCACCCGGCGCACCAGCGCCGGCAGCTCCGCGTCCGAGGCGAAGCGCAGCGCGATCAGCTGGCCGGGCCGGAGCGTTGCCGCGCGGGCGGCCAGGTCCGCCGGCAGCAGGCGGGCCATCCGCAGCTGCTCCTCGAGGCAGATCACCCGGTCCTGCACGCCGAGCGGAAAGAACCGGACATACCAGAAGAGGGCCAGCAGGGCGAGCGACCCGGTCAGGGCGCCCAGGGTGCCGAGGCCCGGCGCCCGGATCAGCTGCGCCAGGGCCAGGAGGCAGGTGAGGAGCACCAGGGCGAACGAGACGCCGTGGAACCCCGGGACGTAGCGCTTGTGCTGCTGGAACGACTGCGGTGCCGCGTCGGCCATGCGGACCTCGGTGCGGGGGATGGAACGACCGGCGGCGCCGGCGGCGCCCCCGGGGACAGTGTCAGGCGTCCGCCAGGCGGACCGGGTCGCCGGGCCGGAGCTCCCCACCGGCCAGCACGCGCGCGTACCAGCCGCGGCGCCCCGTGGCGGCCTTCAGGAAGGCCGGCCCCCGCTCCGTGCCGACATACGGCAGGGTGTAGAGCTCGCGGCAGGGCACGCAGGCCTTGGTCACCTCGAGCCGCACCGCATCGGCCTCGAGCCGCACGCCCGCTCGCAGCGCCGACTCCGCGAGGCCGCGCAGGGTCACGTTCTCCCCGAGGTCACCGGGGGCCACCGGCCAGCCGGCGGCATTGAGCGTGGCGAGCAGGTCTTCCGTGACGAGCAGCAGCGCCTGGTCGGGATCGCCGGCGAGGGACTCCATCCGGTAGCGATTGTAGTCGCCCGCCGCCCCGGCCGGGGAAACCGAGAGCACCGGCACGGCGGCCTTGGGGAGGCCCACCTCGCCGGGCACCCGC
Source organism: Gemmatimonadota bacterium (assembly GCA_016713785.1). NCBI lineage: Bacteria > Pseudomonadati > Gemmatimonadota > Gemmatimonadota bacterium. The sequence continues at coordinate 2,341,030 of JADJOM010000003.1, read as the reverse complement.
CCCTTGATGCTCACCCGCGCGATCGAAGCGCGCACATCGCCCCCAGGTGGGAAAGTGGTGGACACCGCTTGCGCCCTTCGAACCTACGGCGCTGGCATCCGCGCAACCACCCCCGGGGTCGTTCCGTAGGGGAGGCGCCCTCACCCCCCGGAGCCTGCCCGTGCCACGCCTGCGGCGACTGCCCGCCGTCCTGCTGCCCCTGCTTGCCTTCGCGCCCGGCTCCCTGCCAGCCCAGGACGCCGACCTGGTCCGCCTGGAGGGGCTCCACGCACGGGATCCGCAGGACGCCGTGGTCCTCTTCAACCTGGCCGCGGCCCATGCCGCGGCGGGGCACCGCGCCGAGGCCCTGGCCGCGCTCATGGAAATGAGCCGGGCGCCTGGTGGCCTGGATCCCGGGTTCTACCGCGGGTTCTTCTTCCTGCATGCCGACGCCACCTTTCGCCGGATTGTCGCCGACATCCGCGCGGCCCACCCGCCGCTGGTCCACGGCGCGCCGGCATTCGTCATTCCCGAACGGGACCTGCAGCCGGAGGGCATCGCCTTCGATCCCTGCTCGCGGGCGCTGTTCGCGGGGAGCTTCAAGGGGAAGATCGTGCGGGTCGACCCGGACGGCAGCGTGACGGATTTCGCCGCGGCGACCGAGCCCGGGGTGCGCCGGGTGGTCGTGGGGCTTCGGGTGGACCCGCTGCGCCGGCAGCTCTGGGCGGTGGTCGACGATCCCCGGGCCTTCGCGGATCCTGCGCTGGGCGGCGCCGCGCTGCACCGGTACTCCCTCGATGATGGCCGCCTGCTCGCGCGCTATCCGGGTCCCCCGACCGGGGCGCTCAATGACGTCGCCGTGCTCCCGGACGGCATGGCGTGCGCCACCGGCACGTCCGACGGCTCCCTCTGGTGCCTCCGCCCCGATCGCCCCCGCATGGAGGAGTTCCTGCCTCCAGGCACCATCCCCGAGGCCAACGGCCTCGTCGCTGGCCCCGACGGCCGGACACTCTACGTGGCCGGGTGGCACGATATCCACCGGGTCGACCTCGCGTCCCGGGTCGTCCGGACGCTGCCCGCCCCGCCGGGCTTCCCGACCGGCAGCTTCGACGGGCTCTACTGGTACCGGGGCGGGCTGGTGGGCATCCAGAACGGGATCCATCCGGGGCGGGTCGTGCGGCTCAGGCTCGATGCGCCGGGCGATCGCATTGTCGAGGCCGAGGTGCTCGAACGCTACCATCCGCTGTTCAACGGGATGACGACGGGGGCGCTCGATGGCGACAGCTTCCTCTACATTGCCAACACCCAATCCCGCGCCTTCCGCGGCGATGGCACCCCGATCGACCCCGCCGCGCTGGCGGACATCGTCATCCTGCGGCTGGCGCTGGCGCCGGACGGCGCAGCGCCGCCAGCCACCCCGCGAGGACCATGACCCCGCCAGCCGCGCCGGCCAGAAGCCCCGGCAGCGTCACCCCGTGTGGGACCAGGCTCCGGGTGGCCGCCAGGACCACGAGACCAGCGGCGGTCACGATCACGTACCCGGCCAGCTCCAGCCGCGCCACCGGGACCGGCGCCGGCACTGGCGGGACGGCACGTGCGGCAGGGAAGACGATGGCCTTGAGCCGGTGATAGTCCCAGCAGAGCAGGAAGAGGGCGGCGAGCACCATCGGGCCGGTAATCCATGGGGTGCCCTTGAACTCGAGCGCGACGGTGATGACGAAGATGTTGAGGACGATCGGAAAGAACAGGATGGCCCCCACCAGCGCGGTGCGCGGGACGAGCAGCAGCGCCCCCGCCACCAGCTGCGCCCAGCCGATGAACCGCCAGTACCCACCGGTCCGGTGCATCGCATCAAAGAAGTAGCCCACCGGGGTGTCCGTGCCCATGACCGTGAAGGGCAACCCCTGCACCTTCACCAGCGCGGTCGGCACGAAGGCCAGGGCCAGCAGGATGCGGGAGAGGATCGCGAGGCGCTGCAGCGGGAACCAGCCGCGCACGCGGGCGTGCAGCCGGTCGAGGTGGGCTTCCATGGGACGCCTCCCTGGGTGGTGAGGGGATTCCGGGCCGCCCCCGATAACGCGCAGAGGGGGCCGCGCGTTTCAGCGCGGCCCCCCCGGTGGGTCCCGCTCGCCGCTAGAAGGCGGGCGTGACGGGCTTGAGCTCGAACGGCACCTTCTGCTTGGGTTCCAGGGTGGCCAGGACCCCTTCCCGGGCCAGGCGCTCCTCGGCAAAGAACAGCAGGGCGCGCACCTTCCGGCCGTGGGCCAGGATCTCTTCCTCGGTGCAGCCCGTCTCGGCGGTGAGCTCCTTCATCAGCTCATCGACCGGCTTGCGGGCCTTGGCCTTCACCTCAGGCACCGAGACCACGAAGCACGACTGGTCAAACGGGCTTGCCCAGGTGACGTCCAGCACACCCGCCGCGGGGGCGGGGCCGGGGCGCACGGCGAACTGGGCGGCACGTCGGCGCTTCGTGGTCGAGTCTGATGCAGTCATGGAGTCCTCGAACGGGTGAGCCACCTTTCGGTCCGGCACCGAAGGCGATGGAGCGGCTGCGTACGGAAAGATAGCCGGTTGGACCGCCCGGCGGACGGGGTGGGCCCCCCCCCGGGGGGGGGACCCGGGTCAGGTGGCCTCACACCGCCGCTTGAGCCCCGCGGCCTCCATCCCGATGTCCCGATCGTTGACCCCCCGGGTCAGCCAGGCCGGCACCCCTCCGACAGGGCCGTCACCTCCCACACCGCCGGGGGGAGCCCGGGCTGGAACACCCGCGCCCGCGCCCCGACCGCGAGCGGGCCATCGTCCAGGCGCTGTCCCCGGCGGATGGATTCCGTCCACTCGGGCCAGCGGTCGACATCGACCATGACCGCGCGCACCCGTTCCGGCGCGCTACCCGGCCCGGAGCCGGCGCAGGAGCAGGAGATGGGTGGCCAGGAGGAGCGGCACCAGAAAGGTCGGGAGCAGGCTGAGCGGGAGCCGGAGCAGCGGGGCCATGGATGGGAAGTCGGTCATGGCGATCCAGCTTGCCGTGGCGACGACCAGCAGCAGGTCGGCGAGGCCGAGCCAGTTCCAGGCGCTCAGCCAGGCCCGCCGGGCGGCCAGGTCGGGGACCAGGAGCACCAGGCCGAGGGCGCCCGTCGCCACGGCGATATCACCCCAGCCCCCCGGGACCGCGAAGGCGAACGGCAGCTCTCCCCGTCCGTACAGCACCAGGAAGTAGATCCCGACGAACCGCGTGAGGTGCAGGGCCACGATCTGCCGCAGGTTGAGCCCCGCGATCCAGACCCGGAACCCGGGCAGCAGGGTCCCCGCCAGGATGAGCAGTGCGGTCAGGCCTCCGAGCACCAGCTGGGGGACGGGTGGGCGGAGCCGCGCGACCTGGCCCGTGGCGCCGAGGACGATGGCCGTGATCAGCCACACCATCCCGATGCCGAGATAGAGGAGGGGACGTACCCGTGTCGTGGTCATGTGGGGCTCCGGTCAGGAAGCCAGCAGGAGCCGGGACCGGGGTCCCGGCCTGGGGGTCAGTTGGTCCCCCACCAGTTCTCGTTGCCCTTGTTCCGGGGGACACTGCGCGGCGGCGTGGCGGTCGCCGTCGCGCCGGGCGGGCTCACCGCGTTCTCCTCGGCCCACAACAGGAGCGCCGCATCGACCTGGTCGGTGGTGAGGTTCGGGTCGCAGGGAGAGACCGGCCACCGCCGGCCGCCAACCATGGCGTACCACATCGGCGGGGTGGCCGCGATGTCCCGCTTGGGGTTGGCCGGCACGCCCTCGTACGACACGAAATGGAAGCTGCGGCCACCGATCGTCAGGTGACGTTGCTGCGACTTGAAGGCGGACATGAATCAGCCTCTCCGGCGGGGGAATCCTGCACCGGAGTTGGCAACGCGACGCCAGCAGCGGATCGGGCGGGAACACCGGAAAGCTAACCCCGCGTACCCGTCGGCGCTGGGATCGCGTCCGCGGCCCGCGGCCATCAGGAGGGCGGGGCCGGGTGGCAGTCGCCGGCGCCCGGCGGATCGGGGGCGCCGTACCGGGCCCGCAGCAGGCGTGGCGCCCCGTCAGGCGGGAGCTCCAGGACAAAGAGCGTCGCGTACTCCCCGTCACAGGGGTCGGGGAGGACGGGGCCACCCAGCGCCGCGATGATCGGCCCGAGCGTGTTGCTGTGCCCCACCACGAGCGCCGCGGTGCCCGCCGGCACCGCGCCGAGGGCCCGCGCCACCGCCGCGGCGTTGCTGTCGGCGCCACTCCGCGCGGCCACGACCACCGGTACCAGCCCCCGCGCGGTGGCCAGCGGAGCGGCCGTCTCGCGGGTCCGGCGGTACTCCGAGGTGATGATCGTGGTGACCGGGAAGTCCACCAGGGCCGCGCCCAGCGCCGCGGCGCGGGCCTGGCCCGGGGCGGAGAGGGGCGGGTCGCCGGACGGCGCCGCCTTCTCGGCGTGGCGGACGAGGATCACCGTGGCCGCCTGCGCCGTGAGGCTGACGGGCAGGAGGAGGCACGCGGCGAGCGCGGGCGCGCAGAGCCGACCGGCCGGGCTCATGGCGTCACGGTGGGCAGTTCCCGCGCCAGCAGCCCGAGCAGCGCCACCTGGTCGGCGCCGAAGGGCGCCCGCACGCCGCCCACCTGCACCTCCGCCGTGCCGCACCGGCCCAGCGCCAGGTAGGTCGCGAGCGGGATCTCGAACGTGAGGTAGTGGCTCGAGGCGAGGATGCCGGGCACCACCCGTGAGGTCGGCAGCCCGTCGGCCATGCGCGTGGCGCCGTCACAGGTGAGCTGCAGGTGGTTGTCGAGCACCGCCTGCGGCGTCTGGGTGCGGAACACCAGGTACATGACTTCCGGTCGCGTGGTGGGCGCCTGGCCCGCGTGCACAAAGAAGAAGGTGAGCCGCGGCTTCTGCGCCCACAGGAAGTACTGGCCCCGGTGCGTGGTCACGGACACCCGCGTGACATTCTCCCCCGGGTCGTATTCCCGCACGATCGGCGACGTCGCCAACTCACTCGCGGGGGCCGCAGTGGCCGGCGCGCCGCCCGGCTGCACGTAGCTCCGGCTGATCGGTGGCATCACCGGCGAGAGGGCGCAGCCTGGTGGCGGCGGCCGCCAGGACCAGTGCGGAGTGGATACGCATCGAGCAGCTCCCGGCGTGGGCGTGGGGTGCGGACGGCTCCCGCCAACCTACGGGCGGGCGCGCGGGCCGGCAATCGATGCACCTGGGCGCGGCGGGCCCGACGCAGGATCATCGATCACTGGCCCGCGGGCCCTCCGGGCGCGCCGCGGGCGGTTCAGCCCGGCGTCGCCGCGGTGGCCCGTGGCCGGGCCCGCAGGGCGAAGACGACGATGCCCGCCAGCAGCAGCAGTCGCAACGTCCAGATCGGGCCGGGCAGGCCGAGGTCCGTCCCGCCATCGCGCAGCACGCCGCCCAGCCGCCCGGCGAGCCGCGCGCCCGCCAGCAGGGCCAGGCCGATGCTGCCCCACCACCGCCCCCGCCAGAGGCCGACCAGCAGCACCACCGTCAGCGCCGTGAAGCCGAGATCCGTCAGGATGTTCGGGAGCGGATACCCCTCGCTGCCTCGCCGGAGCCCCTGCAGTCCCGAGAGCGACAGCGGGATGTACAGCGCGGCGAGGACCGTGGTGATGCGGCGGGCGGTGCGGGATGGATCGGGGGCGGCGGGGCCGGGCATGCGGGTCCTTTGGCTGAAGGGAGCGGGTGTGGGGGGCACGAGGCGGCTTGCACCCCTCAAGTGGACGGGCCGCCGGGCGGGTCGCGGTCGCCGTCAAGCAGCTGGAGCACGATCCGCTGCAGCTGCGGGTCGTTCATCATGAAGGTGTGGTCCACCGGCAGGAGCACCGGCTGGTCGGCGTCGCGGATCAGCGTCTCGCCCACCGCCACGAATCCGTCGTGCGGCTCGCCCCGAAACGGGCGGCCCAGCAGCCGGTATCCCGCGGTCCCGGAGATGAGGGTGTACGGCACCCGGGGCTCGGGGATGTCGGCGTAGGCACGTTCGGAAGCCAGCACCGCGCCGCAGCTTCGGGCAAAGACCCGGAACGGCAGCCAGCGGATGGCGCGCACCGCGCGCCGCGGCGGCCGGTTGGGCGTGCCCAGCATGATGAGGTGATGCACCGGCAGGGTGGGGACGTCCGCGAGGGCGTGGCGGAGCAGCAGCCCGCCCAGGGAGTGGCCGATCAGGGCCACCGGGTCCGGCGCCGCGGCCCACGTCTGCAGCTGCGCCACCAGGCGGCGCCGGATCCCCTCATACGACTGGGCAAAGGCATAGTAGGCAAAGGAGGCCGGCGCGTGCCCCGCCCGCCGCAGCGCCCGGTGCAGCAGGGCGAGGCTCGCGGGGGTGCGGCCGAGGCCGTGGACGAGGAGGACGCGCATGCAGGAATCTAGGGGATTCCCGCCGCGAGGCGCCCTAGTCCACCGCCGTCGTCCGGGTTACCCGCAGGCTTCCCGCGTGGAGGCTGTCGGCCAGGTACCCGTTGGCGAGCAGCGTGGAATCGCTCGCGAACGGCAGCGTGGCGGGGCAGCCCCAGGTGCCGGTCCAGGTGTCGCCACCGGGCGCGTCCAGCGTCCCGGGGATGTCGAGCGCCAGGGGCGGGCCCAGCCGCAGCGTGAGGTGGGTGGCGTCGGCGCGCACCCACTGTACGGCCAGCGAGGCGAGCAGGGTGTCGCGCTGGACCCCCGGGGACGCGTTGGTCAGCACGGTGTCGAAGAACACCGACCGGGTGAAGTAGAGCGTGGCCGTGTCAGCGCTCGTGCTGTCGGGCCACCGGGGCATCGGCCAGCTTCCCGAGAGCGTGCAGTAGTGCCGGCGGCCATGGGTGCTGTCGTCGTAGCGGGCGAGGGCGTTGAGCAGCGCCACCCGCGGGTGGGCGCGATCGGGGCCCGTGCTGTCGCACGCCACGAGCAGGCAGAGGGCCAGGGCGGCGAGGACGGGACGCGGGACGCGGCACAGGATCGATGACATGTGGCAACCTTCCGGTGAAGCGACAGTTCCCGGTGCCGCCCGCGTCGCCGCATCTGCGGCAGGCGCCATCGCGCTCCGGACGGAACTGACCCGGCTCTTCACGGAGCACCACCGCGCCACCGACGGCGGCACCGGAGTGCTGGGCGAGTACCTCGACGCGCAGGTACCGGTCCCGTGGCCGCTTGCGCTGGAGTTCCCCTGCCGACTTACCGCAGGTGCTTGTAGAAGAACACCGATTCCTGTGGCGACCCGTCCGGGTTGATGGCAAAGCCGGGGATCGACCCCATCTCGGTCCACCCCAGCCTCCGGTACAGCCGCTCCGCGGCATCGCCCCGCTTGGTGTCGAGTGTGAGGAGGGTGAGCCCCGCCGCCCGAGCCGCCGCTTCCGCCGCCGCCATCAGCCGGGTGCCCAGCCCCTGGCCCCGCGCGCGCCGGTGCACGATCAGCTTGGCGATGTCCCCCCGATGCGGCTGGTTGGGTGCCCACGCGGGGTGCACCTGCACGCTCCCCGCGATGCCCGCCGCGTCGCGCGCCACCAGGACGGCCACCCCGGGGCCGGCGTCCGTCAGGCACTCCCGCCACCACGCCAGCGCCCGTTCCACCGACAGCGGAGGGAGGAAGCTGACCGCCCCACCCGCGTTCACTGCGTCGGCCAGCAGCTCGGCCAGCGCGCGCAGGTCGGCGTCGGACACCGGGCGTGTCAGGGGTGCGATGGCGAGGGGATGGTCAGGCATGGCGGCGGGGTGCGGGGGCACGGGAGAACCCATGGCCGCGAAAGCTGGCGGGCAGCGGCGGCGCCGGCAATCCCCGGGGCGGGGTGCCGGCGGCCGCGGAGTCTAGAAGCTCTGGGGCACGGGCGCCAGGCGGTACGGGTGCCGCTGGTTGCCCGGGAGCCGCGCCATCACGCCCTGCCGGGCCAGCTTGTCCTCCGCGAAGAAGAGCATGCTGCGCACCTTCTGGCCGTGGGTCAGGACCTCGTCCTCGGAACACCCGGTGCCTTCGGTCAGCTCCGCGAGGAGGGCGTCGTAGCGCTCGGGGTGCTTGCGCGGCATCGCGGGCGCCGCGAGATCGTAGCAGAGCCGGTCGAACGCGCTCCCCCACTGCACGTCGAGATTGCCAGCGATGGGATCGGCCGGGCGGGGCGCGGCGAGGGTGGTGGCGCGGGCGCGCTTCTCGGCGGAGGTCGGTTCGGGCATGACAGGTCTCCTGGTAGGGCGAGGGATCGCCAGAGCAGGAGCGTCGCTGGTCTGGGGGCGGGGCGGAGGAATGATACCCCGGCGGACAGTTGCCCGCTGGCGGTGGTGGCGAGCCGGGCGACCAGGCTGTCCGCCGGGCGCCGCGGTGATGGTGCCGCCAGTGGGGTCAGGCCGTCCCACCGACGGCGGTTACCAGCGCGCGGTCCGCCGCGTGAACCCGCAGGAGTGCGCCTCCGGGCCGGCCGGTCCGGGGACCAGTGCGTCGACCCGGGCGGTGTCGGCCGCGGTGCGCGCCGCGCCGTAGCGTGCAAGGCACTCCCTGGCCCCGCGCGTCTGGTACAGGCCGAGGAGCATCCACACCGCGAGCGCCCCCAGCGCCAGCGCGCTGGCGGCCATCGCCACCCGCGGTACTGGGCGGCCCGGGAGCGGTTCGGTGGCGGTCGGTGCTGTCATCATGCCTCCGTGCCTCTGTCGATGTGCACCACGGACGCCGCGGGAGTCCGGCGAGTGACGTTCCGGGGCGCCGTCTCACTCCCGCCCTGCCGTAACCTACCCCGCCGCCCGCCGCCGGCAATCTCACCCCGCGCTGGCGGCGGCCGCGGCCGCCACCGCGCGGTCCACGTCGGCCGCGGTGGTGCGCCAGTTGGAGACCGACACCCGCATGCACCGCGTGCCCCGCCAGGTGGTGCCGGTGAAATAGGCCTCGCCACTGGCGTTGATGGCCGCGATCACCGCGTCGGTGCGCCGGTCGTGGTCCATGTCGGTGGCGCCTGGGGCGGGGTCGTGGAATCGCACCAGCCCCTGGTTGATCTCCGAGACCGCCACCGCCCGCGCGTGTGGCAGCGCCCCGATCCGGGTCACCAGCTCGCGCGCCTGCCGGCTGTTGCGTTCCACCAGCTCGGCCACGCCGGCACGCCCCAGCTCCCGCAGCGCCGCGTACGTGGCAAAGCCCCGCGCCCGCCGCGAGTGCTCCGGGGTCCAGTCGAGCTGGTCGCGCACGTCGTCGGCGTGCACCAGGTAGCTGGCGCGGTGTTCCATGCCCGCGCGGTGATGCTCCGGGTGCGCCACGAAGGCGTAGCCGCAGTCGTACGGCACGTTGAGCCACTTGTGGCCATCGCTGGCCCAGCTGTCTGCCTTCTCCACGCCGGTGAGCAGGTGCCGGAGCGCCGGCGAGGCGCCGGCCCACAGGCCCATCGCGCCATCCACGTGCACCCAGGCGCCCGCCTCGTGGGCCCGCGCCACGAGCTCGGGGAAGGGGTCGAAGGCGCCGCAGTTCACGTCGCCGGCCTGCAGCACCACGACGGTGGGGCGTCCCGGCTCATGTGCCAGCGCCTGCCCCAGCGTCGCCGCGGTGAGCCGGGAATCGGCGTCACTGGGGAGCAGGCTGATGCTCGCGGTGCCGAGGCCGAGCAGCTTGGCGGCCCGCACCGTGGTGCCGTGGACCGCGTCGGAGGTGAGCAGCCGGATGGCCGGCGCGCCGGAGAGTCCGTCGCGGTTCACGTCCCAGCCGGCCCGCGCGAGCAGCGCATGCCGTGCTGCGGCCAGGCACGTCACGTGCGCCATCTGGCATCCGGTGACCAGCGCGAACGAGGCCGACGACGGCAGGCCGAGCAGGTCCTTGAGCCAGTCGCCACACACCTCCTCCACCACCGCGGCCGCGGGGCCGCAGGCGTAGAGGCCCGCATTCTGGTCCCAGGCCGACGTGAGCCAGTCGGCGCCGAGCGCCGCCGGCAGCCCGCCGCCGATCACCCACCCGTAGAACCGGCCCCCGGCGCTGCCGAGCAGCCCGCCGGCGGTGTCCCGCGCGAGCTCCTCGACGACCGTGACCGGGTCCATGCCGGCCTCCGCCAGCGGGCGCGCCAGGCGCCGGCGCAATTCCGCCAGCGGGGTGGTGGTGCCCACCCGGGCGGCGTCGAGCCCGCCCAGGTAGGTGAGGGCGAGTTGCGCGGCGCGCTCGAGGGTGGCGCGTTCGTCTCGGGAAGGGAGGGGCATGGCCGGTTCAGTCGGAGCGGGTGAGGGTCGGGGGACGTCCGCCGGTGGGCGGTCCTGCAGGGAATGCGGAGGCCCGCGGCGTCACCCGACATTTCCCGGCCGGCGGGCCGCGGCGTCCACGGCCGCCACCCGCCGCGCGGCCTCCCTCCAGTCCACCCGTGGCGCCACGCCGGCGGCGTCGAGCTCGAGGGAGGCCAGCGCCCGCGCCACCACGACCGCGCCCTCGGGCACCGCGCGGCCAAAGGCGAGTTCCGCCCGGCGGCACAACCGTTCCTCCCGGGCGCGCGCGTCGAGTGGCGTGGTCCCGCACCACGAGGCCACCCTGGCATGGGTGGCCTCGTGCACGATCGACGCGGCGATCTCGGGCAGGCCGTGCGCCGGGTTCACCGTGAAGGTGAGCTCCACCAGGCAGAGGCGGGTGTCAGGAAAGTAGGCGCCGCGGCAGGCAAAGCGCTCCACCACGAACCCGGCGAGGTCCACCGGCAGGCGCCGGTACACCCGCGGCGCGTGCGCGGCGACCAGGTCGAGCGCGGCGGACAGCCGCGCCACCACCTGCGCGGTGTCGATGTCGGGGCGGGTGTTGAGGATGCGGACGGGCAGGCCATGCACCGTGCGCAGGTCAGGGTGGGCCACGAGGGTTCCGTTAGGGGGTGGCCGGAGTGGGGCGGTCGCGGTGCTTCCGTGATCGCCCCGGGCTTCGGGTCCCCGCGGTCTGAGGACGACTTAGAGCTGCTTGACCAGCCATCCCAGCAGCCTCTTGGCCTCGGCGGGGGAGAGCTTCTTGCCGCGCCCGCCGCGCTTCTTCCCCTTGCCTGCCCCGATCCGGATGACCTTGATGGGGCCAAAGGTCACATAGACGTGATCGTGCTGCTTGCCTGTCGTGGGGCTGTGGCCGCCGTGATCGGCCTTTCGAGTACCGCGTGGCTTTCCTGCCATCTCTGGCTCCGGGAAGGGGTGGTGGCAACCTACGCACCATCACCCGGGGGCGCCACCGGGGCCCATGGCTCACGGGGGCCATGCGTGCGGTTCGCGGCTCCCACGCTGAGGGAGGCACCCCCTGCATCACTGGCCTCACCACGCCCTGCATAGACGGCTGCGTCGATAGTCAGGTCACGACGGAGCGCGGCATCGTTCCCGCGCGCGGCCACCACCACACCACCCCGGCCGCCAGCAGCGTCACCACCAGCCCGATCGTCGGCGCCGATGTGGCCAGCCGCGCGGCGGCCGCCTCGTCCGCCACGATCGTCCAGAGCGGCGTGTTGCCCCGCTCCCCGTGGCCTCCCGGGCAAGGTTCATCGCCGCGTGCACCCCGGTGGGCATGGCCAGCCCCCCCGACCGGTGGGCCACCGCCCCGAACAGCCCCGCGCTCGGCAACACGCCGTAGAGCACCTGGTTCCACTCCCACCCGAACGCGAGGTGCGACAGCCCGAACGCCAGCGCCACCAGCCCCTGTGCCGGCCACGTCCCCAGCGCGCCCTGGAGCGCCCGGAGCGTGTAGCCACGGAAGCCCAGCTCCTCCATGTAGGCGAGGACGAAGACCGTGCCCACCGCGAGCAGCAGGGGCCCCGCCGCCGGCGCCGGGGCCGCCGCCAGCCGGATCGGGGTCACCAGCAGGGAGATCGCCACCAGGACCGCGGCGTAGCTCGCGAAGCCCAGGAGCATGCCGCCGAACAGCGGCACCACGTCATGTCCGGCGGGCGACGCCCCGATCGTGCCGAGCGCCGGCACCTCCCGCCGCGCGAGGAACACCGCGAGTGCCAGGAGCGGCGGTGTGGCCACCAGGCCCCACGCCAGCTGGGCCCAGGGCGGCGGGGCCATGCCTCGCGGAATGGCGGCGAGAAACAGGATGACGAAGTAGGCGACCCAGAACAGCGCCACGCGGCGCAGGACCGGGACGGCGCCGGTGGAAGACGCGCGGTGGGACGCAGGCATGCGGGGCATACGGCCGGTGGCGGGGATTGGTGTCGGCGGACCAGCAGGGGCCGGGCCCTGCCGGTCAGTCTCGAGTTGCCTCCCGCCGAGCCGCCGCTGCTGCGGGGCGCGTGATCGCCGCGTTACTGCGCCTCTCGCACGTAGATCACCCGTCGCGTTGCCTCGAACGCCGGCATCATGATCTCGAGGTACCAGCCGGGGTTGATGCCCAGCGCCGCCTCCATCTGTCCGAAGAGGTCGGCGAAGCCCGGGCAGTCCTCGGAAAGGAGCACGGGCTCCTCGCTCGACCGGGTGGCGTCGATGGCGAGCACGATCCGGTCGTGGCTTCCCAGGTCCTGCTTGAACGCCGCGATCCGCTGGATGGCGCTCCACGGGATGGCGCGGCTCACGCCGCCGATCGTGAGGCTGATCCCCGTGACGTCCGCCGCGATCGTCGGGAGGGGCGGGGAGTCCCCCCGGGCCAGGAGGCGTTGCAGCCACTCGAGCATCGGGCGGGTTACGACGGCCGCGTGAGCCGCGCGATCGCCACCCCGGTGGCCAGCCCCAGGGCCAGTCCACCGCCCGTCATGGTGCCAAGATAGAGCGCCGCGCCGCCCAGGCCGCGCAGTGTCCCGCCCCGGCTCAATCGGTCGGCGTACGCGGCGGTGACCGCCGCGAGGGCCCAGCCCGCGGCGCTCGCCGCCACCCACCACCCCGCCCCGGGCACCTTGCCGCGGAGCAGCAGCGCCTGCCACACGCCGACGATCAGGCCGCCGCTGATCACGCACCAGGTGAGCGAGTAGGCGAGGTCCCAGTGCCGCAGGCCGGCGATGTCGGTGACCAGGAAGGGCAGCGCAAGCCCCACCGCCGTGGCCACCGCCCATGGCACCGCGCGGCCCAGGATACCGCGCAGGGCCCGGCCCTGGAGCAGGCCCACCCCGGCGCCCATCCCCAGGCCCACCATGACCTGCGCACCACCGATGCCGAGGGACTCGCCGAGCAGCGCGAAGAGGATCACGAACGGGATCCCGAGGATCCAGCCGAGCCAGGTGGCGCGAAGCCAGGCGGGGAGGCTCACGGGCATGCAACAGCTCCGGTGTGAGACAGCGTGATGCCATGGCCCTGCGGGTCACGCTGTGGTGCGAGGTGCCGGACCAGTTCCGCGCGGCACCTGCACCCCGTCGGGGGAAGGCCTGAGGCGCAGCTGATCGTCTCCCGGAAATCTGGTGTCCCGGACGCGCCTGGCAAGCGCGGCGGCCGGCTCAGCGGTGCTGGTCCACGAGGACCGGGTTGCCGTCGGGGTCCACGGCCACGAAGCTCGCCGGGCCCGTGGTGCCCTCGTCGGCCTCGGGCATGAGCGTGACGCCCTGCGCCTTGAGCTGGCGCTGCAGCTCGCGCACGTCGGTGAAGCTGGGCAGGGGCTGGGCGCTGGTGTCCCAGCCCGGATTGAAGGTGAGGATGTTCTTGTCGAACATCCCCTGAAACACCCCGATCAGGGCGTCCCCGTTCTTGAGGATGGCCCAGCGGCGTTCGGGGTCGCCGCCGAAGACCCTGAACCCGAACTTCTCGTAGAACGCGATCGAGGCGTGGATATCCTTGACGGCGAGGCTGATGGAGAATGCACCGAGCTGCACGTCCCGCTCCGGGGTTGGGGGAGGGCCGAGGATAGCATCCGGGGGGCCGGCGCGCGTCACCCGAACGGGTGATCGGACGCCACCGGGGCCCTATCGCCCCACCACCGCCCGCGCCAGCCGCTCCCGCAGCTGCCGGATCGGCAGGCCGCCGCGCCCGGGCAGGATATTCCAGCTGTTGAACACCACCACCAGGTCGAGGTCGGGAAAGGCCATCGGCCACTGGCCCCCGAAGCCGGACCCGCCCCAGATGGACCTGGCATCGTCCAGCGGATCCGGGTAGAGCCACCAGAGGTAGCCGTACTTCGGGGCCCCGGGTGCCGGGCTCACGCTGACCGCCGGCGTCACCGACGCCCGGACCCACTCCGGCGAGACCACCCGGGTCCCGTTCCACTCGCCCGCCCGCAGGAACAGGTACCAGATCCGCGCCAGGTCGCGAGCCTCGAGGTACAGGCCGCCCTCGGTATCCGCGGTGCCGCTCGGCGAGCGCTTCCAGAACCACTGGCGGATGCCGAGCGGGCCGAAGAGGTGTCGCGCCGCGTACTCCTCGATGTCCATCCCGGTGGCCCGCCGGAAGACGTGCGCCAGCAGCGCGCTCTCCCCGCTGCTGTAGTTGAACTCCGTCCCCGGTTCCCGCATCATCGGCCGGTCGATGGTGAACTGCACCCAGTCGGGGCTTGCCTCGAGCGCGCTGCCGGTGTTGTTGGGGTCGATATAGGGCAGGTTCTCGTTCCAGGAGAGCCCGCCGGTCATGGTGAGCAGGTGGCGCACCGTCATCCGGCGCTTGCGCTCGTCGATGTTGGCCACCCTCGCGGTATCGAACCAGGCCAGCACCGGCGTGTCGATGGAGGGAAGTCCCCCGCGCGTCACGGCCACCCCGATGATCACCGAGGTGATGGTCTTGGTCACCGACTGCAGGGTGTGCAGGGTGCCGCGGCGGTAGTACGGATGCCACCACGGATTGAAGTAGTTGTAGGGGCCGCTCAGGTCGCCGGCGTTGAGGGGATTGGTCGCCCGGGCGGAGTCACCGTAGGCGGCGTCGTAGTCCTGGACGTAGGACCGGTCGTACGCCACGGTGCCGTGCCGGATCACCAGCATCCGGTCCACCAGGCCATACCTGCCGGCCGTGATCTCGGCGTCGATCGAATCGAGCACGGCGGCGTTGAGCCCTACCCGCGCCGGCGCGGCGGTAGGCCAGTCGCGGCCCGGTGCCGGCTGTTGTGCCGGCGCGGCCTCCACGTTGAAGGCCGCGAGAAGCATCAGCAGGGCGGGGGCGCCATGGCGCCAGGCGGTCGATCGGGCAGGGTGGGGCAGGCGCATCGGGTGGTCCATCAGAATAGGGAAGGAACGTGACGGGTGCCGGGAAGCTACCGCTGGCCGGTGACTGCAGCGCCGGCCTTACCGGGTTCGTACCGTGCTACCGCGATGCCCCTTTTGCCGGCGCGTACCGCTTGCGGGTGTCGGCCACCGAGCGGCTGATCAGTTCCTCCAGCGCCGCCAGGTCCACCCCCGCGAGCCCGGGCAGGTAGAGGCACGCCTTGCCGGTCTTGTGCTTGCCCAGCCGCTTGAGCAGCCGCTGGGCCGTGGCCGACTCGTAGCCGCCGAGCAGGTAGACGCTGATGTCGCCCTTGCGGTTGGAGAATCCCACCACGCAGCTGTCACCCTCGTGCCCGCTGGCGTACTTGTAGTGGTACTGGTCGAACCCCACGATGCTCGCGCCCCACAGCACCGGCTTGCAGCCGGTGACCCGCGTCATGAGCGTCGCGAGGGTCTTGCAGTCCTTCCGTCGCGCCGGGTCCTTGATAGCGTCGAGGTAGCTGGCCACGCTCAGCTTCGTGGCCTTGGTCTTGGCTTCGTATGCCACGGAACGTCTCCGGGAGGGGATGGACTGCTGCGAGGATCGGGGTTGCTGCCAAGCTACGGGAAGCTGGGGCCACGCCGCCAGTCGAAGGCCGCCCTAGGGGTGCGGCCCCCGAACCGACCAGCCGGGACAGGCTGAGCAGGGTGACCACGAGGAGGGTCCAGAACGCCACGGTGGGAACGGCCGGCGGAGTCCGTCCCCGCGACGCCAGCCGCAGCACGCCGTACACCACCCCGCAGAAGATGAGCGCGCCGATCGCCACCCCGATCACGTGGCCCACCAGGAACGACGTCCCCCGGGCCGCCTCCCCGGCACCGGGGGGTGTCAGGAACACCAGGAGGCCGAGCAGGACTGCGGCGCCCAGGGCAAAGGGCCACTGGGGCCGGCGCGTGGCCGGGCTCGGCGCAGGGGGTGTGGCGGTCATGGCGTGGCCTCCCGCGGGTGGTGGGGCTCCATCAGGGCCTGCGCATGCTGCGACGGCGCCTGGCAGGGCGTCCCCCTCCGGGTGCTCAACCGTGTAGTGCTGGCCGAGGGGGAGGCGGAAGGCGCCGGACACCTGGTAGGTGATCGTGGGCGAGAGGTAGGACACCAATGCGAACGCGAAGCGGCCCGCCACCAGGCTGTCGCCGAAGTCCACGCCGCTGATCGTCAGGTGACCCGGGCTGAGCGAGTCGGTCCGGTACGCCAGCCCCGCCGGCCCCAGGAAGTGGGTGCGCGCAAAGCTGCCGGAGACCGGGTCGCCCAGCGGGAACCGGCCGGCGCGCCGCAGGTCGGCCACGTGGATCTCGAGCACGTCGGCATCGGGAATCGGCGGATCGAGCTGGGCCACGAGGAGCGTCATCCCGAAGTCGCCGCACCCCGCCTGCGAGACCAGGGACCCGAGGGTGTCGCCATCCACGACGATCCGCAGGAACGGGTCTCCGGCGAGCGTCGGCCCCTGGCTCTCGCCGCAGCCCGCGAGGAGCAGGGGCGGGAGCAGCACCCACGCGGCGAGGGTCCTTGGGCGGCGCGCGGGTCGCGGCGTCACTGGCGCGGGGTGGGCGGGCATCGGGAATCCCCTGGGCATCGTGGCTGGCGGGCCGCCCACCGTGGCGCCGGGCGACCGGTCCCAAGCTACCGGCCGTCCGGTGCGCCGTCCATCACCGGTGCGACCCGAAGGGACGATGGCGCATCCCATCCTGCAACCCGCCACTCCGGCGGCCCCCTCACCCTATCCCGTGGAGCCCCCGATGTTCCGTTCGGTCGTGTGCGCCCTCCTGCTCGGCACCACCACGCTCAGCGCCCAGCAGCCGGCGCTGGTGGGCACCTGGCGCCTGACGTATCCCGCCGGCATGCGCATCGAGAACGGCGTGGCCACCCCCATCATCTCGGAAGGCACCCTCACCGTCACGGCCCAGGGCGACTCCCTCATCGGCAGCCTGCTCACCGATCCCATCCCGGACATGCCGGCCCGGCCGGCCGCCCGGCTGGCGGCGCCGACGTCCGCCGGCGACGAGGCGGTCTTCACCGGCCGCTCCGAGGCGACCCTCAACATGAACGGGGAGGAACAGAAGGCCACCGTCGTCAGCACCTGGAAGCTGGTGGCGCGGGGCAACGGCGTGACCGGCACCGTCGAGCGCCGGATCGAGGGCATGGAGATGGGCGGGGGCGGTCCCCAGCCAGTGACGGGCACGCGCGCCACGAGCTGAGCGGTGCTCTGCCGCCGGTCCGCCGCGGGTCACCGGCGGTCGCCGCCGGCGAGGACCAGCGTCGTGGCGAGAACGAGCGACCGATGACGCACGTGTACTCAGGGGTGGGAGGGGGCCGGCGCCCCGGATGGCGACGCAGGCCTGAGCTGTGGCGGGCGGGGCTGCCGACAAGGGCACCGGCCCGGCGGGTGGCGAGCTACACCCACCCCCGCCATCGCGCCAGCGCGAGGAGCACGCCCGCGAGGAACAGCGTGCCGAAGACCTCCTTGTTGTGGCGCGCCAGCCACTCGGGGAGATAGATGTCGAAGTTGGGCCGGCGGTCGGCGGTGTAGCGCGCCGCCACGGCGGTGAGGGGCAGGTCCAGCGGTTGGCCATGAGGATCACCACTTCCACCGCCACGATCCCCATGCAGGTGAACGCCACCGCGTGCCGGCCGAGCAGCGCGCCCGCCCATACCCCGAGGATCGAGGCCACGAAGAAGGCCCACACCGAGGAGTGCAGCAGCTTCACCAGGCGCAGCCGGCCGGGATCCTCACGGGGCGGCTTCATGGGTCCTGGGGGGGCGGGGCTCATGCCTCCCCTGCAGGCGCCCACCGGCCTGCCCGGGCCCCCACCAGCCCGCACATCCCCACGAGCACCAGCCATCCCGCCGTGACCAGCGCGCGCAGGAAGAGCGGCAGCGCCGTCGCCGGCGCGTCGCCACCGAACATCATCTGGTGCTCCGGTCCGAGCGGGAGGAACCGGGGCACCACCGGCAGCCGCAGCCAGGTGACGAGCCCGGCCGCGATGAGCAGCAGGGCGCCGAGCAGCAGCGCGAACGCCGACAGGCAGCGCAGCGCCTGGCGGCAGTCATCGGGGAGCAGGGGGGCAGGTCGGGCGAGGTCGGTGGTCATGGCACGAGTATGGTATCGTGGCCCTACGGGGCCGCCGCGAGACGGGGTTCAGCGGGGGGCCCCGGCACCGGCACGGGCACCTGCCACCACGAGCATGCCGCCGCCGGACACAAGGGAGGATGAAGCCGGGGTGAGGGCGCCGCGATCCGCTACGCCATCGCGAATGCCCGGATCGGGAAGGTCCCGAAGCCCTTCACCTTGACCGGGACGGCGAAGAACCGGCTGCCTCGGTCCGGCAGCTGGCCGAGCGCCGAGAGGTGTTCCACGATCGGGATGTCCTGCCCGAGGAGGGTGGTGTGCACCGGCCGCTCGCCGGTGTCCACGCTGTCGATGTTGAAGGAGTCGATCCCCACCAGCGTCACCCCCGCCCGCGCCAGCCATTCCGCGAGCTCCCCGGTGAGGTACGGGTGCCCCTCGAAGTACTGGTCGGTCCGCCAGTGCCGGTCCCAGCCGGTGTGGATCAGCACGGCCTTGCCACGGACCTCGTCGGCGCGGAACGGCAGCCGGTCGATGGCGCGGCCCTGCCCCGGTTCCACCCGCGCCACCAGGCAATCGAGGTCGGCGAGGGAGGTGAGGGGGAGCGCCGCGAGGTCCTTGCCGTGCGCGTAGCGATGGAACGGGCTGTCGATGTAGGTGCCGGTGTTGGCCACCATCTCGATCTTGCCGATCTGGAACTCCGTGCCCGGCGCGTACCTTGCGCGCGAGGCCTCGCGGCTCAGGAAATCACAGATCACCGGGGCCGGGAGGCCCTTGTAGGTGATCATCCCGTGTTCCACGGTGTGGCTCACGTCGATGAGCCGTGCGGGGGTGGCCATGGCATCCTCCCGTGGAATGGTGTCTGGTGGGGTGGTCCGGCTGTGGGCCGGCACGCCCACGCGCCTCCCGAAGGTACGGCCGGGTGTCCGACCCGTCCACCACGAGAGGCGCGCCGCGCGCTCACCAGCTCGAGTGTCGCACCCGGACCCCGTCCCCGAACGCACCAGCGAAGCTCCCCGTGACCCGGCGGCCGCCCGAGACCTTGAGGCTGCGGAGCCGCGGCAGGCGCGCCGGGTGGGTGAGGCCGGCGTCGGTGAGCCCCGCGCACGACGAGAACTCCACCTCTTCCAGTGCCTCGACCCGGGAAAGCAGCTCCGGCGTCCGGTCGGTGATCCGGGTGTAGCTGGCGAAGTACCGCCGGAGTCGTGGCATGCCGGCCAGGTGCCCGGTGGCACGGTCGCCGGTGTCCCGGCAGTACATGAGCACCACCGACTCCAGCGTCTCGCACCGGCCGATGTGCCGGTACCCCTCATCCGGGATGTCCATCGGCATCAGCTCGCGCAGGGCCGGGAAGCGGGGCAGCAGCGCCAGGGTGTCGTCATCCACGTGCCGGCAGTTCACCGACAGCCCCGCCAGCGCCGGCAGCTCCGCGAGTGCCCGGAACCCGCGGTTGCCGAGGTTGGGACAGTGCCGCCCCCAGATCCGCTCCAGCGTGCGCGAGCGGCTGAGCGCCACCCAGCCGTCGTCACCGGTGGCGGTGTCCTGCACGCTCAGGAAGCGGAGCGCGGGCAGCGCGGCGATGGTCAGCATGGTGGCGTCATCGGCCTGGCAGGCCAGCCACTCGAGGTGCGGCAGGGCCCGGAGCGGCGCCAGGCCGGCACCGGTGATGGCCAGGCCCGGGTCGTCCACGTTGAGAGAGTAGAGGCCGTCGAGCCCCACCAGGGTGGCGAGCCCCCGGTCGGTGAAGGTGCCCCGCAGCACCAGGTGGTTGGGCTGCGCCACCGGCGACAGCAGTTCCATCCGGCGGGGCTCGTCGTGCCACGTCCGGAACCCCGGCACCTGGTGCAGCAGCGCGAGCCCCGCGTCGGTGACGCCCCGGCCACTGTGGAACCGGCGCAGCCGAGATTTCCCCGCCAGCGCGGCGATCGCCCCGTCGCCGGTGGCGGTGCCGGTGAGGTCGAGGTGCACCAGGCCGTCGCAGGCCGCCAGGTGCGTCATCCCGGCGTCGGTGACCCGCGTCGAGCCCAGTTCGAGTACCTGGAGCGCCGGCAACTCGCGCAGCACGGCGAGCCCCGCGTCGGTGATGGGCGTGCCACTCAGGTTGAGCCGCCGCAGGCCCGGAAGCGCCGCCAGGCTCCGCAGGCCGCGATCGGTCACCCCGCGACAGCCCGACAGGTCGAGCATCTGCAGGGACTCGACCCGGGGGAGCTCGGCGAGCAGCGCGTCGGTCAGTTGCCCGTGGCCGCCGAGCCCGCTGAACGACTCCGTGACGAGCCGGTCCCGCACCCGGTCCCACTCCCGTTCCGGCGCCACCAGCTCGAGGTCGCCGCCCTCACCCACCCGGCCCAGCCCCATCGGCTTGGCCAGCACCATCCCGGCCCGCGGCGGTTGCGCCGTGAAGGCGGTGAGCGCCGCCCAGCCTTCGAAGCCGTACTCCCTCGCCACCAGGTACCGGGCGTCGTCCACGGTGAGGTCGGCCTCGAGGTCGGCGTCGCCCTCCTGCCGGCCGAGGTCGAGCTGCACGTAGCGCCGCATGCCCTCCCACGCCCGGCGGTGCCAGGTCTGCCGCCAGTGCCGCTCCATGGCCCGCGGGGTACCGGTGTGATAGGCCTCGAGCAGCGCGGCCACCTTCTCGTCGTAGTCGGCCTGGGTGGGGCGCGAGGTCCCCGCGGCCGCCTCACGGAGCACCCGCGCCAGGTCATACATCCCCACCGACTCGGCCCGGTCGGCGGCGGTCTGGCCATCCCGGTTCCGCGCGCCCGGGTCCGCGCCATGGGCCAGCAGCAGGCGCGCCAGCTCGAGGGCATTGGCCTCGTTGTCCGTGGGCAGCCACATGAGCGCTGACTCGCCGCCCCCGCCCGCCTTGCCCAGCTCGGGATGCTCGGCGAGCAGCTGTCGCACCCGCTCCACCTTGCCCACGAACACCAGCCGCCCGAGGTCCCGGCTGTGGCCGGCGAGCAGGTCGATCATGGCCTCGTGCCCCGCGTACACCGCGTGGCCCAGCGGCGTCCCTCCGTGGGCATGCTCCACCGCGTCCACCGCGGCCCCGCGCGCCAGCAGCAGCCGCACCACGTCGAGCGCGTTGCGGTACGCCGCCGCATGGAGCGGCCGGAACCCCCGCGGGCCCTCGATGTCGGGGGAGATGCCGGCGTCGAGCAGGACCTCCACCGCATCCGCCCGGTTCGCCTCCGCCGCATGGAAGATCGGATGGTGGACGGACCGGAGCCGGGGCGTCCCGGCCACCAGCCGCGCGGCCTCGGCGCGGTCGAGCCGCATCGCTGCACTCGCGAGCGCTCCCACGGGGTCGAGCCGGACCGGGCCGACCGTCGCGCCGTGCTGCGCCAGCAGCTCGGCGATGTCGGTGGCGCCGGCCCGCACCGCCGTCTCGTACAGGGAGTACTGGGGGAACATCGTGCTGCGGGCCGGCGCCGCGTTGGGATTGGCGCCGTGGGCCAGGCACCACGTGGCCAGCGGCAGGTCGTGGTGCTTGATCGCGATGTCCAGGTGCCACCGGGCTCCGCTGCCGTAGCCGCCCATGTCGAGGAACGGCCACTCCGGGTCGTCCCAGTCCGCGCCGCGCCCGAGGGCGACGGTGCGCTCATGGATGAGCTCGAGCCACCACAGTACGCGGCCATCGAGGTGCAGGTTGTAGATGACCTGGTTGTCGTAGGGGTCGGCGCCGCGCCACAGGAGCAGCCGGGCCAGCGCCTCGCGCGCCGGGTGCGGGGGCCGGTCCTCCTCGCCCTCGCCCATCACCCCCACGAGGGCGGTGTAGCGGCAGTCGCCGGCCGGGAAATAGGCGTTGGGATCGGCGCCGGCGTCGAGCAGCGCCGTCGCGATGGCCACCGCATTGGCTTCGGCCGCGGGCAGCGGCAGCCGGGCGTAGCACAGGTACAGCAGTGGCTCCCACCCCTTGGGGCCCAGGTCGCGGTAGAGGTCGCCGCTCTGCCCCACGCCGCCGCGGCCCGGCCCCGGCTCCCCGGCGCGCCGCCGGGCCAGCTCGGGCTGCTCCGCCAGCGCCTCCCGGACGGCGTCGAGGTCGCCGCAGACGATCTCGGTCTGGAGCGTGGCCCCGGCCAGGTCAGGGAAGCGATCGAGCAGCCGGAGCGCGGTGTGCCGCGCGCGCCGGAAGTCGGCATGTCCCCGCACGTGGTGATCGGGGCAGGCGTTGTCGAGGAAGCGGGAAATCAGGGTGGCTTCGCTCGGGTCGGCGGCGGGTCGCGTGGCCAGCGCCTCGCGGAGCGCGGTCCAGCCGGGCAGCCCGAACTCACGGGCGAGCGCGTGCTGGATGTCGCGCAGGGTGGGCGCGGTCGGCAGGTGCTCGAGCGCGCGGGCCAGCCGCGCGCGCGCGTCGGTGCTCCCGGCGCGGAGCGCCTTGAGCCAGCGCTTCGCTTCGCGGGTGAAATGCTCGAGACGGCTGTGGGGCGTGAGGGTCCTGGACATGACCTTCCTCCGTAGCGCCTGGTGTCCGCTGAGCACAGGCTTGGAAGAAGGTTCGGCGATGGATCCTGCGAACCAGACTGGGTGGAGGAATCCTCCTTGCCGCGGACCAGAGGTGCCCCAGCGCACGCTGGGACACAGGATGCCGCCGCGGGCGCGGGGTGTCAAGCCACGGGCGGGCACCCCGCGGCCGCGCGGCGTCCATCAGGCCTGCGTCGAGGCGCTACCGACTGCAGTCGCTCACGAGCACCGAGTCGGGCGCCGGCAGCTCACGGGTGGTCGTGCCATCCGGCGCCGGTGCGTCGAGGCGCACCGTCACCAGCTCGGTCACGCCATCGGGGCTGAGTCGCCCCGACATGACCCGGCCCAGCCGCTGCTCGTCGCCGGGGTGGTAGGCGCACATCGGCGGGCCGGCGCGCTTGGGAGCCTCCCCCGCCGGGGCGAGCGTCGAGTGGTGCACCAGGGGCGGGGGCCCAGGGGGGGCCGGTGACGGGGCGGTGCTGGCCGCGGCGCTGTCGGCCACCGCGACGGCCCGTGCCAGCCGCGCCTTCTCCCGTTCCTTGGCCTCTTCCCGGACGATGTTCGCCAGCACCGAGAGCAGGAACGCCAGCCCGAACAGCATGAGCGTCTTCTTGCGGGACAGCATCGATCCGCGTCCTCCCGGCCAGGGGGATGGCCCCGGGCCTAGTCCTTGAGGTACACCTCGCCCACCGTGATCTCGATGACCCGTCCTTCTTCCACCATGAGCCAGATCCCGCGCTGGTCATCCGGCCCCTCGTCCATGCAGAACAGGTACTCCTCGGCGAAGCACGAGGTTCCGTACAGCTCGACCGCGCGTTCCACGGTGTCGCCGACGCGCAGGCCACGCGCGGTGCGCGGACCAGGCCCAGTAATGTGGAGCTGCGAGATCCGCCCATCCCCCACCGAGAGGTCCATGGACAGCATCAGCCAGTGTCGGGTGCAGATCCAGTTGGGGTTGTACAGCGAGTCGGGTGGGCCGAGGATGCTGTCGATCAGGGCGTATGGCGCGTGATACGGGAGGCCGAGAACCGTGAGGTCCGCCGCGCTGAGGGGGGGCGGTGTCTGCGCTGCCGCCGGCGCCGCGAGCAGCAGGGTGGTGAGGAGCGCCGGGGGGAGGCTTCGTGGGAACGTCTTGCGGCCCGTCAGGGCCCGCAGGATGCGATGCCGGAAGCCGTTCACGCCCGCGGCTCCGGCGGCAGCGCCGGCCGCTCCCGTGCCTGCGCCAGCATCCGCTCCGCGAACTCGACCCGCTCCTGCAGCTCCGCCATCTCGCCCTGCAGCACCGCCACCTGGTGGGCCAGGGCGGCCGTCTCCTCGCCGTCGCCGGAGCGGAGCTTGGCCTCCTCCAGCTTCATCCGCTGCAGCTTGAGGATCACCGACGAGATGATCCCCGTGACCGCGACCCCCATGAGCATCACCGGGACGAGGACGAACAGGCCGTTCATGTCGGTGCCACCAATGGCAGGAAGTGGAAGCCGGGCCGCGCACGGACCGGAGAAAGTTACACGCGATCCGCGCCGGGCGCCGCCACGTCCACGATGAGCGGCATGTGGTCGCTGCTCCCCGCCCACTCGGCGTGCGCGCCGACCTCGACCCCGGTCACGCGGCCCGCCCAGGCGTGCGGCAGGAAGCAGTAGTCGAGGTGGTAGGGCCGGTGGGCGTGGCGATACTCGTAGAAGGTCGGCCGGCGCTCCTGTCCGTGCGGCTCGCCGGAGTGGTCGTGGTACGCGCTCACCAGGCCGAGGCCGTCGAGCACGCGGACCAGCGCGGAGTGGCTGAGGCCCGCGGGGTGCTCGTGGTCCCAGATCGCATTGGAGTTGAAGTCGCCGAGCATCACGGTGGGCGCGGACCCGATCAGCCGCCGGGACGACGCCACCGCCCGGTGCGTTCCGCGCACGTAGCGATCGGCGCCGTCGTGGCAGGCCCACACCGCCCACAGGAGGAACGACTCGGGCCCCGTCACCCGGAGCGGCAGCAGGTAGCGCGGCAGGTTGGTCCGCCGGGTGGCCCGGCGGATGCGCCAGGGCGGCCGCGCGATGACGCCGAGTCCCTTTCGCGGGTTGTGCCCGATCCAGACATGTGACCCGGGCGACTGCGGCAGGCGCGGGCACTCCGGGATCACGGCGAGGTCCGGCGCGAGCGCCGCAAGCCGGGCGAGCTTCCGCTCCAGCGGGCCGGTGCAGCAGTTCCAGGCGACGAGGCGCAAGTGGGGCGGGTCGGGGGCCTGACGCGGCGGGGCAGCGCCCCTCATGGAACCTGGAAGGTCACGCACGCCGGCGCCCGGTCCCGCAGCACGGCGTCCTGCGCGCAGCGCATGACGTAGACCCGCACCAGCTCCTCCACCGTCAGCCCGGCTATCGCCCCGCGGCCCCTGCCGCGTGCGCCTCCAGGGTCACCGGCGTTGCGAGCCAGGCCTGCACCCAGGCGCTCCAGGCGGCCTGTTGCTCCTCGTGGGTGCCGTGCGCGGTCTCGCGGTCGTACCGGTCCTGCAGCTGCCGTGACGCGGTGTCCAGGCTGTCGAACAACGCCCGCGCCCGGGCCAGGTCATGCGGGCACAGGCCGTCCGCCGCGCCAAGGGCACGGCGCAGCTCCCGGCCGAAGAGCTCGGTGAGGTCGAAGTGCGTCCGCTCGTGGCGCAGCATCGCGGCACTGGCCGCCGGATCGGCCCGCACGTCGGGGCGCACCCAGGATTCCATCGTGGAGAAGGTGGTGAGCACGGTGAACCGCGCCTCCTGCCCCAGGCACCCGATGAGGTAGGTGACCGTGCTGACGGTTTCCGCGGCCTTGAACAGGCCGGCGTGGGGTCGCGCCCGGAAGTCGCTCCAGGTGAGCGGGCGGGCGGAATCCCAGGCGACGTGGCCACCGGCCTTGGCGTGCTCCAGGGCCTCGCGCGCCAGCTGCTCCGTGGTCTGGGCCGCGCCGCGCGCAGGCACCCCGCACGCCAGGAGGCCCCACAGGAGCATCCCTCCGCGCCAGCGTCTTGCGAGGGAGACGCCCCGACCCGTCACGAGTCGCCCGGCGGTCACGCCCTACTCCGGATCCCGCAGCATGTCCCGCGCCCGCCGCAGGGCGTCCGCATACTCCGGCGACAACGGCTCCACCAGCTCCCGCTCCAGCAGGCACGCCAGGTTCCACAGCGCGCGCTGCTCGGCCTGGTCCGCGAGCGTGAGCGCCCCCGATGCGCTGAAGCGTTGCAGAAGGTCGTGCAGCACCAGCGCCTCGTCGTGGGTCAGCGTCAGGGTCACGGCGCCGTCGGTGGGCATGGGTGGGTCTCGGGCGGGAATCGGTGAGGCCGGGCGCGGAAGGCGGGGCAGGGGCGCCCCCATCGGCCTCGGCGATATCGCTAGGACGCGCGCGGGCGGGCGGCGTCGCACACGGCCGTGGGGGGCTCAGGGTAGGGGTGGGGCCTCGGGCTCCGGGCACGCCCACGGCGCGCACGACCGCACCAGCGTCGCACGTTCCTCCGCCGTGAGTCCCAGTCGGTCGAGCGCCCGCACCGCGTCCTCCACCGACTGCACGTCGAAGTCCGAGGCAAAGACGAACCGCTGGAGCCCGATCCGCCGGATCTCCCGCATCAGCCGGGTGGTGGTGGTCGCGTCCTCCCCGGGCGCCGGCACGAACGACAGGTCGAACAGCAGGCCCTGCGCCGCCGGTGTCCCCTCCAGGATGTGCTTCGCGAAGACCCGGAGCACCGCCACGTGATTGTCGCCGAGCAGCGGGAGGCCCCCGGCGCCGTGCGCGATCTGCACCGGCAGGCTCCCTGCCCGCGGCAGGACGTCGGCAATGAAGAACTCCGCCTCCCGCGCCCCGAAGGTCCCGCCCCCCACGTGGATGACGATCGGCATCCCCTGCGCCGTCGCCGTCCCGACCACCTCCGCCACCCGGGCGCGCTGGGCCGAGTCCGTGAGGTCCACGCCCAGGACGGTCAGGTGGAGCTTGAGGCCACGCAGCACCGGGCTGCCCCGCCAGTGCGCCAGCTCCTCAAGCGCCGACGGCTGCAGCGGGTCCACCGACAGGAATCCCGCCAGCCGGTCGGGGTACTGCGCCACCTCCGCCGCCGTGAACTCGTTTTCCCGCCGCACCAGCAGCGCCACGGAGTCGGGCGGGAGCCCGAGGCTCGGAAGGCCGTAGATGTAGGCAGTCGAGAGCACCACACCCCGTCGCACGTGTGCCTGGTCGAGCGCGCGGATCGCGTCGGCGGCGAGCACGGCCGGCGGGGCGGTGTGGAACGCGCCGCATTCGCCCACCCGGGCGCAGAGGTCAACGGAACCGAGGTGCATGTGGTGATCGGCGGGAAAGGCGGAGGTGGCCGGGCGATACCGCGCCAGGCGGTACCCGGCCAGCGCCAGCAGCAGCGCGGCGGCGAACGGAGCCACCAGTCGAACGCGCCCGGAACCTTTCCCGGCGTTGGTCCGTCTGTCTGCCCGGCCCACTACCCGGAGCATGGCATGGTCATCCGACGTTGCATCCTGATCCTCGGGCTGGCGCTCGGTCCCGGCGCGGCGGCCGCGCAGGTCGAGGTAGTGGGGCCGAGCTTCGCGGCGCTCTCCGTGCCGGACCTCGCCGCGAGCGTGCAGTGGTATCGCGACATCTTCGGCCTCGACGTGGTCTTCGAGGCCGCGGCCCCCGACTCATCCACGCGGGTGGTCCTCCTGGCCGGGCGCGGGCTCCGCGTCGAGTTCGTCTGGCACCGGACGGCGCGGTCCCTGTCGTCGTACGCCGGGGCCCCGACCGCCCCCGACCAGGTGTTCGGGCCCGCCAAGCTCGGCTTCTTCGTCGCGGACCTCGATGCGGCCCTGGCGTCGCTCCGGCGCCATGGGGCCACCATCGAAGGCCTGTGGCTCGAACGTCCCGGGCACGTCCCCCCCGAGGATACCCTGTGGACCAGGAACATCCTGGTGCGCGACAACAGCGGCAACTACCTCCAGCTGTTCGAGCGGCGGCCATGAGGACGCCCTGCGGGGGACCGTAGCGCCTCCGTGGCCCGGGACGTCAGCGCCGCGGCGGATCGCGCCTGCTCTTCCGCCACACGAACCCCACCATGAGCACCACGATCAGGATCACCCACCAGTACGCCTGGATGAACCGGATCATGTTGTTCTCCTTAGACGAGGATCTGGCGCATGCCGGCCGTGGGCGGATGGTGGAGAGGGTAACATGTGCCGGGCAGCGGGAGGATGCCAGACGCCTGACGTCGCCGACCTCGGGCCCGCACGGCGGTGCACGGCCGCGGAGGCCGCATCGCCGGCTCCCCAGGCTGATCGGGCCGCTTCCGGACGGGTGGCGCTGGCGTATCTGCGTGGTCCGGCAGTTTCCGACCGCGTGCAGCCGGTTGCTCGGGGCGGCCATGCGGCTTCCAGGCAGGTGGCGCCGGCGTATCACGGTGGTCGGGTAGTTCCCGGCCGCGGGTAGCCGGTATCTCAGCATGGTTACGCGGCTGCTCGACGTGTGCCGCTCGTTCCGCAGGCCGGTCGCGCGACTTCCGAACGCGTGCCGCCCGTTCCGCAGGCCAGGCACGCGACTTCCGAACGCGTTCCGGTGCGCTCGCCAGCCGTTCACGCGGCTTCGCAACGCATTCCGCCGCTTCCCAAAGCCCTTCACACCGGAGCGGAACGCGGTACAACGGGCCTGGCACGCCGCTCGACCGTCCCGAAGGGCGTGACGGTGCGTTCGCAGCTCCGATGCGCCCGTCCGTGACCGCCTTCGTCCCCGATCCCCGCCCGAAACGAGCGAAGGATCCCCGCAGATCCGTAGCCGGACCTGCAGGGATCCCTCGTGGTGCCCGGACGGTGGCGTACCGCCCTACCGCCCTACCGCCGTACCGCCGTACCGCCCTACTTCTCCGGATCCAGAATCGCCTCCACCCGCGCGACCACATCCCGCAGGTGCAGCACCGTCACCCGGTCCGTGGAGCGTGCCGCGGCGCTCGTGGCCTCCCGCTTGATCTGCTCCAGGTCTCCACGCGCGAAGGCGCGGATGTCGGACTGGCCGACGTTCACGTTGGTCACCGTGACGAACCGCGCGAACTCCGGCGGGATCGGCGGGAGCTCCTGGGTCATCAGGTACTGCATCCGGTCCAGGTAGCCGCGCTGCAGGTTGCGGCGGTACTCATCCACCGGTCGCGCCGCCGCCAGTTCACCCCACACCGCGGCGTGGGCGTCGGTGAACAGCTCTGCCAGCGTGTAGGCGTCCTTCCCCAGGGCCGCCTCGGACTCGATCAGGCGCTGCATCCGCCGCGGCTCGAGCAGGTTGCTGAGCACCGCCACCTGCCGGGCCCGCAGCCGGTCCACGGCGCCGGCGTGCTCGAACCGGCTCAGGATGTCGCGGTTGAGCATCCAGGTCGGCGTGGCGAAGGCCTGCTCCGCCAGGAACCGGACGGCGGCCTTCTGCCGGGCGCGGGACACGATGGTGTACACCGGCCCGTCCTGCCCCTGCGCCTTCCGGGTCTGCTCCACCCCGCCGACGATGGTGGTCGCGTGGCCCATGTACCGGCCCCACTGCACCAGCACCTGGAGGTACATCTCCTGCAGCTGGCTGTAGTCCTCGCCCTGCTCGAAGGCGTAGGTGGGCAGCTGCGGAACGATGCGCTTCAGGTTGGCGATGCCGTAGGTGCCGGCCTTCACGCCGTCGTCACCCAGGTCTTCGGTCTGGCTGGTCGGGTCGATGCTGCTCGGGTCGCCGAAGCGGTAGAGCGGGTCGCCGGCGTGCTCGAGGACCCAGCCGTCGAGCATCGGCTTCTCGGCGTCGGGCGTGGTGGCCCCGATGATGGGCCGGTAGCCCCACCGGATGGCCCACTTGTCGTACACCCCGATGGCCGGGTGGAAGCTCACCCCGGTGTCGCCCGGCTGCGCGATATAGTTGAACCGCGCGTAGTCCATGATGGAGGGCGCGGTGCCCATCCGCTGCGTGAAGCTCGCCGAGCGGAGCGAGTCGACCGGGTACGCGCTCGACGCCTTCATGTTGTGCGGCAGGCCGAGGGTGTGGCCCACCTCGTGGCTCGACACGAACCGCACCAGCTCGCCCATCACGGCATCGGCAAACGCCACCCCGCGGGCGTCGGGGTTCACCGCCGCGGTCTGCACCAGATACCAGTTGCGGAGCAGGTTCATCACGTTGTGGAACCAGCCGATGTCGCTCTCCAGGATCTCACCGCTCCGCGGGTCCACCACGCTGGGCCCGTAGGCGTTCTCGATGTCCGAGGGGTAGTAGCGGATCACCGAGTACCGGGCGTCCTCCGGGTCGAACTCGGGGTCCTCGGCGGCCGTCGGCGGGTCCCGGCCCACGATGGCGTTCCGGAATCCGGCCTCGGCGAAGGCGACGTTCCAGTCGTCCACGCCCTGCTTGAGGAAGGGGCGCCACTTGAGCGGGGTGGCCGGGTCGATGTAGTACACGATCTGCTTGACCGGCTCCACCAGCTCGCCCCGCTGGAACGCCGCCGTGTCCTTCGGCTCCAGCCGCCAGCGGCTGATGTAGCAGCGGTCCACCGCCCGCTGCGCGTCGATGCCGTAGTCGGTCTGGTCGATCGAGAAGAAGCCCACCCGCTTGTCGCAGCGTCGTGCCTGCATCGGGGTCGCCGGCAGCACCACCATCGAGTGCGCCATCTCCACCGTGATGGTGTTGGTCTCCGCGTTGCTCGGCGCCTTGCCGGCGTCGTAGGTGAGGACGGCCCGCACCTCGACGTTCTGCGGGTAGCTCCGCACCGCGCCCAGGTAGCTGCGGTTCTCGTCCAGCCGCCGCACCTGGTAGGCCTCACGCCGCCCCTTCTCGAGCCCGAACAGCGCCACGTCGGCGGTGTAGGTCTTCGAGATGTCGACGAGCACCGCCGTGGTGTCGCCGTTGTAGGCCACGATGGGGAGCGCCGCCACGATCGGCTCGAAGTTGGCCGCGCGCACTGCCCGGCTGATCGGCAGGGTGCTGTCGGCCACGTTCAGGTAGCTCACCGTGCGCAGCAGGATCTTGTCGCCCTGCCGCTCCCACCGCACCACCGACTCGTTGGTCTCCTCGCCGCCGTAGCCGATGTTGGTGGCCGTCCGCGCGATGCGGCTTACCAGCAGCATCTCGCGGCCCAGGGTGGCGTTGGGGATCTCGTAGAAGGTGGAATCGCCCTGGGTCCAGACCGTGAAGAGCCCGGAATCGGCCTTCGCCTTGTCGGTGATCAGGTCCTTGAACGCCTTGATCCTGGGCTTGGGCGTCTTGGTACTGTCGGCCCGGGCGCCTGCCGGACGGCCGCCATTGGCGCTGGTGGCCGGTGCGGCGCCGGGGGCCGGCGCAGGGGTCGTGGCGGGCTGGGCGGCGGCGCACGCGGCGGTGGCCAGCAGGAGTGCCGCGGCAGTCAGGCGATGCCGGATCATGCGGGTCCTCGATGGGGAATTGACGGGGCGTGAGACGGGCGGGAAGCTACGGGCCCGCGCGGCGACGGGGAAGGGGGATGCTTCGCCGCCCCGCATTCCGGGGCATCACGCGCTCGGCCTCTCCCCCCGCTTCCCGTTGCCCGCTCTCCGCGTTCCTGTCCGTCTCACGTCCCCCGCTTCACCACCCGGCCTGGCGTGAGGCCCGTGTGCTCCCCGTCGCGGATCACCTGCACCCCGTTCACGAACACCTGGCGCACCCCGGTCGCGTACTGGTGCGGGCGGTCGAAGGTGGCGTGGTCGGTGATCGTGGCCGGGTCGAACACCACCACGTCGGCGTAGTAGCCGGGCGTCAGGGTTCCGCGGCGCGCCAGGCGCAGGTTGCTGGCCGGCAGGCTGGTCAGCTTCCGCACCGCCTCGGGGAGCGACAGCACGCCCTCCTCGCGGGTGTACTTGCCGAGCACCCGCGCGAAGGTGCCATAGGCCCGGGGGTGCGGGTTGGACCTGAGGAACACGCCCTCCGGCGCGATCGACGACGCGTCCGAGGCGAACGAGAGCCAGGGCTGCACGATCTGCTTCCGGAGGTTCTCCTCGGACATCGTGAAGTAGATGCACTCGATCCGGCTCCGGTCGGCGATGATCAGGTCCATGGCGGCGTCCTCGGGGCTCTGGCCCCGCAGCTCCGCCACCTCCTTGAGCCGCTTGCCCACGTACTGGCGGAGGCTGTCCTGCTTGAAGCCCGCGAGCAGCACGCCCTCCGGGCCGCCCGGACCCGCAAAGGCGCCCCCGCGCCGGGCCCACTCCGCCTTGAGCCGCCGCCGCACCGCCGGGTCCATCAGCCGCGCCCGCCACTGGTCGAAGCCCCCCTCCCGCACCCACCCGGGCATGACCGCGTCGAGGCCGGTGGCGCTCGCGGGGTAGGTGTACATGTCGGCGGTGATCGTGCGCCCCGCCCGGTGGGCGGAGTCGATCCGCGCGAGCACGGTGTCCATCCGCCCCCAGTTGGCGCGGCCCGCCGCCTTGAGGTGATAGATCTCCGCCCGCACCCCCGCGTCCCGCGCGATGCGCAGGAACTCGTCCACCGCGTCGAGCAGCGAGTCGTTCTCGTTGCGGATGTGGGAGATGTAGAGGCCGTCGTACTGCGCCACCACCTTGCTCAGCGCCACCAGCTCCTCGGTGGTGGCGAACATCCCCGGCTCGTAGATGAGCGAGCTGCCGAGCCCGACCGCGCCGTCCTGCATCGCCTGGTCCACCAGCGCCGCCATCCGCGCCAGCTCCTCCGGCGTGGCCGCGCGCGACGCGTGCCCCAGCACGTGCTGCCGCACCGTCGCCGCCCCGACGAAACTGGCCACGTTGGTGGACACGCCCTGCGCCACCAGGGTGTCGAGATACCCGGCCAGGGTGGTCCAGGTGATCGGGAACCTCACCTCGCCCATCCCGGCCAGGTACTCGGCCTTCATGCTGTCGGAGAGGGGACCCATGGATTCCCCCTCGCCGAACACCTCGAGCGTGACCCCCTGCCGCAGGTCGCTCTGCGAGCGGCCGTCAATCAGCAGCGCCTCGGTGGCCCAGCTCAGCATGTTGATGAACCCCGGCGCCACCGCCAGGCCGGTGGCGTCGATGACCTGCCGGGCCCGCGCCCTGGAGAGATCGCCGACCGCGGCGATGCTGTCGCCCCGGAGGCCCACGTCGGTCACCACCGCCGCGGCGCCGCTGCCGTCGTACACCGTGCCGCCGCGGATGATGACGTCGTAGCCCGGACCGCCGCAGGCGGTGAGCAGGAGGGCGAGCAGGACGGCGGGGCGCATGGGGGCTCCCAGGGGGCGGTCAGGGCGATGAAGGCGGAAGGCGGTGCGCGGCGGGCGGCACGAGAGCGCCGCCGCGCCGCCTACTCCACGAAATATCGGTAGTACTCCATCCCGGAAAACGTCACCTGCAGCACCTGGCCGTCCACCACCGGCCCGAACCGGATCCGCTCGGCCGAGAGCGGGTCGCCGACGCGGTACTCCCCCGTGGGGAGCAGCGTCAGCAGCTCCTCCGAGCCGCCGGGGCTCACCCAGTAGAGCCGGTCCTTCCGGTGGATGATGCGGAAGTTGGGTTCCCACGGCTGCATGATCCGGTAGTGCCCCACGTAGGCGTCCCAGAGCCTCGGCGTGCTCCAGCGGGTGGGCCCGCGGTACCGGGCATTGCGATACCAGGCACCGCCCACGCTGACCTCGGTGACAGCGCCCGCGCTGTCACGATGGAACGCAATCGGGAAGATGGCGAAGTCCGGGCGGGGACCGAGGAAGGTGTCATCGCCGTAGCTGAGCAGGGCCACCACGGTGTCGCGGACCAGCAGCAACGAGTCACCGGCCGCGGTGAAGACCAGGGAATCGCCCGTCGGGCTGGTAAAGGTGCCGGCGTAGTCGCCGGCGTTGGCCGTCGCCAGCGGGTTGTCCGGGGCCGGAAGGTCGGGGAGGCTGTCGCCGGTCATGGCGGCCGAGAGGGCACGCACCGCGAATCCTGCCACGCCGCCGGCGCTGCCCGGGCCGTTCACGAAGGCCACGGCGCCGATGCCGAGCTGCGGCTCGCCGATCATCATGCTGGTGAAGCCGAGCATCCCGCCGCTGTGGGAGAAGATCGGCTTGCCGTTGAGGGCGCCCCCGAACATCCCGTAGCCATAGGTGCCCTCGCCCTCCCCGGTCCGGGCATGCGGCGCCATGATCCGCTGCCAGTCGGCCTCCTCGAGGATCCGGCCGGTCGGGGTGGCGCCGCGATTGAGCAGCATGGTGAGGTAGCGCGCCATGTCGGGGGCGGTGGAGACCAGCGCCCCGTCGCCCGAGCCGTACTCGATCCAGGGCGCCACCACCTGCGGGTCGCCGGGGTGCTCGGGGCGGTCGTCGTACAGCCCGGTATACGCCGTGGCCATCGTGAGGCGGGTGGCGTTGCTGAAGGTCGGGTCGGTCCGCGTCATGCCAAGCGGCGTGAGGATGCGGCGCCGGATGATCTCGCCGTAGTCGCCGCCGTCCAGCTTCATCAGGACCTGCCCCATCACCTGCCAGCCGATGTTGGAATACTCCCAGCGTGCCCCCGGCGCGGAGCCCATGGTCCGCTCCCGCGCCTTCCACGCCTGCGCCGGGCTGGACGGGATGTCGTCGCGATCGCGGGTGATGCCCGAGGTGTGGGTCATCAGGTCGTGGCCGGTCACCGGGCGCCACTTCGTCTTCGGGGTGAACCAGGGCAGGTAGCGCTGCGCCGGGAGCATCGGGTCAAACCTGCCCTCCGCCCGCAGCTGCATCAGCGCCACCGCCGTGAAGCTCTTGCTGATGCTGCCGATCTGGAACCGGGTCTCGGCGCTCACCGGGATGCGCCGCTCACGGTCCGCCCAGCCGTAGGTGCGCACCAGGAGCAGCCCGCGCCGGTCCACCAGCGCCAGCGCCAGGCCCGGGGTTCCCGCCTCGCGCATCATCTGCTCGGCGTAGCGGTCGATGAGCCGGAAGGCGGGGCGGAGCCCCATCGTGTCGCGCTGGGCGGCGAGGGGCGCGGCGCACAGCAGGGCCAGGGAGAGCACGCGGGTGACACGGATCATGGGCGGGATCGCTGGATATGGGGAACGTCCACGACGCGCCAGCCGTCGGCCGGCGCCTCCACCGCGGCCACCAGCGCCGCGAGCATCTGGTCGAGCGTCACCAGGCCGAGCCGGCGCGCGCCCTCGCGTGTCGGCGGAAGCACCCGGCCCAGGGCGTACCACGGGGTGAGCAGCACCGGCCACCAGTGCCCCGGGCCCAGCACGT
The DNA here is from genome assembly GCA_016713785.1 of Gemmatimonadota bacterium. Classification (NCBI taxonomy): domain Bacteria; kingdom Pseudomonadati; phylum Gemmatimonadota; species Gemmatimonadota bacterium. The sequence goes on along the minus strand of JADJOM010000003.1, from coordinate 2,306,353 downwards.
ACCAGGGCCGGAGGATCGTGGCGGGGAGTCCGCTGTCACGGATCAGGGCCTCGGCCCGGACCCGCGCGGCGATGTACGCCTGCATCAGCGGGGCCGGATGGGCCACGCTGACATAGAGGAAGTGCCGCACGCCCGCCGTGACCGCCGCCGGCACCGCCGCCGCCACCGAGGCCAGGTCCACCGAGAGGAACTGCTGCGCCTTGGCCGGGGAGGGGTGCGACACACCGACCAGGTGAATGAAGGTCTCGGCCGGTGCCACCCGCGCCGCGTAGGACAATCCGTGCAGCGCGTCGCCCCGCACCACCTCCACGCCCCCGGGCAGCCGTGCCTCCGAGCCGGCGCGGGCCAGCGCGCGCACCGCATGGCCCCGCGCCACCAGCCGCTCCGCCAGGCGGCGGCCCATGTAGCCGGTGCCGCCGGTCAGGAAGATCTGGCGCGGAGGGGTCGCGCGGGGTGGGGCTGGGGGCACGGCGAGAGAATGCGGCCGGATCGGCTACTTGGCAACCGCCCCGCCGCCGTAGCGCACCGCCGTCACCTGCGCCAGGATCGCCAGCGCCGTCTCCGCCGGCGCCCGGCCGCCCAGGTCGAGGCCGATCGGGCCGAAGAGCTTCGCCACTTCGGCGGCGGTGTAGCCTTCGGCAGCCAGCCGCTCCCGGCGCTTCGCCTGCGTCTTCTTCGAGCCGATGGCGCCCACGTACGGGGCGGCGGAGCGGAGCGCGATGCGCAGCGCCGGCTCGTCGAACTTGGGATCGTGGGAGAGCAGGCAGACGTAGGTGGCGGGGGTGATGCCCACCTGCCGGAACGCCTCCTCCGGCCACGCGGCCACCAGCTGGTCGGCGCCCGGGAAGCGCTCGGGGGTGAGGAACGCGGCGCGGCCGTCGGCCACCACCGTATGCCAGCCCAGCGCCCGGGCCAGCGGCACCAGCGCCAGGGCGATGTGCACCGCGCCGATGACGAACAGCACCGGCCGCCGGGGGAAGACCTCCAGGAACACCGCGCAGCTCCCACCAGCCGGCGTGGGGACCTCCACCGTGGTGCTCTGCTCCCGGCGGAGCGCCGCCAGCGCCGGCGCCCGGACCGCGTCGCCGAGCCACGCGAGCCCCGGATCGGCATCCACGGTTCCCGTCTCGTCCACGGTGAGCGAGCCGCCGCTCCCCGCCTCGCCACCCGTGAGGGTCCCGACGATCGTGCCGCCCTCTCCTCGGGCTGCCGCGAGGACACGGGCCGAGACCTCGCCCTCCACCCACACCCTGATCGTTCCCCCGCATGCCAGCCCCACCGACCAGGCCGTCTCGTCGCTTACCCCGAACGTGACCAGCTTCGGCGTGCCCCGCGCGATCGCCTCCTGGATCTCGGCCACCGTGGCGCCTTCCACGCAGCCGCCCGAGACCGAGCCGGCGATCCCGCCGGTCGCGGTCGCGAGGAGGCAGGCGCCCTCGGGGCGCGGGGCAGAGCCCCACACGCTGGTCACCACGGCGCGGCCCACGGGCGCGCCGGTGTCGCGCAGGCGCTGGTAGTCGGTGAGGAGGTCACGCATGGGCCGGTCCGGGTGGGGGAGTCGCTGCCCGAGTCTCGCGAGATCGGCGGGCTTCGGCAAGGTCCCCGCGGGTGGTTACCTTTGGGGCCGAATCCTCGAGCCTCGGAGCCTCCGGTGAGCGGCACCTCCCCATCCCAGCGCGTCGCGTCCATCCACCAGGCCGTCGAGGCGGCCCGGGACCGGATCCTGGCGCTGCACCAGTCGTACGTGCGGGTGCGCTCGGTGACCGGCACCGAGGGGGCCATGGGCGAACGGGTGGCCACGACCTTCCGCGAGCGGGGGCTGGCCACCGAGAGCTGGGCCGCCACGGCGGAGGAGATGCTCCCCTACCTCGAGCACGTCGGCGAGCAGCCGGGCTACGCCGGGCGCAACAACGTGGTGGGCCGGCGGGCCGGCGCCGGCGGCGGCCGGTCGATCCTCCTCAACGCGCACATCGACACCGTGCCGGAGGGCGATCACTCCCTCTGGACCCAGCCCCCCTTCGCCGCGCACTTGGTGAACGGTCGCGTCTACGGCCGCGGCAGCTGCGACATGAAGGGCGGCCTCACCACCCACCTGGCCGCGCTCGACGCCCTCGAGGCCTGCGGCCTCCGGCTCCAGGGCGACGTGACGATCGCCGCCACGGTGGGCGAGGAAGATGGCGGGATCGGGGCGCTGGCCACCGTGCTCCGCGGCTACCGCGCCGACGCGGCGCTGGTCACGGAGCCCACCCAGCTGGCCCTGGTCACCGCCTGCGAGGGCTCGCTGGTCTTCCGCCTGACGATCACCGGCCGCTCCGCCCACGCCGCCACCCGCGACGAGGGCGTCTCCGCGCTGGAGAAGTTCATCCCCATCTTCCAGGACCTGCAGCGGCTGGAGCAGGAGCGGAACCTCACCCTGCGCCACCCGCTGTACGACGTCTTCCCCAACAAGGTGCCCATCAACGTCGGCGTGGTGCGGGCCGGCAACTGGGCCAGCACGGTGCCGGAGATCCTCGAGGCGGAGATTCGCGTGGGCTTCCTGCCGGGGGAGGAACTCGAGGCGTTCAAGGGGCTGGTGGCCGAGCGCATCATGCGGGTGGCGGCGATGGACCCGTGGCTTCGCGAGCATCCGCCGGTGATCACCTACTTCGGCGGGCAGTTCATCGCGGCGGAGACGCCCGCCCACGCGCCGCTCGCCGGCGCCATCCGCGCCGCGCATCGCGCCGTCACCGGCCGCGAGGCCCCGGTCGAGGCCGCCACCTACGGCGCCGACATGCGGCACTTCGTCGCCTTCGGCGGGATGCCCTGCGTGATGTACGGCGCCGGCGACATCCGCGTGGCCCACGCGCCGGACGAGTACCTGGAGTTCGAGGAGCTGATCACCGCCATCAAGGTGGTGGCGGTGTTCCTGGCCGACTGGTGCGGGGTGGCGTGAGCGACGTCCGGATCGACTGAGCAACCGCTTTCCCGCTCCCCTGCTGCACCCCTCCCAGCACCACCGCCAGCCGCTCCAGCGACGCGATGTTCGCGCAGGGCAGGAAGTCGTCCACGTGCGGCAGCGCGGCCACCAGTCCCTGGGTGAGCGGCTCGAAACCGGCGCGACTGGCCAGCGGGTCCAGCCACACCAGCCGGTGCGTGTTCCGGTTGAGCCGGGCCATCTCGCGCTCCAGCAGCGCGGGGTCGCCCCGCTCCCAGCCATCGGAGACCAGCAGCGCCACCGCGCCGCTCCGGATGGTGCGCCGGGCCCACCGCAGGTTGAGCTCCCGGAGCGACTCCCCGATGCGCGTCCCCCCGCTCCAGTCCACCACCGTGTGCGCCACCCGGCGCAGCGCCTCGTCGGCGCTGCGCACCCGGAGCTGGCGCGTGATCCGGGTCAGCCGGGTGCCGAAGACGAAGACCTCCACCGGCGCGCCGCTGCGCGCCAGCGCGTGCGCAAAGCGGAGCAGGAACCGGCTGTAGCGTTCCATCGAGCCGCTGATGTCGCAGATCAGGATGATGGGGCGGGGGCGGCGGGTGCGGCGGATCCAGCGCCAGGCGAGCGGCTGCCCCCCGGTGGCGAGCGAACGGCGCAGCATCCGTCGCATCGCGAGGCGGCCGCCATGGCGGGCCACCCGCCCCCGCCGCGCCGGGCGCAGCGGCAGCCGGGGCCGGAGCGCGCTGATCATGCGGAGGGCGTCGCGCTCCTCCGCGGCGGTGAGCTCGCCGAAGTCGGCCAGCCGCAGCCGCTCCAGGCTGGAGCTGCCCCGCGGCACGAGGATCTCCACCGGTGCGCGCCGCTCCGCGCCCAGGCCGGTGTCGGCGGAGAGGTCGAGCCCGCCGGGCCGCCGCTCGCTCTGCACCAGCCGCGGCAGCCGCCCCGCGAGCGCGCTCCCGTAGGCGCGACGCCGCCAGAACAGCTCGAATGCCTCGTCGAAGGTGGGCCGGTCCTCGCGCCGCCGCACGTAGATCGCCCGGCCCGCGGCCCGCACGTCCCCCTTCCGCGCCACGCCGAGCAGTCCCAGGGCCTGCGTGAAGGTCCGGGTCTGGTCCGGGTCCACCGCGAGCCCGGCGCGCCGCAGCAGGCGGCCGAACACGATGCAGTTGGCCGCGAGGGCCTCGCCGTCGAGGCCCGTCAGCGCCTCGTCACCAGTCAGCGCACCACCTCGAGGCAGATGAGCGTCGCGTCCAGCTCCGCCAGGTGACGCTCCATATCGTCGCTTGCCGCCAGGTAGCGGGTCCGGTTGCTCGTCCGGTACCCCTGCGCGGTGTGGGCCGGCACGTTCTGCCACGCGGAGATGTACCGTGGCCACAGCGCCGCGATCTGGTTGCGGCTCATGGTCGTGCCGTCGGGCCCGCCCCCGCTCATGAGGCGCTGCTGGCTGCTGTAGGCTAACGACTCGCCGGTCGGCGAGGTGCCGGCCTCCCACGCCGCCCGGCGCAGCACGCGCCGCACCCCGGTGGCCTCCTCCGCCAGGCGCACCCGGAGCGCCTCCCGGGCGGCTGGATCGGCGGGGAGGCCCTCGGGTCCCGTCAGCGCGCGGCAGGCACCGGCCAGGCCGGCGTCCTCCTCGGTGGGCGTCCCGCTCAGGGCATCATGGAGCCCGTAGGCGGCCACGGCGGCGGGGAGCTGGCCAAGGCAATCGTGCGCCCGCGCCTTCACCAGCGCGATGCGCGGATCCATGGGGGCGCGGCTGCGCGTGCCACGATCGTACGCGGCATTGACCTGCCGCAGCGCGGCCCGGCAGTCGTGGTCCTGGTACAGCGCGTGCTCGGCCTTGTCCCGCTGCTCCTCGCTCCAGCTCCGGATCGGGCGTTCATCACGGCTCGGGCCCTGCGCGGCGAGCGCCGTCGCGCCGAGGGCCACGGAGAGCAGTGCGAGTCCTGCGAAGGCGTACCGCATGGAATCCTCCTCTGGTCTGGCGATGAAGCGGGGGGGAGGGTCAGGAGGCGCGGATCTCGTCCAGCAGGCCGCGGGCACCGGCACCCTTCATGGCGGAGACGTCCTCCTGGTACTTGAGCAGCACGCCCAGCGTCTCGTTCACCTGCCCGGATTCGAGCCGGCTGGCGCCCAGGGCCACCAGCGCCGCGGCCCAGTCGAGGGTCTCGGCGATCCCCGGCACCTTGGTGAGGTCGGCCTGCCGGAGCCGCTGCACGAATCTCACCACCTCCCCCGCCAGGAGTTCCGGCACCTGCGGCTGCCGTGCCAGCAGGATGGCGAGTTCCCGCTCCGCCGTCGGGTAGTCGATCCACTGGTACAGGCAGCGCCGCTTGAGGGCGTCGTGGATCTCGCGGGTGCGGTTGGAGGTGAGGATCACCCGCGGGGGGCGCTCCGCCCGCAGCGTCCCGATCTCGGGCACCGTGATCGCGAAGTCACTCAGCAGCTCGAGCAGGAACGCCTCGAACTCCTCGTCGGCCCGGTCCACCTCGTCGATCAGGAGCACCGGCGGGTCGCCGGCGCGCGGCTCGATCGCCCGGAGCAGCGGGCGCCGCAGCAGGAACGCCTCGCTGAAGATGTCCCGGGTGGCGGCGCCCTTGGCCTCGCCCCGCGCCTCGAGCAGCCGGATCTCGAGCATCTGCCGCGGGTAGTCCCACTCGTACACCGCCGTGCTCACGTCGATGCCCTCATAGCACTGCAACCGGATGAGCTCGGTGCCGAGCAGGCGGGCCAGCACCCGCGCCACCTCGGTCTTGCCCACGCCGGCCTCCCCCTCGAGCAGGAGCGGGCGGCCCAGGGTGAGTGAGAGGAACACCGCGGTGCAGAGCTCGCGGTCGGCGATGTACCCCTGCGCGGCGAGGCCCGCCTGGATGGAGTCGACGGTGTGGGTCATGGGTCGGCGGGGGTCTCCAGCTCCCTGGCGTAGTCGGGCAGGCGGAACCGCATCTCGCGGCCCAGCAGCCCGCCGTGGCCCAGGTCGGCCAGGGCGTCGGCGGTGATCATCTCGCCGGTGAGCAGCCGCGGCAGCACGAGGTCAGCGGCGGTCGCCATGCTGAACATCCCGCACTGCGGCAGCCCCATCAAGGTGGCGCCGCCCAGCCGCCCGAACCAGATCATGGAGCCGGGATGGGCCGGCACCCCGCGGCGGACGACTGCCCCACCGCGCGTGGCCAGCGCCTCGAACATCGGGGCAAGGGGATCGCCCGCGGAGACCCCGCCCACCAGGAGGATGCGCACCCCGCGCGCGCCGAGGTCATCCAGCACGGCGCCGAGGCCCATCGCCTCGTCCGTGTCGCCGGGCCGGCGGGCTGCCGGGTAACACCCCACGAATGTCCCGCCGAGCCCCTCGACCTTGGCCCGCGCCGCGCCCTCGAATCGCTCCAGGGCGCCCGTGGCCAGCGGTTCGGCCGCGATCGCCGCGACGGGCAGGGGCAGGTATGGCGCGACGTCCACCAGCGGGGCCGACGCCCGCGCGACCGCGATCCCCGCGGCCACCGCGTGCCCTGCCACGAGGTGCGGGGCCACCTTGGCGCTCGCCACCACCTGGCCCGCGCGCACCGCCTGGCCGTGGAACAGGGTGAAGACCTCCAGCGGATCCACCCGGTTGAGCCGCGCCAGCGCCTCGACCTGCACCCGCAGCACCCCGTCGGTGCGCGCGGTGAGGTCCACCCGGCTCTGCCGCGGGGCGCCGCGCGCCACCCCCGGGCCGGCGATCGCACCGGCGAGCGCGGCGGCGGCGGCGTCCTCGTGCAAGTCACCCGGGTCGGGCCAGGCCAGGCGGAGGGAGGCCGGGAGCCGCCCGCCCTGCGCCGCCTCATGCAGCTGGCGGGATGCCTCCGCGTCCAGCCGCGTGCCCTTCGCGATCAGCTCCGCCCCGAGCCGCACCGGCGCCAGCAGCACCGCGCCCGCCAGCCCGTCGCGGTCGCCCGACGCCAGGGCCTCCGCCGTGACGCGCTCGGCCCGCATCAGCCGGTGGCCGCGCGCGCCCGGGCCGCGGCCGGCACCCGGCTCATGGCGTACTCGGCCAATGCCGTGATGGTGAGGCTCGGGTTGACGCCGGGATTGGCCGGCATGATCGAGCCGTCCACTACATAGAGCCCCGGGTAGCCGTGCACCTGGCAGTCCGCGTCGATGACCCCCTCCTCGGCGTCGGCGCCAAAGGGCACCCCGCCCAGGATGTGCGCCGTCATCGGGATGTCGAACAGCGCCTCGTTCACCGACCCCATCGCGATGCCGCCCGAGCGCGCGGCGAAGGTCCGGGTCACCTGGTGGCCGACTTCGATCTTGGTGGGGATCGTCGCCTCGCGGTCCGGCTCCGACACCAGGTCATCGCGGAAGCCGGTGAAGAGGCTCCGCCCCGGCCGGAGCCGGATGCGATTGTCCTCCCACTGCATCGCCAGCAGGATCGTGGTCCGCTCCGCCCAGCCCGGCAGCAGGTGGGTGCGCAGGAAGTCGCCGGGCCGCCGCACGATCTCCAGCACCGACTGCCCCAGCCGCGACAGCAGCCCCCCCGAGTCGATCATCGGCCCGCCCAGGAGCCGCATGGCCGAGCTCCCGGCGGGGTACCGCACCGGCTCGATCGTGGTGACGTTGTCGGCGCGGAAGATCGACGTGATCGCGATCCCCTGCGAGTAATCTGTCGCGGCGGTGCGCGAGACGCTGCCCAGCAGCGCCTCGTTGTTGGTGCGCACCATCGTCCCCAGCCGCCGCGAGATCGCGGGGAGGGAACGGGTGCGATCACGGCAACGGAACAGCAGCCGCAGCGTGCCGAGGGTGCCGGCGGACACGATGACATGCCGGGCGCGGATCGGCGCCCCGTGGGGCCGGCTCCAGCCGCGGCTCCGCTGGTGGTGCACCTCGTAGCGTGCGCCGTCGGGCTGCAGCCCCGCCAGCGGGCGGATGTCGCGTACCGTGGTGTCGGGTCGGATGTCGGCGCCCCACTTCTCGGCGAAGTGGAGGTAGTTCTTGGGCAGGGTGTTCTTGCTGTTGTAGCGGCACCCCACCATGCAGCCGCCGCAGTGGGTGCAGCCCCGACGCGCCGGCCCCTCGCCGCCGAAGTAGGGATCGGGCACCTCCATCCCCTCCTGGCCCGGCGCCCCGAAGAAGGTGCCCACCGGCACCGGCCGGAAGCTCTCGCCCCGCCCCATGTCCGTGGCGATCTGCCGCAGCAGGTGATCCGCCGGCCACAACCGCGGATTCTCGGCCACGCCGAGCATCCGCCGGGCCTCGGCGTAGTGCGGCTTGAGCGCCTCGCCCCACGCCACCGGCCGCCGCCACGCCGGGGAGTCGAACGCCTCGCTGCCGGGTTCCATCAGCACGTTGGCGTAGCCCAGGCTGCCGCCGCCGACGCCGGCGCCGTGCAGCACGAAGACATTGCGGAAGGCGCTGATCTGCAGGATGCCGTGGCAGCCGAGGCTCGGCGCCCAGAGGTAACGGGGGAGGTGCCAGGTCGTGGGGGCGAACTCGTCGTCCGCGAAGCGGCGGCCGCGCTCCAGCAGGAGCACCCGGTACCCCTTCTCCGCCAGCCGCATCGCGGACACGCTCCCGCCGAAACCGGAGCCGATGATCACGTAATCGTAGGTATCGCGCACGCCGAAGCGTATGGGGCGGCTCAGGTGGCCGCAAGCACTCTTGACGAGACGTTGAACGCCGACTTGGCCCGCATCACGGTCGGTGGTAGCTTCGGCGGGCAACCGGCCATGCCCACACCTTCATGAAGCTCATCCAGCAGCTCGCGCGCCGCCGCCTCATCGTGGTGACGGGCAAGGGAGGCGTCGGAAAGACGACTCTCACGGCCGCGATTGGCCGCCTGCTGGCCGCCGCCGGCCGCAAGACGCTGCTGCTCGAGATCGATCCCCGCGAGAGCCTGCACCAGCTGTTCGGCACCGAGCCCTCCGCCGGCGCCATTATCAAGGTCTCCCCGAAGCTCGGACTCCAGAACCTCCAGCCCCACGCCGTGATCGAGTCGCTGGTGCGCGAGAAGGTCCCGCTCGCGCCGCTCGCCAACCGGATCATCGGCAGCCAGGTGTTTCAGCAGTCGGTGGCCGGCGCCCCCGGGCTCAAGGAGATGGCGGTGCTCGGCTACGCCCTCCGGACCGTCCTGGGCGAGTACCGCCACTCCGCCGACGTGGTGGTGCTCGACGCGCCCGCCACCGGTCACGGGGTCTCGATGCTCACGGCCCCGCTGCACCTGGCGGAGGTGGTGGCCGGCGGCCAGCTGGGCGAGATGTCGCAGCAGCTGGCGCGCTTCATCGCCGATCCCAACGCCTGCGGGGTGATGATCGCCACGCTGGCGGAGGAGATGCCGGTGCAGGAGACGCTGGAGCTGATCGCGCTCCTCAAGCAGCGCATGGGACGCCCGCCCGAGGCGGTGGTGGTGAACGGCCTGTACCCCGAGTTCCCGGCCGGCCCGCCAAGCCGCCCGGCCGCGGAGTCGCCGAGCCTCTCCCTCTGGCGCGAACGTCGCGCCGTCAACGAGCGCGAGCTGGCCCGCATCCGGCAGGCGTGGAAGGGACCGCGGCTCGAGCTCCCCCTCCTGCCGCTCACCCGTGGCCCCGCGCTGCTCGACCGCGTGGTGCAGCTGATGGAGCTGCCGCTCCCATGAGCCAGCTCGGCGTGCTCGACCAGCGACTGCTGGTGGTGGTGGGGGCCGGGGGCGTGGGCAAGACCACGCTGGCCGCGTCGATGGGGCTGGTCTCCGCCGCCGAGGGGGCCCGCACCCTCGTGATGACCTTCGACCCCTCGCTCCGGCTCAAGGATGCCCTCGGCGTGGGTGAGGAGGCGAAGGACCATCCCGTGAAGGTGGCCGGCGTGCGGGGCGATCTCGACGTGGCGCTGCTCGATGCCCGTGCCACCTTTGACCGCCTCATCAAGCGCTACGCCCCGAGCCCCGCGGCGGCCAATCGCATCTACCAGAACCGCTTCTACCGCGACCTCGCCGGCAACCTCGCCGGCATCCTCGAGTACATGGCGGTGGAACGGCTCTTCGAGGTGGAGTCGGAGGGGAAGTACGATCGGGTCATCCTCGATACCCCACCCACCCGGCAGGCACTCGACTTCCTCGAGGCGCCCGACCGCATCGTGGGCTTCCTCGACAGCGGGGCGGTCAAGATCGCGCTGGCGCCCTGGTGGGAGGAGGGGGGCGGGCTGGCGGCGCTGCCGCTGCGGCTCGCGGCCAGGGGCGCCGAGGGGATCGCCGACCGCCTCATCGGCGTGCGCCTGCTCCACGATACCGTGGAGTTCTTCCGGGCCTTTGCGCCGCTGTACGGCGGCTTCCGCGCCCGCGCCGGCGAGGTCCGCAAGCTGCTGCGGGCGCCGGACACGCTCTTTGTGCTGGTGAGCGGTCCCGGGGAGGACCGGATTCCCGACACGATGTTCTTCGCCCGCAAGCTGCGGGAGGCCGGCCACCGGGTGGGCCCGCTGGTCGTCAACCAGCTCCACCCCGAGGTCGCCGACGGCGCCCCGGTGCCGCCCGAATGCGCCGCCGGCATGGCGCTGTTCCGCTTCCTCGGGGAGCGCGACGCGCGGGGCCTCGCCCGGCTCCGCGCCCTGCTCGCCAAGGGAGAGCCGCTGCTCGCCCTTCCGCTGCAGGCGGCTCCCCCCGCCGACCTGGCCGGCCTCGCCGCGCTGGGCGGCCTCCTCACCGACCAGCTGGCGTAGTTCCGCCCGCTGGCGGGGTCACCCCCGCCAACTCCCGCTCCGACCGATACTTGCCGCACTGCGGTATCCGGGGCTTGCGTTTATGCCGCAGTGCGGTATATTGCTGGCGTCCCGAATGGAGGCGCAGCATGATCCGGCTCATCAAGCGGTATGGCGGCGGGAGCCGCAAGCTCTATGACACCGAGGAGAGCCGGTACGTCTCGCTCGACGAGATCGCCCTCTGGATCCGCGAGGGCCAGGAGCTCCGGGTGGTGGACAGCGGGAGCCACGAGGACGTGACCGCCCAGACGCTGGCCCAGATCATCTATGAGGACCACAAGCGCGGCGTCTCGTTCCTGCCGAGCGAGTTCCTGCACGACGTGATCCGGCGCGGCGGACGGGCCATCCAGGAGGGCGTGGAGACGGTGCAGTCCGGCGTGGACCGGCTGGTCCGCGCGTCGGTGGAGAAGATCACCCCGGTGACGGGGATGCAGGAGGAGCTGGACCTGTTGCGGTTCCGGCTGGCGGAGCTGGAGGCTTCCCTCGGCGAGCTGGAGACGCACCAACCGAAGGCCCGGCGGGCTACCCGCCGGCCGCGGACGTCGGAAACCCGGTAACACGCGCGCACGTCACCCATAGCACGACCGGCCCGAGTGCCGGGTACCCAGGAGGATGTATGGCGAAGAAGACCACCAAGAAGGCCCAGGCGCTCCCGATGTTCAAGGAGTCGGCGCACGACATCTGGCTCGCGGGCCTGGGCGCCTTTGCCCTGGCGGGCGAAGAGGGCGGCAAGCTGTTCCAGCAGCTGGTGAAGAAGGGTGAGGGGATGGAGAAGCTCAACAAGGCGCGCATCCACACCCTGGTGAGCCGGGCCGAGGACATGCGGGGCGAGGCCCGGACCGCCGTGGCGAAGATCGCCACTCCGATCGAGGCCGGGATGACCAACGCGATGCACCGGCTGGGCGTGCCCACCCGCAAGGAGATCGCGACCCTGACCAAGCGGGTCGAGGAGCTCACCAAGGTCGTGGCCAAGAGCCGCGGCAAGGCGCGCGGGAAGACCCGCCGTCCCGCCCGGGCCGAGGCGGTCGGGGCCTAGGTGAGGCGGCCGTGCCCACCGTCAGGCGGGGACGGCACAACCGCCGGCTGGGGCTCGCCCTGGCCGGCGGCGGACCGGCGGGCGCCGTGTACGAGGTCGGCGCCCTCCGGGCCCTCGAGGAGGCGGTCGAAGGGCTCGCCCTGACGGACTGCGGTGTCTACGTCGGCGTCAGCGCGGGGGCGTTCCTGGCCGCCTCGCTCGCCAACGGGCAGGACACCGTCCAGCTGGTCCGGGCGCTGGTGGCCGACACGTCGGACGATACCCCGTTCGACCCGGCCACCTTCTTCATCCCGGCGTATCGCGAGTGGGCCCGGCGCGGCGTGCAGCTGCCCAGGCTCTTCGCCGACGCGCTGTGGCAGTTCACCCGGTCTCCCGAGGACCAGACGCTGGTCGAGTCGCTGACCCGGCTCACCCGCGCCCTCCCGCTCGGCCTCTTCGACAACGAACCGATCCGGCGGTACCTGGAGGCGATGTTCGGCCGCCGCGGCCGCACCGACGACTTCCGCAAGCTGCGGCAGCGACTGTTCGTCATCGCCGCCGACCTCGAGGCCGGGGCGCCGATCGTCTTCGGCGGCCCGGGGTGGGACCGGGTGCCCATCAGCCGGGCGGTGCAGGCGAGCACCGCGGTCCCCGGCCTCTACCCGCCGGTGGAGGTCAACGGGCGGCTGTGCGTGGACGGGGTGCTGCTCAAGACCGTGCACGCCTCGGTGGCCCTGGAACACGGGGCCAAGCTGCTCTTCTGCGTGAATCCGCTGGTCCCGGTGAACGTGGCGGAGGGGGAGGCCAGCGGCGCCCTGCAGCCCGGGGCGCTGCTCAAGCGGGGCATGCCGGCCATCCTGTCGCAGACCTTCCGCACCCTGATCCACAGCCGGATGGTGGTGGGGATGGCGCGCTACCGCAGCCACTTCCCCGGCACGGACGTGGTGCTCCTCGAACCGGAGCGGAGCGAGTATCGGCTCTTCTTCAGCAACATCTTCAGTTTCAAGAGCCGCCGCGAGGTGTGCGAGATCGGCTACCGCGCCACCCGGCGGGACCTCTGGCGGCGGCGCCACGCGCTGGCCCCGGTGCTGGCGCGGCACGGGTACCGCCTGCGCACCGAGATCCTGGCCGACGAGGCGCGCAGCGTGTGGGATGGGGTGGGGCTGGTGAACGGGCGGAGCGGCGGGAAGCTCGCGGCGCGGCTGTCGGGGGTGCTGGCGCGGCTGGAACGGCCGGCGCCGACGCGTCGGCGCGCGCGGCTACAGCGCCCGTAGCGCCGCGAACTCCTCCTCGAAGGCCTCGACCAGGAGCCCCGCGTCGGGCAGCAGCCGCGCGTCGGCGATGACCCCCACCTGCACCTTGCCGGCGAAGCTCAGCACCGAGATCCCCACCCCGATGTCCGCCCGCTGGGGCACCCAGAACATCATGCCGCGCACCTGTCGCCCCGCCAGCGTCACCAGCCGCTGGGGCCCGGGCATGTTGGTCACCACCGCGGTGCACTTGTTGGCGAGGAAGTCGATCAGCCAGCGGCTGACCCCGTGCGGCAGCACGGTCAGCAGGGTGACCTGGATGCCGTAGACCACGATCGGCGCCACCGAGCGCTTGAGTTCGTCCATCCGCGCCTTCACGGCGGTGACTCGAGTGCCGAGGTCGCTGATCCCGGCCGGCAGGGTGAGGGGCACCGCCGCGAAGCGGTTCTCCAGCCGGAGCGGGGCGTCGGGGCGGCGCACGTTGACCGGCATGGAGATGCGGAACTGGGTGATGGACTGGCCCGCGTGCCGCGCCAGGTAGCGGCTCACCGCGCCCGACACCGAGGCCATCAGCACGTCGTTGACCGTGGCGCCCAGCCGGTTCTTGGCGGCCTTGACCACCGCGAGGTCGAGCGGGGCGGTCCAGGCCACCACCTTCTTCCCCGACACGGCCGGCCCGTGGAGTGCGTGGCGGTCGGGCCACCAGAGCAGCCGCTTGATCAGGATGCCCGGCGCGGCGAGGGGGATGAGCAGGGCCTTGAGCAGGCCGCGCCCCGGCGCCCCCGCCGAGGGGCGGATCCCGCCGCGGGCCGGCGCCGCGGGGTGCTCGGCCGTCATCTCCTCCATCAGGGCGAAGATCACCGCCACCAGCGCCATGCCGTCGCCGATGCAGTGGTGCACCCGCACGACCAGCGCGCTGCCGTCGCCCTCGAACTGCTCCACCAGCTGGATCTGCCACAGCGGGCGGTCCGCCGGGAGGGGCCGGCCGGCTTCCTCGCCCACATAGCGCTGCAGCGCCGCGCGGGTCTCGACGCCCGCTTCCCGCGCGGGGATGATCTGGCGTGCGATGTCGAAGTCGGGGTCATCCTCCCAGTAGGGCCGCGCCCCCTCCCGCCGGACCCGCTGGTGAAAACGGTCGTACCGGCGGCCGCCCTCGGCCTCGATGACCCGCACCCGGAAGGCCTCGCGCAGGGTGGCGAGATCCAGCCGGTCGGTGGTGATCACGGCGTTGATCACCATCAGGTTGGTGGCGGAGTCCTGCAGCCAGATGGCGTCGTTGCCGGCGACCGGCTCGCGCACGCTCAGCCCTTCCGCAGGGCGAGGAAGAAGGCGATGACGAACAGCGCGCCCCACACCGGCCAGGGGGCGCCGAATCCCATCGAGATGGCGCCCGCCACCAGGCAGGAGCCGGCGATCAGGGTGCCGCGGAGCCCCTTGAGCGGGTTCTCCGTCGGCTGCCGCGCCACCTTCTCCAGCACCCGGAGCCCGTCGGTGACCAGCAGCGGCATCTTGGCCATCGCGTCGACCAGGTCGGGGGCGCCGCGCATCCCCTCGGCCAGCAGGCGGAGCGGGGAGAACTGGTGCAGGAAGAGGGTGCGGATGTGCTTCTTGGACACCTCCGCCACGTCGAAGCCCGGCAGCAGCACGTGGCCCACGCCCTCGAAGGTCACCAGCGCCTTCACCATCAGCACCATCTCCACCGGGAAGTACATCCCGTACTGCGCCCCGCGGGAGACCGAGTCGAGGATGAGCTGGCCCAGCGAGTACTCCTCGAAGCTCGACGCGCGCTTCCAGCGGTTGGCGATCTCCGAGGCCTCGCGACGGAAGCCGTTGGGGTTGGCGTCGGGGCCCGGGGTGGCGATGGCGGAGAGGTAGCGGGCGGAGTTCTCCGCATCGCCCATCACCAGCGCGAAGTAGTAGTAGAGCAGGGTGCGGCGCAGCTCCTCGTCGAGCCGCCCGACCATCCCCAGGTCGATGAACCCGATCTTCGGGCCGGGGAGGATGATCAGGTTGCCGGGGTGCAGGTCGGCGTGGAAGAAGCCGTCCTTGTAGAGCATCCGGATGATGGCCTGCGCGCCGATCTCGGTGAGGTGCCGCCGCTGCTCCTCGGGCAGCTCCTGCGCCTTCGGGGAGTCGGGGTTCATCCCGTCGAAGAACTCCATCGTCAGCACGCTGCGGCCGGAGCAGGAGCGGTAGATGGCGGGGAAGACGATGTCGGGCAGGTCGGTGAAGTTGGCGGCGAAGCTCTCGGCGTTGTCGGCCTCGCGGCGCAGGTCGACCTCGCGCAGGGTGTAGTCGCAGAACTCGTTCACCAGCTGCCGGGGCTGGAACCGGGGGATGATCAGCTCGAGGATGCTGCCGAGCATGCGCAGCAGCTTCGCGTCACGCTCGAGCGTCTCGCGGATGCCCGGCTTGACGATCTTGATGATCACCGGCTCGCCGTCCAGCATGGTGGCGCGGTGGGTCTGGCCGATGGAGGCGGAGCCGAGCGGCTCCGGGTCGATGTCGAGGAAGAGCTCCTCGACCGGCCGCTTGAGGTCCTGCTCGATGAGGCCGACGATGCGGGGGAGCGGCACCACCGGGAGCCGGTTGAGCAGGTGCTTGAGCTCGTTGGTGATGTGGCGGGGGAGCAGGTCCTCCCGCAGGCTCAGGATCTGGCCCAGCTTGATGTAGGTGGGGCCGAGCCGCTCGAGGCGGCGCCGCAGCTGCACCGCGAAGGTCTCGTGCCGCAGGCTCCGCGACACGAAGGGGGTGGTCAGCGCCGCGAGCAGGCGGAGCAGCAGGAACTTGAGCCCCCGCCCGGTGCCCTCCGCGCGCTGCGCCCGCACGTGCGCGGCCAGCCCGCCGAAGAGCAGCCCGAGGAAGTGCTTCCAGGTGATCAGCAGCCGGCGCAGGAGGCCGGGCGTGCCGGCCTCCCGCATGACCTCGAAGCCCCGGGCGCGGAGTGCCTCCGCCTGCCCGGCGGCCTGTTCAGCGATTGCGCCCATACTCCTCGTGCGAACTGACCCACTCGAGCGAGGAGATGGCGGCCGCGAGCGAGATCTCGCCCGCCAGCACCACGCCCGCGACGATCTCGGCGAACTTGTTCACCTTCCCCTTGCCCACGCACCCCAGGATCTCCAGGCACTCCCGCTGCGTGGGGAGGCCGGTGCCGCCGCCGTGGGTGGCCACGATGAGCGACGGGATGGTGATCGAGAGGTAGAGGTCCTTCTCCTTGGTGAGCTCCACGTAGACGATGCCGGCCGAGCCCTCGGCCACGTTGGCCACGTCCTGCCCGGTGGCGATGAACATCGCAGTGATGGCGTTGGGGGAGTGCAGGCCGTTGTTGTTGGCGCCGGAGAGGATGGCGCCCACGTTGGCCACGCCCCAGTGATAGCAGAGGCTCTCCGGCTCCACCCGCATCACGTCGAGCAGCACCGAGCGCTTGATCACGCATTCCGCGGTGACCCGCTTGCCGCGGGTGCGCATGAGGTTCACCTGGCTCGCCTTCTTGTCGGTGGCGAGGTTCGACTCCAGGTAGAACCGGCGGATGGTCTTGTTGTGGTCGAGGATCCAGCTGCAGGCGGCGAAGGTGGCGCGCCCCACCATGTTCTGGCCCGCGGCGTCGCCGGTGGAGTAGTTGAACCGCAGGTAGGCGAACTTGCTGGCCAGGTAGGTGTCGATGTACTGCAGCTTGCCCACCCGGGTGGTCGCCTCCGCCTCGCGGCGCACCTCGGCCATGTGCTCGTCCACCCAGTCGCGGAAGGCCCGGGCCTCGCGCGCCGAGTCGAAGACGAACACCGGCGCCCGCTGCATGTGGTCGCCCTGGACGGTGCAGGTGACCCCGCCGGAGAGGTTGAGCACCTTCATGCCGCGGTTGTAGCTCGCCACCAGGGTGCCCTCGCTGGTGGCCATCGGGATGATGAACTCCCCCTGCGCGTGCTCGCCGTTGACCTGCAGGGGCCCCGCGAAGCCGAGCGGGATCTGGGCCACCCCGGTGAAATTCTCGATGTTCCCCTTGGTGACCTGCGGGTCGAACGAGAACTTGGTGAGGTGCTGCAGCCGGGCGCCGCTCACCTTCTCGATGAAGCGCTGCCGCTCCGCGATCACCGCCGGCGAGTAGTTGTCGTCCTTGGAGTAGGGCACCGAGCGCAGCCGGGCCTGCGGCTCCGCCACGTGGTCCTTGACCGTGAAGGCCAGCGCGCCGACCCCCTTCACCTCGATCCCGATCTCGATCTCGTGGGTGCCGTCGGGGAGGGTGTGCCCCCGCGCCCGCAGGTGGGCCACCTGCCGGAGCGCGAACTCGCGGGGCTGCTCCGGGGTCACCTCGGTGGCCGGCCGCCACTGCCCGTCGCCCAGGTCCACCTCGAGCATCGAGGCCGGGAACTCCTGGTGGTCGAACTTGACCCGCACGATCCGGGTCAGGGTCACGTCGCTGAGGCGGTTCTTGAGGCTGAAGCGGAAGCCGCCCGGTTCATTGGTGAGCGACCCGAAGGTATAGAGCTGCCGGAGCAGAAGCTGGGGGATCTTCATGGCATGGTCCGGGAGAGGTGAGGGCGCGACCCCGAAATGTGGCACGACCCGTCCCGGGCCGATAGAGTCACCGGTCGCCGGGGTAGCGGCCCGTCTCCAGCCCCCGGATCCAGGCGGCCACGTCCACCGGGCGCTCCATCGGGATGGCGTGGCCCACGCCGGGGAAGGCGGCCAGCCGCGCCCGGGGGATGCGGCGGGCCATCGCCAGCGACCAGCGGGGGTTGAGGATCCGGTCCTCGCTGCCGGTGATGATCAGGGTGGGCACCCGGATCTCCTCCAGCCGGTCGAGCCGCGAGGGCCGCTCCCCCACCGCCCGCAGCGCCGCCACCAGCGCCTCCCGGGGCATCGCCTGCACCGCGTGCTCCCACCGGGTGACCGCCGCCGGGTGCTCCTGGCGGAAGGCGGCGCTGAAGGTGGAGCGGGCCGCCTCGCGGCCCAGGAAGCGGGGCCGCCCCGCCTTGGCGATGAGCGTGGCCAGGGCCCGGATCTCGGTGACCCGGAGCCATTCGTCGGCCGCGGCGCTGGTGCCCATCAGCGCGAGCGCGCTCAGCCGGTCAGGGTAGCGCAGCGCGAAGTCCACCGCGGCCATCCCGCCCATGCTGAACCCCGCCACCAGCGCCCGCTCCACCTGGAAGTCGTCGAGCAGTGCGCGCAGGTCGTCGGCCAGGTCGGCGATGGTCCACGGGGCCTCGGGCACGGCGGTCCGCCCGTGGCCGCGCAGGTCAGGGACCAGCACCCGGTGGTCGCGGGCGAGGTCCGCGGCCAGCTCGGCGAACATGCTGGCGTCGCACCACATCCCGTGGGCGAGCAGGACCACCGGCCCCGCGCCCTGGTCGTCCACCAGGAACTCGAGGCCGTTGACGGTGCGGAGGTGCTCGGTGACCGGCGGGCTCACGCCGGCGCGGGCGGCTCGGTGGCGGGCGCGTCGGCCGGCGGGGGGGCCGGCGGCGCGGAGGGATCCGGGGAGAGGGGCGCGGGCTCGGGGGGCGGGCCGGCCTCACCGATGCTGGCGGCGAACCGGGTCCAGAACTGCTCGGTGAGCTTGCGGGCGGTGCCCTCCATCAGGCGCGCCCCCACGCTCGCCACGGTGCCGCTGATCTCGCTCTCCGCCGTCCAGCGGAGGCGGGTGCGGTCGGCGTCGATCGGCTCGAGCGCCAGATCCGCCGTGACCTCTACCGCGGAGCCGGGCGCCTTGCCCCGGACCTTCATGGCGAAGTAGTTCGGCGGGTTGACGTTCGACAGCTCCACGTCGAGCCCGAAGCGCAGCTTGATCGACCCCACCCCGAAGGCGCAGATCACCTTGAAGTGGTGCGGGTCGAGCACCTCGACCGACTCCACGCCGGGGCCGTGCCGGGCCACGAAGTGCGGGTCGAGCAGCCGGGGCCAGACGTGGGCGAGGGGGGCCAGGACCTCGGGCGCGCCCGAGAAACTCATCTTCATCAGTACTGCTCCTCCAGGGAGCGCAGGTCGCCCGGCGTGTCCACATCGGGATTGCCGCCCGGGACCTCGATGATCCGGAGCGCGGGATCGGCCGCGAGCAGCGGCCCCAGTCCCTGGTCGCCGGCCAGGCTGGCGGCGCGGGGCCACAGTCCCCGGTCCACCAGCACCGGGTGGCCCGGCGCCTCGGGCTGGGCCAGGTAGCGGGGTCGGATCGACGCGGGCGCGGCGCGCCACGCGCTCACCAGCGCCTCCAGCACTGGCAGGCGGAGCAACGGCTGGTCGGCGAGGATCACCAGCGCCGCGCCCGCCGGCGGGGTGCGTGCCTGCTCCAGCGCGGCCAGCCCGGCCCGGAGCGAGGTGGCGATTCCCTCCGCGGCGGCGGGATTCTCGACGATCTCGAGCCCCGCCGTGTCGAGCGGCCAGGCCAGCGCCGTGGCCGCGGGCCGCACCACCGCCACCCCGCCGGCCAGCAGGCCGCCGTGGATGGCCTGCGCCACGGTGGACGCCACGTGCCCCACCAGCGACGTGCCGCGGAATGGCGCCAGCAGCTTCTCGCCGCCGAAGCGGCGGCCGGCCCCGGCGGCCAGGACCAGGGCGTAGACCGCCGGGGCGGTCGTCAGGCCCGCGGTCAGGCGCCGGCGCGCTGGTACGCGGTCTCGACGGCGCGCACGATCGCCACTTGCGCGATGTGCCGGCGGTAGTCCGCCGGCGCGTGCACGTCGCCCGCGATGTCGAGTCCCGCCAGCGCCTCGGTGGCGGCCGCCGCCAGCGTGGCCGCGTCGCACTTGGTGTCCCGGACGCGCTCCAGCGCCGGCGCCAGGAACGCCATCTCGGCCACGCCGGTGATGGCCACGCGGATCTCCGAGATCGTCGCGCGCTTCCGCGCCACCACCGCGCACACCCCCGCCAGGGCGTAGCCCGAGGCGGCGGAGTCGAAGCTCACGTAGGCCGCCGCGAGGCGGCCCATGCCGCCGATGAGGATGTCGGTCAGCAGCTCGTCCTCCGTCATGGCGGTGGTGAAGGCGCCCTGGAAGAACTCCCGCGCCTTGGCCGTGCGCCGGCCGCCCTTCTTGGAGCGGAGCTGGAACTCGGCGTCGAGCGCCAGCATCACCGCCGGCATGTCGCTCGCGGGGTCGGCGTGCGCCAGGGAGCCGCCGATGGTGCCACGGTTGCGCACCTGGAGGTCGGCGATCTCCGCCGCGACCTCGGCCACCACCGGGCAGCGCTCCCGGAGCAGCGCGCTGCGGGCCAGCTCGGCGTAGGTCGTGGCCGCGCCGATCCGCACCCCCTTCTTGTACTCCTGCACCCCCTTGAGCTCCGCCAGGAGGGAGATGTCCACCAGCTTCGGCGCCTGGACCAGGCGGAAGCGCATCATCGGCAGCAGGCTGTGCCCGCCGGCGATCACCTTGGACCCGTCGCCGGCGGCGAGGAGCGACAGCGCCTCCTTGACCGAGCCGGCGCGGACGTAATCGAAGCTCGTCGGGATCATGCCTGGGCCCCCTTCGCCTTCTGGATGGCGGCCCAGACCCGGGCCGGCGTGAGCGGCTTGTCGATGTGGGTGATGCCGAAGGGCGCGAGCGCGTCACAGACCGCGTTCACCAGGCAGGCGGCGGAGGCGATGGTGCCGGCTTCGCCGCAGCCCTTCACGCCGAGCGGGTTGACGGGCGAAGGGGTGATGGTGTGCGCCACCTCGATGAAGGGCATCTGGCTGGCCTTGGGCACCGCGTAGTCCATCATGGTGCCGGTGACCAGCTGGGCCTCGTCGTCGTACACCGCGATCTCCTGCAGCCCCTCGCCGATGCCCTGGATCACGCCGCCGTGGATCTGCCCGTCCACGATCATCGGGTTGATCGGCGGGCCGCAGTCATCCACCGCGATGTAGCGCAGGATCTTCACCTCGCCGGTGTGGACGTCGACGTCCACGGTGCAGATGTGGGTGCCGAAGGGGTAGACGAAGTTGGTCGGGTCGAAGAAGGCCGTCGCCTCCATGCCCGGCTCCATGCCCGGCGGCATGTTCCACGCCACGTTGGCCATCAGCGCCAGCTCGGCCATCCCCTTGGCCTTGTCGGGGGAGCCCTTCACCCGGAAGGCGTCGTCCTTCCACTCGAGGTCGGCCTCGCTCACCTCGAGCAGGTGGGCGGCCAGCAGCTTCGCCTTCTCCTTGACCTTGAGCGCGGCGTTCTTGACCGCCGAACCGCAGACCGCGGTGGTGCGGCTGCCGTAGGTGCCCCATCCCTGCGGGGTGTTGTCGGTGTCGCCGTGGATGATCTCCACGCTCTCCACCGGGTAGCCGAACTCCTGCGCCACGATCTGGGCGAAGGTGGTCTCCTCGCCCTGGCCATGCGGCGAGGCGCCGATGTAGACCCGCACCACGCCCGTCGGGTACACCCGGACGATGGCCGAGTCGTACAGGCCGCCGCCGAAGCCCACGGCCCCGGCCACCTGGCTCGGGCCGAGGCCGCAGATCTCGATGTAGCTCACCAGCCCGAGGCCCAGGTACCGCCCGTCCTTGCGTGCCCTGGCCTGCTCGGCGCGAAAGGCCTTGAGGTCGAGGATGCCGAGGGCCTTGTCGAGCGCGCCCTCATAGTTGCCGGAGTCGTAGATGAGCCCGGTGGCGACGGTGTAGGGGAACTGGTCCTTGGGGATGAAGTTCTTGCGGCGCACCTCGATCGGGTCCATCCCGATCTTCCGGGCGTAGATATCCACCAGTCGCTCGATCAGGTACGCCGCCTCGGGGCGGCCCGCGCCGCGGTAGGCGTCGACCGGCGTGCCGTTGGTGTACACCCCGTGGATGGTCCCGTGGATGTTCGGGATCATGTAGCTGCCGGAGTAGACCAGCCCGTGCAGGATCGTCGGGATGCCCGGCGCCGCGGTGGAGGCGTAGGCGCCGAGGCCGGCATACACCTTGGTCCGCAGGCCGGTGATGCGGCCGTCCTTCGTGCCGCACATCTCGACGTACTCGATGTGGTCGCGGCCGTGGATGGTGACCTTGTAGTTCTCCGACCGGTCCTCGGTCCACTTGACCGGCACCCCGAGCTGCATGGAGGCGAAGGAGACCAGCGCCTCGTCGGGATAGGCGGGGATCTTGGAGCCGAAGCCGCCGCCCACCTCGGGCGCGATCACCCGGATGCGGTGCTCGGGAAGCTGCAGCATCACGGAGCAGAGGAAGCGATGGATGTGCGGGTTCTGGCTGGTGGCCCACAGGGTGAGCTGGCCGGAGCCGGAGTTGTACTGCGCCACCGCGGCACGGGGCTCCATGGCGGTGGGCAGCAGCCGCTGCTGCACGATCCGCTCGCTCACCGCCACCTCGGCAGTGTCGAAGGCCGCGGCCGCGTCGCCCCCGTTGACCACCCAGGTGAAGGCGATGTTGCCGGGCACGTCGGCGTGGAGCTGCGCCGCCCCCGGCTGGGTGGCCTTCTCGGGATCGGCGGTGGCGCCCAGCGGCTCATAGTCCACGTCCACGAGGTCCAGCGCGTCCCGGGCCTGCGCCCGGGTCTCGGCGACGATCATCGCCACCGCGTCGCCGGCGTAGCGCACCTTCTCCCAGGCGAGCAGCGGGTGGGCGGGGACCTTGAGGTCGCAGCCCGGGACGTTCCAGGCGCAGGGGACGGGGTTGAGCTTGTCCTTCACGTCCTGGCCGGTGTAGACGGCGATCACCCCGGGGGCGCCGCGGGCCGCGCTCACGTCCACGCGGGTGATCCTCGCGTGGGCGTAGGGGCTCCGCGCGAAGACCGCGTAAGTGAGGCCCGGGAGCTTCACGTCATCGACGTAGGTCGCCTTGCCGGTGATCAGGCGCGGGTCCTCGCGCCGCTTGATTCCGGAGCCGAAGAGGGTGGCCATGGGGATGCCTCCTCAGGCGGCGGCGCCGGCATGGCCGGCCCGCAGGGTGGCGGCCGCGGCCTTGATGGCGGCGACGATGTTCTGGTAGCCGGTGCAGCGGCAGAGGTTGCCCTCGATCGCCTGCCGGATCTCGTCGTCGGTGGGGTCGGGGTGGTGGGCCAGGAAGTCCATCGCCGTCAGGATCATCCCGGGGGTGCAGAAGCCGCACTGCAGCCCGTGCTTCTCCCAGAAGGCCATCTGCAGCGGGTGCAGCGTGTCGCCCTTGGCCAGCCCCTCGATCGTGGTGATGGCGCTGCCCGCGGCCTGCACCGCGAGCACCGTGCAGCTCTTCACCGCCTGGCCGTCGATCAGCACGGTGCAGGCGCCGCACTGGCTGGTGTCGCAGCCCACGTGGGTGCCGGTGAGGTTCAGGGTGTCCCGCAGCACGTGCGCGAGCAGGGCGCGTGGCTCCACCTGCACGGTGTGGGACTTCCCATTGATGGTCAGGGTGACGGGACGTTCCATGGGTGGCGGCCTCTCTCGGGGAGCAGGATGGCGCGGCGGCGTGGTGGCCCGGCGGCAGGGGGGGACCCGGGGCGCGTGGGGAAGGGGTAGGGTACCGTTCCCCGTGAAGAGGGTCAAGTTTCCGGGCCCTGCGGACGCGTGCCGTCCCCTCCCGGGGTCTGCGGGCTCTTGACCGGGTGCCGTCCTGCCGATAGTCTTACCGTCCCTATGCGCACCCGGCCGAACCGCAATCGCAATCGAAACTCGAACCGCATCCTCCGGGAGACGGGTCGGGCGTAGGCGATTGTCGTGATCGCGCTGGTACGCTCCGGACCCGTCGAGTGATCGACGGGTTTTCTGTTGCCGGACCGAGGACCATTGGGGTGTAGCTCAACTGGCAGAGCGCCCGGCTGTTAACCGGGAGGTTGCAGGTTCGACCCCTGCCGCCCCAGTCTGAAGGGCCACGGCCTCCGCCGTGGCCCTTCGTCCGTCAGGCCAGCCGCTCGTACGCCCCCAGCGTCAGGAACTCCTCCGGCACCGGTTCCTCGGCCAGCCGGTCGAGCAGCGCCGCCGCCTCCGCCAGGCGCCCCGGCTCGCCCCGCCGCGCCAGCAGCCCCGCCACCTCTTCCGACCGCATCCGCTCGTAGCGGGCGCGGTCGAGCGGCTGCCCGTCGTCGAGCGGCACCCCCAGGTGGATCCACTGCTGCAGCTGGCTGCGGGAGATCTCGGCGGTGGCGGAGTCCTCCATGAGGTTGTCGATCCCCACCGCGCCGCGCCCCTCCAGCCATTGCTCGATGTACTCCAGCGCCACCCGGACGTTGGTGCGGGCACCGGCCTCGGTGACCCGCCCGCCGGGGATGGCGACGTCGAGCAGCGCCTCGCCGCGCGGCACCACGTCCTCCCGCAGCCGTGCCTTCTGGTGGGGCCGCGCGCCGAGGACCGCGTCGAAGGCCGCCTGGGCCACGGGGACCAGGTCGGGGTGCGCCACCCAGGAGCCGTCGAACCCCATCCCCGCCTCGCGCTCCTTGTCCTCCCGCACCCGGGCGAGGGCGCGTTCGGTCACCTCGGGGTCCTTCCGCGAGGGGATGAAGGCGGCCATGCCGCCGATGGCATGGGCGCCGCGGCGGTGGCAGGCGCGCACCAGCATCTCGGTGTAGGCGCGCATGAAGGGCACGGTCATCGTCACCTGGGCCCGGTCGGGCAGCAGGAACTCGGGGCGGTGGCCGAAGTTCTTGAGCAGGGAGAAGATGTAGTCCCAGCGGCCGGCGTTGAGGCCGGCGGCGTGCTCCCGCAGCTCGTGGAGGATCTCCTCCATCTCGAAGGCGGCGAGGATGGTCTCGATCAGCACCGTGGCGCGGATGGTCCCGCGCGGCAGGCCGAGCGCATCCTGCGCAAAGACGAACACGTCGTTCCACAGCCGCGCCTCGAGGTGGCTCTCGAGCTTGGGCAGGTAGAAGTAGGGGCCGCTGCCGCGGCGGCGCAGCTCGGCGCCGTTGTGGAAGAGGTAGAGCCCGAAGTCGAACAGGCTGCCGGAGACCGGGACGCCGTCCTGCGTGACGTGCTTCTCCACCAGGTGCCAGCCGCGGGGCCGCACCACCAGCGTGGCGAGCCGCGGGCCCAGCCGGTACGGCTTGCCCTCGGGTCCGGTGAACTGCAGGGTGCGGCGGACGGCGTCCTGGCAGTTGGCCTGGCCCGCGACCACGTTCTCCCAGCTGGGCGAGAGGGCGTCCTCGAAGTCGGCCATGAAGACCCGCGCCCCCGAGTTGAGGGCGTTGATCATCATCTTCCGTTCCACCGGCCCGGTGATCTCCACCCGGCGGTCGTCGAGGTCGGCGGGGGCGGGGGCCACCTGCCAGGCGCCGTCGCGGAGGGCGCGGGTCTCGGGGAGGAAACCCGGGAGGGCGCCCGCGCGGTAGGCGGCGCGGCGGCGGCGGCGGGCGTCGAGCAGGGCCTGGCGGCGGGGCTCGAACAGCGCCGAGAGCCGGGCGATGAAGCGGAGCGCCTCGGGGGTGACCACCCGCCCGGCGTCGGGGCCGGCGGGGCCGTGCAGCTGCAAGGGGGCGGTGCTCATGGTCTGGGGCTCGTGGTGACCGTGCGGCCTACTCCGGGGGGCCGAGGCGCGGGGGGCAGGCGTCGAGCCAGGCCTGCTCCGTCGCGTCGAACACCCGCGATCGGGTCAGGAACCGCACCCCGAGCGGCGCCTCGAGGGAGAACCCTCCCCCGCGGCCGGGCACCACGTCGATCAGCAGCTGGGTGTGGCGCCACGCCTCGAACTGCAGCCCCCCGATGTACACCGGGACGCCATCGACGTCGCCAAGGTGCACATCCCGGGAACCTACCCGGAATTCCCGGGCGGGGTAGCACATCGGGGCGCTGCCGTCGCAGCAGCCGCCCGACTGGTGGAACAGCAGCGGGCCGTGCTCCGCCACCAGCTGGCGGAGCACGGCCCGGGCCGCGGGGGTGAGGTCCACCCGCGTCACGTCCATCGGCCTAGAAGAACCCGAGCTTCTTGGGGCTGTAGCTCACCAGCAGGTTCTTGGTCTGCTGGTAGTGATTGAGCATCATCTTGTGGTTCTCGCGGCCGATGCCCGACTGCTTGTACCCGCCGAAGGCGGCGTGCGCGGGGTAGGCGTGGTAGCAGTTGGTCCACACCCGGCCCGCCTTGATGGCGCGGCCCATGCGGTAGCAGGTGTTGACGTCGCGGCTCCACACGCCGGCGCCCAGGCCGTAGAGGGTGTCGTTGGCGATGGCGAGCGCGTCCTCCTGGGTCTTGAACTTCGTCACCGAGACCACCGGGCCGAAGATCTCCTCCTGGAAGATCCGCATCTTGTTGTGGCCTTCGAAGATCGTGGGCTGGACGTAGTAGCCGTCCTTGAGTTCCCCGGCGTGCACCCGGCGGACGCCGCCGGTGAGGACCTTCGCCCCCTCCTTCTTCCCGATGTCGATGTAGCTCAGGATCTTCTCCAGCTGGTCGTTGGAGGCCTGGGCGCCGATCATCGTGGCCGCGTCGAGCGGATTCCCCTCGACGATGGCCCGGGTGCGGGCCACCGCGCGCTCCATGAAGCGGTCGTAGATCGACTCCTGCACCAGCACCCGCGAGGGACAGGTGCAGACCTCGCCCTGGTTGAGGGCGAACATCGCGAAGCCCTCGAGGGCCTTGTCGAAGAAGTCGTCGTCGGCCTCCATCACGTCGGCGAAGAAGATGTTGGGCGACTTGCCCCCCAGCTCCAGGGTCACCGGGATCAGGTTCTCGGAGGCGTACTGCATGATCAGCCGGCCGGTGGTGGTCTCGCCGGTGAAGGCGATCTTCGCGATCCGCGGGCTCGAGGCCAGCGGCTTGCCCGCCTCCACCCCGAAGCCCTGCACCACGTTCACCACGCCGCTCGGCAGGATGTCCGCGATCAGCTCCATCAGCGCCAGGATCGAGACCGGGGTCTGCTCGGCCGGCTTGAGCACCACGCAGTTCCCGGCGGCGAGGGCCGGAGCCAGCTTCCACACCGCCATGAGCAGCGGGAAGTTCCACGGGATGATCTGGCCCACGACGCCGAGCGGCTCGTGGAAGTGGTAGGCGACGGTGTCCTGGTCCAGCTCGCCGAGGCTCCCCTCCTGCGCCCGCAGCACGCCGGCGAAGTAGCGGAAGTGGTCGATCGCCAGCGGGAGGTCCGCGTGCGTGGTCTCGCGGATGGGCTTGCCGTTGTCGATCGTCTCGATCCACGCGAGGGTGGCGAGGTTGGCCTCCATCCGGTCGGCGATCCGGTTGAGGATGATGGCCCGGGTGGTGGGGGAGGTGACGTTCCAGCTCAGCGCCGCCGCGTGCGCCGCGTCGAGCGCGCGGTCCACGTCCTCGTGGGTGGACCGCGCCACCTCGCAGAGCGGCTGGCCGGTGACCGGGGTGACGTTGGTGAAGTACTGGCCCCGGGCCGGGGCGCGGTACTCGCCGCCGATCCAGTTGTCGTAGCGGGCGCGGAGCGGGACGCTCGGGGTGAATCCGGCGGCGGACGCCGGCAGCGTGGCCGCGGCCTTCGGCGTGGTGGCAGTGCCCATGCGGACCTCCAGGAGATGATGGCGGGGAGCGGGCCCGGCGCTCGGACGTCGAGGGGTGAGCGGCCGGATCGCGCGGGGAAGTGCCCCGACGCTAGGAGCCGGCCGGAGGGGGGTCAAGCGGCGCGCGACAGATGTCGCGCCGAATCTGTCGCGCCACCCGCGGGGGCGGGTGCCGCCCCGTCCCCGGGCCGGGTGGCGCCGACGCCCCGGTGTTTCCGCCAACCCCCGTTCCCCGAGCGAGTTACCCCGGCCGCCGGGGGAAACGGCGCGGCGCCGCGCTTGCTCCGCGGCCTTCCCCGGACAAGATTGTCGACTGGCCGTCGCACCGCCCGTTCCCGCCGCCCCGAGTCCGCCGTTGCTCAACACCGCCGAGGGAATCCCGTTCGACCCCACCGCCCAGCAGGTGCTGGCGCGGCAGTGGGGCGCGCTGGTGGCCGGCCGGGAGCGGGGCAACGCGCTGATGCAGGCTGCGGGGGTGCGCGGGCTGGTGCGGGCCTCCTGGCATCGCAGCGCCGGCGCCGCGGTGCACCCCGCCCTGGACGCCGCGCCGGTGGTGCTCGACGCCGGGCAGGTGGCGGTCGTCTCCGAGGGCTCGGACTGGGTGGACGTGGCGCGGCAGTCGGTGGTGCGGCAGCAGCAGTCGTACACCGGCTCGGGGCACGTGCTCACGCTGTTCGACCACGAGGCGCGGATGCTCGCCTCCGACGGCGACCCTGCCGCCCTGGACGGGCTGGCCGAGATCAACTTCCGGCCCGGCGGGCTGTGGGCGGAAGCGGTGGTAGGCACCAACGGTCCGGGCACCGCCCTCGCCACCGGGCAGGCCACCCATATCGTGGGGGCCGAGCACTACTGCGAGCGGTGGCACCGCTGGCACTGCGCCGCCGTCCCCATCCGCGATCCCGCCACGGAGCGGATCGCCGGGGTGCTCGACATCAGCGGCTTCCGGGAGCAGGCCCACCCGCACACCCTCAACCTGGCCCAGGCGCTTGTGGTGGCCATCGAGCAGACGCTCGCCACCCGCGAGGTGGAGCGCCGCTTCCTCACGCTGCAGCACTTCACCAGCCTCACCGTCCGCTACCCCGGCGACCCGATCCTGGCGCTGGACCGCGGTGGACGGATCGTGGGCGCCACGCCCTCCCTCGCGCCGGCGCTGGCCGAGGCGCTCGCCGCCGAGGTGCGCCGGGCGGAACACCTCCCGCGCGAATCGGGGGTGCCGGTGCCGGTGGGTGACCGGGGCGCTGCGCTCTGGTTCCCGGTGCTGCAGGGCCGGACGATCGTCGGCGGCTGCCTGGTGCTGGCCGGCGGGGCGACGCTCGCGGGCAGCGAGGGGATTCCCTTCCGCCCCGGCGACGTGAAGGTGTACGCGCGGCGCTTCTTCGAGGCCGGCGCCCGCGACCTGGGGCGCCTGGCGGTGGAGGTGGAGCCGGCGGTCTACGACGCGCTGCAGGCCTACGACTGGCCCGGCAACGTGCGCGAGCTCAAGAACGTGATCCGCCGGGTGCTGCTCGCCACCACCCGCCAGGTGCGGCTGCACGACCTGCCCCGGAGCATTCGTGAGGCCTACGCCGGCAGCTGCGACGCGCCGAGCTCCGCGATCGACCGCGAGGACGCCCTGCTGATGGAGGTGGTGAACAGCTCCACCACCATGGCGGAGGCCGCCGCGCGGCTGGGCATCACCCGCAGCACCCTCTACCGGCGGATGGCCCGCTTCGGGCTCACGCCCACCCGCGTGGTGCGGCGACAGTAGGCCGCCGCCGGCCTCGGCGCGTTGCGCGCGCCCGGTTACCTTGCCCGGGTGACCACGCCCCCGGCCCCGCACGACGCCTACGCCGCCCTCCGGGTCCCGGACTTCCGGCGCTTCATCCTCTTCCTGCTGGCCCAGACGCTCGCCACCATGATGCAGGGCGTGGTGGTGGGGTGGCAACTCTACCAGGTGACGCGGGACCCGCTCGCGCTCGGCCTCGTCGGGCTGGCCGAGGCGGTGCCGTTCATCGCCTGCGCGCTCCCGGCCGGCCAGCTGGCCGACCGGCTCGACCGCCGCCACATGTGCCTGGCGGCGCTGGTGGTGCTGACCGGGTGCAGCGCCGCGCTGTTCGGGATGTCGCGCGCCGGGCTGGTGCGGGCCGACACCGCCTGGGCGGTGTACGCGGTGATCTTCGTGAGCGGGATCGCGCGCAGCTTCCTGCAGCCCACCCGCACCGCGCTCGCCGCCGACCTGGTCCCACGCGACCTCTACGTCAACTCGATCACCTGGCGCAGCTCCACCTGGCAGTTCGCGGCCGTGGCCGGCCCGGCGCTGGGGGGCGTGCTGCTCGGCCTCGCGGGGCCCACCGTCACCTACGGGGTGGCCACGGCGCTGATGGCGGGCGCCTGGCTCTGCCTGGCCCGGGTGGCCACCCGGCTGCGCCCGGCCGCGGCGGATGGCGCCGCCGGCCTCGCGGGCCTGCTCGAGGGCGTGTACTTCGTGCGCACCCAGCCGGTGCTGCTCGGCGCCCTCACGCTCGACCTCTTCTCGGTGCTCTTCGCCGGCGCCGAGGCGCTGCTGCCGGTGTTCGCGGCGGAGATCCTGCACGTGGGCGCGCCGGGGCTGGGCGTGCTGCGTGCCGCGCCGGCCGCCGGCTCGGTGCTCATGTCGGTGTACCTGTCGCACCGGCCGCTGCGGGGCCGGATGGGCCGGACGCTGCTCTGGTCGGTGGTGGCCTACGGCTTCTGCATCACGGGGTTCGGGCTGTCCACCAGCTTCCTGCTCTCGGTGGCGCTGCTGGCGCTCTCGGGAGTGTTCGACAACGTGAGCGTGGTGCTCCGCTCCACGCTGCTGCAGACCCTGACCCCCCGGCACCTGCTGGGACGGGTCGCCGCGGTCAACGCGGTGTTCATCGGGTCCTCCAACGAGATCGGCGCCTTCGAGTCGGGCGTGGCCGCGCGGCTGGTCGGCACCATCCCCGCCGTGGTGGCGGGCGGGCTGGTGCCGGTGCTGGTGGTGGCGCTCATCGCCTGGCGGGTGCCGGCCCTCCATCGCCTGGAGACGGTCACATGACCACCCTCGCCTTCCTCGGCCTCGGCGCCATGGGCGCGCCGATGGCCGCCAACCTCGTGGCCGCGGGCTTCCGGGTGCGCGCCTGGAACCGCTCCGCCCACCGCACCGAGTCCCTCGCCGGCGCCATCCCCTGCCGCACCCCGCGCGAGGCAGCCACCGGCGCCGAGTTCGTGCTCACCATGCTGGCCGATGACGCCGCCGTGGAGGCGGTGACCTTCGGGCCGGACGGGCTGCTCGCCGCGCTTGGCGGGGAGGCGCTGCACCTGGGCATGAGCACCCTGTCCGTGGCGGCGGTGCGCCGGCTGGTGGCGGCGCACGCCGACCATGGCCGGGTGTACCTCGCCGCGCCGGTGTTCGGCCGGCCCGAGGCCGCAACGGCGCGGCAGCTGTGGGTGGTGCCCGGGGGCGACGCGATCGCCCTGAGCCGTGCCGCCCCGGTGTTCGAGGCGCTGGGGCAGGGGACCTTTCCCTTCCCGACCGCGGAGCAGGCGGCGCTGGCCAAGCTGGCCGGCAACTTCCTGCTCGGCGCCACCGTGGAGGCGCTGGGCGAGGCGCTGGTGCTGGCCGAGAAGGGCGGGCTCGACCCGGAACAGTTCCTGGCCCTCATGACCGGCACCCTTTTCGGCACGCCGGTGCATCGCAACTACGGCGCGCGCATCGCCCGCACCGAGTTCCTCCCGGCCGGCTTTGCGCTGGCGCTGGCGCGCAAGGACTTCCGCCTGATCACCGCGGCGGCGGGCGAGACCGGCACCGCCATGCCACTCGCGGAGCTGGTGCTCGAGCGGCTCAACCAGTGCGTGCAGCTGGGCCGCGCGGGGTATGACTTCGCCGGGCTGACCAGCGTGATCCGGGAGGAGTCCGGCCTCCCCGAGCGGCGCTGAGGCGCTGGGCGCGCGGGCGGCCGATCTTGTGTCCCGTGCGCGTCGCGGCTAGCCTGTCCCCTATGCGGATTGCGCTCTTCTCCGAGGTCTACTGGCCCATGGTGAGCGGGGTCGGGGTGACCCTCGACCGGCTGGTCCAGGCGCTGGAGGCGCGGGGGCACGCGGTCCGGGTCTATACCGGGAGCTACCCGGTGCCCGACGGGGTGCCGGACCGCCCCGAGGTGCACCGCTCCCCGAGCGTGCCGCTCTTCCTCTATCCTGATGTGCAGTGGGCCTTCCCGCGGCCGCGGGAGCTCGTCGCCGACCTGGCGCTGTTCCGCCCGGACGTGGTGCACGTGGCCACCGAGTTCGCCATGGGGCTCGCGGGGGTGAAGGCGGCCGCGCAGCTGGGGTTGCCCATCCTCGCCTCCGCCCACACCGACTACCACAAGTACGCCACCCGCTACGGGGTGCCCTGGGTGCTCAGCGTGGGCTGGATCTACCTGCGCTGGTTCTACCGCCACGCGGAGCGGGTGCTGGTGCCCTCGAGGGTATACGAGCGGTTCCTCAACTCGCGGGGCGTGACCCACACCGGGCTGTGGACCCGCGGGGTGGACCCGGCGCACTTCCACCCGCGGTTCCGCTCCGAGGCGTGGCGGGCGCGGTTCGGCGTGGGCCCCGACGACCTGCTGGTCACCTACATCGGCCGCCTGGCAAAGGAAAAGGACCTGCTGCGGCTGGTCGCCGCCTGGCAGGCGCTGCGGGCGTCACGGGGCAACGCCCAGCTGGTGCTGGTGGGGCGGGGGCCGCTGGAGGAGGAGCTGCGGCAGGCGCAGATCCCCGGGCTCCACGTGGCGGGACTGCTGGAGGGGCGGGCGCTCTCGGAGGCCTACGCCAGCGCGGACCTCTTCGCCTTCCCCTCCGCCACCGAGACCTTCGGCAACTCGCTCCTCGAGGCCATGGCGTCGGGGCTGCCCTCGCTCGCGGTGCGGGCCGGCGGGGTCATGGAGTTCGCCGAGCACGGCGTCAACGCCTGGCTGGCGCCGCCCGGCGATACCGGGGCGCTGACCCAGGCGCTCGGCCGCCTGCTCGCCGCCCCGGCGCTGCGGGCGCGGCTCTCCGCCGGGGCGCAGGCCACCGCGGCCGCGCGGGGGTGGGACGCGATCTACGATGGGCTGTTCGCGGAGTATGCGCAGGTGGCCGCCGGCCGGCGGGAGGTCCGCGCGGCCTGAGCCGGGAGGACCGTGGGGGGAACGACGAACGGCCGGGCGCGATGCCCGGCCGTTCGTCGTCCCGGGCGTCGCCGGTCAGCGCACGATCAGGTACGTGAGCCCGGCCATCGCGGCGGCCATCGGGATGGTGAAGATCCACGCCCACACGATCCGGCCCGCGACGCCCCACCGCACCGCCGAGATCCGCTGCGTGGCCCCGACCCCGACGATGGCGCCGGTGATCGTGTGCGTGGTGCTCACCGGGATGCCGAAGTGGCTGGCGATGAGCAGCGTCATCCCGCCGGCGGTCTCGGCGCAGAACCCGCCGAAGGGGCGCAGCCGGGTGATCTTGGCGCCCATGGTCTTCACGATCCGCCAGCCGCCCATCGCGGTGCCCGCCGCGATCGCGGCATGGGCGGAGAGCACGATCCACATGGGGATGTGGTCGGCGGTCTTGAGGTAGAGGTGGGACATCCAGCCGGTCTGGTGCTCGAACGACGCCTGCCCCGCCACCAGGAGCCCGACGATGATGCCCATGGTCTTCTGGGCATCATTGCCGCCATGCCCGATCGAGTAGAGCCCGGCCGATACCAGCTGCAGCCGGCGGAAGACGCGATCGATCGGGCCGGGGCTGCCCCGGCGCAGCAGCCACGACAGCGCCACGGTGAGGAGCAGCGCCAGGCTGGTGCCGATGAGCGGCGACAGGAAGATGAAGCTGACGGGCTTGACCCAGCCCCCGGGGATGAGCGCCACCACGCCCGCCTTGGCGATGGCCGCGCCGCCGAGGCCGCCCATGAGCGCGTGGCTGGATGAGCTGGGGAGGCCGAGCCACCAGGTGATCAGGTTCCAGATGATCGCGCCGGTGAGCGCGGCCAGGATCACGTCGGTGTCGAGCACCGCCGGGTCGACCAGGCCCTTGCCGATGGTCTTGGCCACGGCGGTGCCCATCACGAACGCGGCGATGAAGTTGAAGAACGCCGCCCAGATCACCGCGGCGCCGGGGGAGAGCACCCGGGTGGCCACCACGGTGGCGATGGAGTTGGCGCTGTCGTGGAACCCGTTGATGAAGTCGAACGCCAGCGCCACGACGATGACCACCAGGATATAGGCGACGGTCGCGTCCATGGCTCAGCCGTGCTTGATCGAGATGGACTCGAGGACGTTCGCCGCGTCCTCGCAGTAGTCCAGGGTCTTCTCCAGGTTGTCGTACAGCTCCTTCCACTTGATCACCAGCAGCGGGTCGGGATTGCCCTCGAAGACCCGGCCCAGCCACTCGTGGTAGAGGCTGTCGCCCTCCTCCTCGTGCCGCTTGAGCGCGATGCAGGCCGTCAGCACCGCGCCGTCGTTCTTCGAGAGGTTCTTCACCGCGATCACCAGCTGCTCGCAGGCCCGCTTCACCACCTCCGCCATCAGGATCGCCCCCGTGGGCGCCTCGCCGAGGTGGAAGATCTGGGAGCGCCGCGCCAGCCCGTCGATCAGGTCCACCACGTCGTCCAGGCCCGAGGCCAGCGCGTGGATGTCCTCGCGGTCGAGCGGGGTGATGAAAGTGCGGTCCAGCCGGGTGATCACCTCGTGGGTGACCGTGTCGCACTCGTGCTCCAGCCGCTTGATCGACTCCACCAGGAAGTTGCGCCGGTCGGGCGGGGCCTTGAGCAGTTCGACCATCAGGCCCGCGGCCTCGACGCTCCGCTCGGCCACGGCAGTGAACAGCTCGAAGAAGCGCTCGTCACGGGGAAGCAGGCGCACGGCGGTGCTCCGGGGCGGATTGTCACGGAAGGGTCACGACGGGCGGGGAATGTAACGGCCGTGGAGGGCTGGGGAAGGGGACGGGCGTGAGTCGGGGGTGGGGCGCGGCGGTGACCTCGCCCCTATGTTCGCCGTAGCTACTTGGGGAGTAACAACTTACGCAGCTGCTCGGGGCGCTCGAACCAGTAGTCCGGCGTGGCCGGTTCCAGCTCCACCCGGGAGAACGGCCCCCACAGCACCGCCCCGGTCAGCACCCCCGCCCCGCGCCCGCTGTGGAGGTCATGGATGCTGTCCCCGATGTACAGGGTGCGCGCGGGGTCGGCGCCCAGCGCCGCGACGGCCCGTTCCACCGGCTCCGGATGCGGCTTGGGGTGCTGCACGTCGTCGGCGCAGACCAGGACCTCGATCGCCTCCACCAGCCCCACCAGCTGCAGCCCGCGCTGGGTCCCGTAGCGGTTCTTGCTGGTCACCACCCCGGTGCGGTACCCTGCGGCGCGCAGCTCGCGCACCAGCTCCGCCACCCCGGGGAACGGCCGGATCATGGTGTCGTGGTTGGCGAGGTTGTACTCGCGGTACGTCTCGACCAGCACCAGCAGGTCCTCCGGCGAGCGCGCGGCCCGCTGCAGCTGCACCCGGAGCGGCGTGCCGACTCCCGCGAGCCATTCACTGTCCGGGATCGGTTCCCGGCCGTGCACCTCGAGGGTGTGGCGGTAGCTGGCCAGGATGAGGTCGACGGAATCGATCAGGGTGCCGTCGAGGTCGAACAGGATGGTGGCGAGGGTGCGCATGCCGGGAAGGTAGCCACCCGGACAATCCCGTCGAGCCGCGGCAGCGGGGCCGGTGGCACCGGCGGCCGGGGCGGCAGGCGGGCCAGCTCCGCCAGCAGCGCGGGACGCGGCAGGGCGAGCCACGCGCCCGCGCGCTGCTGTTCCCCCGCGCGGAGGCCGCCGGCCAGCCACGCCAGGCCGCGTTCCACCGCCGCCAGCCCGCGCCGGTCCCGCCGCCGCGCGCACCAGCCGGCCAGGCGCACCAGGCGGCGCCACAGGCGGCGCTGCTCGCGCGGCCGCCCCGGCGCGCGCCACCGTTCTCCGTCCAGCGCCGCGAGCAGGGGCCTCAGCGCCGGCGCCACGGCCTCCGGGAAGCGACGCCGCTCCGCCTCGGTGAGCGGGCGGTGTGCGGCCCGCCGCGCATCGAGCAGCCGCGGGATCGTCTCCGCCGGCGCGTCGGTCACCCCGCCGTCGTCACCGATCCAGAGCAGGCGTGCCGGCGCCGGGCCCGGCGTCATCCCCGGGAGTCCCACCGCGACCAGCCAGCCCGCCTCCGTGCCCGGCACCGCCGTGGCGCCCGCGGCCCGGGGCCCGCGCGCGAGCGGGGCCAGGTCGGCGCGCCAGCGGTAGAGCCAGCCGCTCCGCTCCTCCAGGCCCGCGTGTCCAGGCAACCGCTGCTTGCCGAGCAGCCGCTCCAGTCGGCGCTGCCGCCGCTCCACCTCCGGCGGCGGCAGCAGGCTCACCACCGTGACCGCCGCGTGGGCGCTGGCCAGTCGCCGCACCCGGCCGGCCCGCTGGGCCAGCCGCGTCGCGGTCCAGGGGAGGTCGTAGTGCACCACCCGCGCGGCGCGCTGCAGGTCGAGGCCCTCCGCCGCGACATCGGTGGCGAGCAGCGGCGGCAGGGTCCCGGTGCCGGCGGGCCCGTAGCGCGCCAGCACCGCCCCGCGCGGGAGGCGCGCCGCGCCGATCCCCGCCCCATCGCCGGCCAGCCAGGCCGGCCCGAGGTCCGCGAGCCGTGCCCGGAGCCACGCCAGCGTCGCCGTGTTGCCGGTGAACACGACGGTCGGGATGCCGTCGGACAGGAGCGCGCGGAGCCAGGTCACCCGCGGGTCGGCCGCCGCCTCGCGCGCCCGGGCCAGTCGCAGCAGTTCCTGCACGGCGGTCTCGTCCTCGCCCGCGACCTCCGCGGGCCCGTCGCCGTCGGGGAGCAGCGCCCACAGCACCAGCTGCGCGGTATCGGCGCCGGCGGCTTGGCGCAGCGTCCGGCGCGGCAGCGTCCGTCCCGCGGCCACCGCGTCGGCGGCCTGGGCCAGCAGGTCGCGATAGCGTTCCACCGCGCGGCGGAAGGCGCGGGGACTCGAGGCGAGCGCCGCCAGGAGGCCGCCGCGGAGCAGCGCCGCGATCCCCGGCTGGCGCGAGAGCCGGAGTGCATCGAGGCGGGCGAGCAGCCGGCGGTCGTCCGGGGCGAGCGGCAGGGTGGCGCGGTGCCGCGTGAGCGCCGGGAGGCCGGCCGGTGCGCCGCGGCAGAGCACCACCTCCCCCAGCGCCGCGGGGGCATGGCCACCGCCGAGTGCGACGCGGAGGCTGGCACAGCCGGCGGGGAGCAGCGCATCGTCCGGCAGCGCGAGCAGGAGCTGGTGGGTGAGGTCCTCGAGGCGGTTCACCACCGGCGTGGCGCTCAGCAGCAGCACCCGTGCGGACCCCAGCCATGGCGCCACGGCCCGGTAGCGCCGGCTCCCGGGTGCGCGGAACCGGTGGCTCTCATCGATGATGACCAGCCCGGGCGTGCGGCACGGCAGCGCGCCGCGACTGGCCCGCTCATGGCTGTGCACCAGGACGGGCACGCCCACCCGCGCGGCGGTGCCTTCCCACTGGCCGCGCAGCACCGCCGGCGCGAGCACCACGGTGGGGAGGCCGAGCGCGTGCGCCACCGCCAGCGCCACCCAGGTCTTGCCGCTGCCCACGGGATCGGCGAGCAGGGCGCCGCCGTAGCGCGCCAGCGCGGCGTGCACCCGCCGGAACGCCACCGGCTGGTCGTCGCGGAGCCACGGGGGCGGGGTGCCGCTCTCCGCCGGCAGCAGCGCCGCGACGATGCCCGTGACCACGGCCGGGCCCGGCGCGTCGGGGCCCGCATCGAGCGCGGCCGCGAGCGGGTCGTGGACCTCGCGCAGCGCCTCAGCCACGATCCGGGGCGTGGGCTCCGGGGGCGCGGGCCAGTAGTGCCCGCACCGCGGGCGGCAGCGCGAGGTGCGCGGCGGCGAGGTCATCGAGGGCCTCCTGGATCGGCTCGCCACGGGCGCCGCGCTCGGCGAGCGCCACCAGGCGGGCGTCGGAAGGGACGGCGTCCGGCAGCGGGAGGCCACCAACGACCCGCGCGTTGAACCGCGCGAAGCCGCTGGCCGCCACGTCGGCGGCGGCGCGTGCCGCCACCCGGAGCCAGGTGGTGTTGAGCCAGGCGGTGAGGGCAAGCGCGGTGCGCCGGTCCGGCACCGCGAGGACATAGCAGGTGTTGAGCGGCACCAGGCCACCGGCGCCCGGGCCGCCGAGCGCCACCGCGGCCAGCGCGCGCGCCAGGTCGGGCCACACCACGCGATGCGCCGCGAGCGCGGGCCGCACCCGGAACAGCGTCCACGGCGGGCCGCCGTCGTAGTCCACGCGCGCCCGCAGGATCGCCTCGTGCGGGCGCAGGTAGCGCGCGGCTCCCTCGGGCAGGCGCCCGAACGGCTGCCCCGTGGCGTCGTGCGGGAAGAACAACGGCACCCCCGGCCCGTGGCGGAACGGCGCGAGGTCACGGCCCCGGAGCGCGCGGCGCAGCAGCGCCGGTTCGATGCCGGGCGGGGGATCCAGGAAGACGGCGTTGGCGCCGGTCTTCACGCCCAGCTGGGGCGGGTAGCGCTCGCCCAGGCGGGGATGGTCCCCATGCAGCGTGGCCAGCGCCTCGAGCAGGGCGGGATGGGCGATGATCCACGGCCCCGACTGGCGGAAGCGCTCCTGTGGCCAGTCCACCCCCGCGGCCGGACGGAGCGCCAGCTGCACCCGGTGCGCCGCCGGCGGCGCCCGGCGCGCCGCCACCAGCGCCAGCGGGTAGGCGGTGGCGTCGAAGGCCGCGGCGGGATCGCGGGTGAGGTCCGCCAGGGTGTGCAGGGTGCACTGCTCGGCCAGCGCCCGGCGCATCGTGGCGGCGTAGGCCGCGGTGGCGAGCTTGGCCGGCAGCAGCAGCGCGAGCACCCCGCCCGGCGCCAGCAGCTCGACGCCACGCTCCACGAAGGCGAGCGCGAGATCCGGCTGGTGCGCGAAGCCGGGCCCCCGCGCCCGCCACCAGCGGTAGCGCGCGTCGAGCGCCGCGCGGGTGCCGGGCGCCAGTTCCTCGGCGCGCACCCACGGCGGGTTCCCCACCACGAGGTCAAAGCCCCCGCGCGCCAGCACGTCGCCGAAGTGCACCTCGTAGCTGAACCACGGCACCTCGCCCTCACGGACCAGGCGCCGCCGCAGCCGCCGCACCTGCGCCAGCTGCGCGCGCAGGCGGCGCAGCTCGCGCCGCAGCGGGGCGTCGAGCCCGCGCCGCCCGCCGAAGAGGGTCGGCGCCCGCGCGGCGAGCAGGCAGTCGGTGATGCCCGCCTCCAGCGATGCCCCCGCCAGCTGCAGGCACTCCTCGAGGGCGCGGGCCTCCGCGTGGCGGAGCCGCGCCAGCAGGGCCCGCTTGTCCTCGCCGCGCGCGCCCACGAACGCCTCCCGCAGCCGGCGCAGCTCCGGCGCGCTCCGCACCGGCCGCGCGCCGAGCCGGGCGAGGAACCCCGCCGGGTCGAGGAGGCTGTCCCCCTGGCGGATCAGGCCGTCGAGGTTGGGGAGCGGGGCCACCGCGGCATCCGGGCCCGCCGGCTCCACGGCGATCACCGCGAGCCACAGCCGGAGCTCCGTGAGCCGGACCGCCATGGGGTTGAGGTCCACCCCGTGGAGGTTGCGGGCCAGGATGCTCCGCCGCAGCGCCGCCGGCGGTCCCTCCCCGGCGCGCAGCCCGGCAAGCCGCTCCAGCGCGCCGAGCAGGAAGGCGCCCGACCCGACCGCGGGGTCGAGCAGGCGGATGTCCGCGAGCACGGCGCCGAGCCCGGGGTCGGCCCGTGCCAGCCGCTCCCGCGCCGCCGCCGGCCGCACCCCCGCCTGCTCGGCCACCCAGCTGGTGAGGGCGGCATCCACCAGCTGGCGCACCACCGGCGCCGGGGTGTAGAAGGCGCCGCTCTCCCGGCGCTCATCCGGCGCCATCAGCCCCTCGAAGACCCGCCCCAGCATGTCCGGGGCGATGGCGCCCGGCACCTCGTCCTCCGCCACCACGAAGCGAAAGCGCTCGAACAGCGCGTCGAAGGCGTCGCGCCAGCAGGCCGTGGGCACGTCGCCGCGCCAGGCACGTTCCAGCGGGTGCGGCTCGAACAGCCCGCCGTTGAGGAACGGAATCCGGCCGAACCGCCGCGCCCGGCGGCGGCGCTCCGGGGGCTGGTTGAGGGTCCCGAAGAAGAGGGGGCGGAACAGGTCCCGGTGCAGCGAGCGGCGGGACGCGAGGGTGTCGTCCACCGACCGGCGCAGGAAGTCGGGCCGGCCATCGAGCCACCCCCGCGCCTGCACAAAGTAGAGAAAGAGCACCCGGGTGAGCTGCACCAGCGCCAGGGTGCGGCCCGTGCCGCGGGGCGGTGCCGGGGTGAGCCCTTCCGCCATCCGGTCGGCCACCGCCTGGAACGCGCGGAAGAAACGGTGCCCGACCTCCTCGGTGCCCAGCAGGTCGGCCAGCGCCAGCGCGGCGGCGAGCGGGGCGCTCGCGGACTGCGCGATGGCGCCGATCCCCGCCAGCCGCTGCAGGTCGGCGCCGCTCGGCGCGTCGAGCGGGACGGCGAGGCCGCGGTACCGGTCGAGGGTGAGCGCGGCGGCCAGCTGGCGGCCCACCGGGTCCAGGGCGAGCACGCCGGCCAGCCGGCCCTGGGCCTGCAACGCCTGGCTCAGGTGCCGCGCACCGGTGAGCGCGCCCCGGGTCAGGACGCCGATCCAGGGCAGCCGCCCCGGCAGCCCGAACTCGACCGCCTCCGACACCGGGAGTGGAAGCGTGCCGGGGGGCAGCGGCCGCGCCGCGCCCAGGCCGCCGCCGGGCGCGAACAGCCCCGGCAGGTCGGCGGCGCAACGGAGCTGGCGGAGGCGGGCGGCGTCCATGGAATCCCCTGGCGGTCGGGGGTCCATGGTAGTGGTGACGCGAGTGTAACTTGGTAGCCGGGCCGATGCGGCGGGGTGCCGAATAACCCGTGTCCGTCGGCCGGTTCCCATCGCCGATGCCGGAGAGGAATTCCCGATGGTCCGTCCGCCGCTGCTCGCCGCGTTGCTGCTCGCCGCCCTGCCGCTGGCCGCGCAGGAGGCGACCACCTTCACCATCACCCGGGACGCCGATACCGTGGCCAGCGAGGCGTTCGCCCACGCGCCGGCCGAGCTGACCGGGAGCCTCACGCGGGTGAGCGGCACCGTGCGCGAGCGGGTGCGCTACCGCGCCACGATCGTGGACGACCAGAGCGCCCCGCTGCTCGAGCTCACCGCCTGGCGGGCCGACGATCCCGAGGAGTCGCCGGCGCGCCAGACGGTGCGGGTGATCTTCAAGGACGACAGCGTCGCGGTCGACGACGTCAACCGCTGGGGCGGGGTGATGACCCGGGTCCTCCCCACCCGGCCCGCCGCGGTGCCCTACCTCAACCTGTCCATCGGCTTCCTCGAGCTCGCCACCCGGCGGCTGGCCGCGAGCCGCGTCGACAGCCTGCCGGTGCCGTTCTTCAACCTGGGCGGCGGGCAGACGGTCGTGGGCGGGGTGCGCCGGCTGGGCGCCGATTCCGCCGCCGTGCGCCTCGGCGCCGTCGAGTTCCGGGTCGCGGTGGATGCGGCCGGCCGCATCCTGGGCGGGCGGGTGCCGTCGCAGGGGCTGCTCATCGCGCGCGGGACGGCCCGCTGACCGGTTCGTCGCCGATGCCCGCGCCCCCGGTCTCCCGGCCGCGGATCCCGGTCGCGATCGCGCTGGGGTACATCGCCTTCGGGGTGGTCTGGATCCTCTTTTCCGACGGCCTGGTGGAGGGGATCCCCGACATCTCCCCCGCCACGATGGCGCGGCTGCAGACCCTCAAGGGCATGGTCTTCGTGACCCTGTCCGGGGGGCTCATCTGGTGGCTGGCGCGCCGCGGCATGGGCGCCGTCACGGAGGCGGAGCGGGCACGGCAGGAGAGCGAGTCGCGGTATCGCCAGATCTTCGAGAAGTCGACCTCCGTCTGCCTCCTCGTGGACGTCGACACCACCCACCTGGTGGACGTGAACCCGGCGGCGGTGCTGTTCTACGGCTGGTCCCGCGAGGAGCTGATCGACAAGGCCCTCGGCGAGATCGACATCATGCCGGACGTGGAGCTGCGGCGCGCGATCAACTCCGCGTGGCTGGAGCGGCGGAACTTCTTCATCTTCCGCCACCGTCTCCGGTCCGGCTCCACCCGCGACGTCGAGGTGCACTCGAGCCCGATCGTCCTCAACGGCCGCCCCACCCTCTTCTCGATCGTCCACGACATCACCGACCGGGTGCGGGTCGAGCGGCAGCTGGTCGAGTCCGAGTCCAACTACCGCCGGGCCCTGCAGCAGGCCTCCGACGCCATCGTGGTCAGCGACCGGCAGGGCGTGATCCTCGAGGTCAACGCCCGGGCCGAGGAGCTGCTCGGGTTCCCCTGGGAGGAGATCCGCGGCCGCCGCATGGAGGACTTCGTGGCGCCCGAGGACCGCGACCGGCTGCCGCTCAGCCTGCGCGACCTGCTGGAGGGACGCGCCACCCTGCACGAGCGCCGGCTGGCCCGGAAGGGTGGCGGCCTGGTCGAGGTGGAGATCAGCGCCCGCGACCTCGGCGACGGCCGCTTCCAGGCCATCGTGCGCGACATCTCCGAGCGCCGCCGCCTGGAGGAGCAGCTCCGTCAGGCGCAGAAGATGGAGGCCGTGGGCCAGCTCACCGGCGGCATCGCCCACGACCTCAACAACCTGCTGACCGTGGTGCTCGCCAACAGCGAGATGATGGCGGGGGCGCTGCCCACCGGGCGGCAGGACCTGCAGGACGACCTCGAGGAGCTCCAGTCGGCGGCGCGCCGCGGCGCGCAGATGATCCGCAAGCTGCTCTCCTTCAGCCGCCACGCCCCGCTCACCTACCAGGTGCTCGACCTCGGCCGCCTCGTGGGCGACCTGCTCGGCACCCTGCGCCGCCTGCTCCCCGCCCACATCGAGGTGCGGATGCAGCGCGACGGCAGCCCGGTCAAGTCGCTCGCCGACGCCGGCGCCATCGAGCAGATCCTGCTCAACCTCGCCACCAACGCCCGCGACGCGATGCCCCGCGGCGGGGAGCTGGTGCTCGAGGTGCGCAAGGTGGACGTCGCGCGGCCCCCCGCCGGCGCCCTCCCCGGCAGCTACGCCTGCCTCACCGTCCGCGACAGCGGCGTGGGCATGGACGAGCGGGTGCGGGCCCGCATCTTCGAGCCGTTCTTCACCACCAAGCCCCCCGGCGAGGGCAGCGGCCTCGGCATGTCGATGATCTACGGCCTCACCCAGCAGCATGGCGGGTTCGTGGAGCTCGACAGCGAGGTCGGCAAGGGCACCACCGTCCGGATCCACTTCCCGCTCGCCCGCGAGGACCACCCCCTCACCGAGATCACCCCGCCGCCGGTGGGGCTCCGCGGCGGCCGCGAGACGATCCTGCTGGTGGAGGACGAGGAGGGCCTGCGCCGCGTGGCCCAGCGCGCCCTCGAGAAGGTCGGCTACAAGGTGCTCACCGCCGGCGACGGCCTCGAGGCGCTGGAGATCTACCACCACCGCTCCCACGAGATCGACCTCATCATCACCGACGTGGTGATGCCCAAGCTCGGCGGCATCGCGCTGTACCGCACCCTCCGCCAGGATGGCCACGCCCCCCGCTTCCTCTTCACCTCGGGCTACGCCGCCCACGAGGTGATGCGCGGCGACGTGCCCGACACCGACCTGCAGCTGCTGCAGAAGCCCTGGACCCTCGCCGACCTCACCCATCGGGTCCGCGAGGTGCTCGATCGCGGCACCCGCTGACCGGCCCCTCCCGGGAGCTCCCATGCCCGACGCCCCCCTCGTCCGCCCGCTCGCCTGGCTGCTCCTCCTCGGCAGCCTGCTGCTGCTCGCCTGCAGCGCCGTCCACCCGATGCTCCCGCTCACCGCCGCCGGCGACCTGGCGCTGATCGCGGCCACGCCCTGGTGGCGCGGCATCCACCTGGGCCTGCTGCACGCCACCGGCCTCTGCCTCGTGGGGCTCTGGGCCCGGTGGCTCGCCGCCGATGGCGCCGAGCGCGCCGGACTCGGCGTGGCGTTCGCCGTGGCGGGGGTCGGCATGGCGCTCAACGGCGTCAACATCGCCTACATGACGGGGGCGGGAACCTACTTCGCGGAGCAGGCCCGTGCCGGCGCCGACGTCGCCGTGGCCTATGAGGCGACCCATCGATTCGCGGTGATGTGCGGCCGGCTGGCGGGGTTCGTCGTGGCGCTGGCGGCGGGGGTCATCGCGGCGGTCACCGCGCGGCGCGCGGACGAGCCGCGCGGGCTGGTGGCGGTGGCGGCGCTGGCGTGCGGCGGCGGGCTGGTGGGGAACCTCGTGGCGCCGCCGGGCCACCCCGTGATGCTCACCTCGGTGGGCGTCCTCGGCGTGTGGCAGGCGGCCACCGCCGTCCGGCTGCTGCGCTACCGGTTGACGCGCCCGTCGTAGGTGCGGCCCTTCCACTCCACCCGCGCGGCGCCGCGCAGGGTGGAGCGCAGCACGATGTACAGCGTCACCAGCGCCCCGACCGGGTAGCCCAGCCCGTACCAGGGCGGGATCTGCATCCCGATCGCGACCAGCGTCCAGTAGAGCAGCGAGGCGCCGGTGGCCACCCACGCCGCCACGCCGAGCCCGGGCAGCGGCAGGACGGCGCCCGCGGCGAGGGTCGCCGGCGGCAGCAGCCAGAACAGCATCGCCCCGCCCAGCATCACCGGCACCAGGGCGCGCAGGAGCGGCTCGTCCGGGTAGGTGCGGCGACCGCCCAGGTACACGTTCTTGGACCATCCCTCGACGAGGTGGCGGAGCCCGGTGTACATCCGGGTCTCCATCATCGTCTCGGCAAACGCAAAGTGCAGCGTCAGCCGGTGCCGCCACAGCGCCTGCGCCAGGGCCAGGTCCTCCGCCACCTCGGCGCGCACCGCCGCGTGGCCGCCGATCGCCTCGTACGCCGCGCGGGTAAAGAGGATGAACTGCCCGTTGGCGATGACGTCGCCGGCGCGGCGCGGGTGATTCACCCGCTCGGGCTGGAACCGCAGCCCGAGCAGCACCCACACCTGCGGCATGAC
This sequence comes from Gemmatimonadota bacterium, assembly GCA_016713785.1. Taxonomy (NCBI): domain Bacteria; kingdom Pseudomonadati; phylum Gemmatimonadota; species Gemmatimonadota bacterium. The sequence goes on along the minus strand of JADJOM010000003.1, from coordinate 2,262,158 downwards.
CAGGCGTTCCCAGAAGCTCACGCAGCGCTGCCGGGGCGCCACCGTCACCGCGTCGGCCGGCCGGGCGCGGAGCGCCGCGAGCGCGCGGCCGAGCAGCTCGGGGCCGTGGCGGGTGTCGGCGTCGGTGAACACGAGCAGCTCGCCGCTGGCCGCGACCGCGCCCTGGTGGCAGGCCCAGGGCTTCCCGTACCAGCCGTCGGGGAGGTCGGCCCCCGGCACCAGGCGGAGCCGCGGATCGGACGCGGCGAGGCGCCGCACGATCGCGGCGGTGTCGTCGCTGGAGCGGTCGTCGACCACCAGCAGCTCGACGTCGGGATAGGCCGTGGCCAGTACCGAACGCACCACCGTCTCGATGACGGCGGCCTCGTTGCGGGCCGGGATGATGACGCTGAGGCGGGGACCGGCGACGGGCGGGAGCTCGGCGAGGTTGGGGCGGCGCCGGCCAAGCCGGAGGAGCGTAAGCAGGAACAGCAGCCAGGGCAGGGCGGGCAGCACCGTCACCGGTGCTTCACCACCGCCGCGAGCTCGGTCTCGATCTGCTCCAGCTGCTTCTGGATGTCGTGCTGGTCGAGCGCGCTGTCCGGCGCCGGCACCCCGTTCTGGGTGAACAGCGTCGCCACCAGCGCGTCGGTGTAGCCGACCACCGCCACGGCGATCCCCTTGTCCAGGATCGTGTTCAGGCGGAGAATGATGGCCATCGCCTGGCGCTGCCGCAGCGGGGTGAGCACCGGCCCGATGCGGCGGATCAGCAGCTCGCGGAGGTACTGCAGCTCCTCCACGATCTCGCCGGCCGCCAGGCCCCGCGCGGCGCCGAAGCGGCCGTAGTGCTCGGCGGCGTGGTGCCACACCTCGTTGACCGACCGCCGCAGCGGGCCGACGCTCTCGATCATGATATTGTACAGCAGGCGCAGCTCGCGCTCGATCGTGCCGGGGGGCATCCGGCCGGCGCTGGCCACCCGCGCATCGAGCCAGCTGGTCCACTCCTGGATCACGGCATCGCGATGGTCGGCCATGGCGCGGCCCACGGTCAGCAGCGTCGGATGCGATGCGCGCAAAGAGGGGGCTCCGGGGGTTCAACCGGGCGCAAATCTACACCCGCAGGGATGACGCGGTCAAAACAACCCGGGCCGGCGCAGCGCGACCGGCAGGAGGCAGACCCAGGCATGTCCATCGTTCCCCGGCGCCCGCCCCGGATCAGCCCCGGCCAGCGGGTGGCGCTCATCGCCCCGGCCGGCCCGCTCTCCGAGCGTGACGACCTCGCCCGCGCGCAGTGGCTCTGCGCCGGCCTCGGCGTGGAGCCGGTGCCCGGCGCCCACTGCCTCGATCGCCACGGCTACCTGGCCGGCACCGACGAGGCGCGCCTCGCCGACCTCAACCACGCCCTCACCGACCCCTCCATCGACGCCGTCTGGTGCCTGCGCGGCGGCTTCGGCGTCACCCGCATCCTCGACAACGTGGCCTTCGGCGCCTTCGCCGCGCGCCCCAAGCCGGTGCTCGGCTTCTCCGACATCACCGCGCTGCTCGTCGCCCTGCACCAGGTCACCGGGGTCACCACCTTCCACGGCCCGATGTCCCGTGCCCCGCTCACCAGCTTCAGTCGCGGCCACCTGGAGCGGGTGCTCACCGCCGCCGCGCCGGCCGGCCGCCTCGGCACCCTGCCACCCCCGGCCGGCGTGCTCGCGCCCCGGAGCCCGCGGCTCATCACCCTGCGCGAGGGCATCGCCGACGGCCCGCTCATCGGCGGCAACCTCACCCTGCTCGCCGCGCTCGCCGGCACCCGCTACTTCCCCGACCTCGACGGCGCCATCCTCTTCCTCGAGGACGTGGGCGAGGACCTCTACCGCGTGGACCGGCTGCTGGCCCAGTTCCGGATGATGGGCGCGCTCGACGGCCTGGCCGGCGTGCTCATCGGCCAGTTCACCGACATGAAGCGCGGCGCCGGCGACGGCGGCGCGCTCCGCTTCGACGAGGTGCTGGAGACCTACCTCCTCCCCCTCGGCATCCCGGTCGCCTACGGCTTCCCCTTCGGCCACGTGGACGACCAGTGGACCCTGCCGCTGGGCGTGCGCGCCCGGTTCGACGCGGGGCAGGGCACCGTGGACCTCATGGAAGCCGCGGTGTCCTGATGGCCACACCCTCCCTCACCCGGCACACGCTCGACGGCGCCCTGGGGCCGCTCCTGGTGGACGTCCGCACCAGCGACCGGCAGCTGCCCCGGCCCGCGGTGCTGATCGTGCACGGGTTCAAGGGATTCAAGGACTGGGGGATGTTCCCGCCGCTGGCCGAGCGCATCGCCCGGGCGGGGTTCAGCGCCGTCTCGTGCAACCTGAGCGGCAGCGGCGTCGATGCCCGGGGCGAGTTCTCCCTGCCCGACGCCTTTGCCCGCAACACCTACTCGGCCGAGCTCGCCGACATCCGCACCCTGCTCGACGCGCTCGAGTCCGGACGCCTCGGCATGCCACCCACGCCGCACGTGGGACTGGTGGGCCACTCGCGCGGGGGCGGCATGGCCATCCTCGCCGCCGCGGGCGATCCCCGGGTGCAGGCGCTGGTGACCTGGGCCGCGATCTCGAAGGTGTCCCGCTGGGATGGCAAGGAAGCGGCCTGGCGCGCGGCGGGGTACCTCGACTCGGTGAACACCCGCACCGGCCAGGTGCTGCGCATCAACACCGACGTGCTGGACGACGTGCGCGATCACGCCGCCGCGCTGGACATCCTCGCCGCCGCCCGCCGACTGGCGCAGCCGTGGCTGCTGCTGCACGGCGCCGATGATGAATCGGTGCCCGTGGACGAGGCACGGGCCCTGGCCGACGGGTGGCGGGCCGAGCAGTCGCGGCGATTCCACCTCGTCGAGGGCGGCGGCCACACCTTCGGTGCCGTGCACCCCTTCGCCGGGATGACCCCGCCCCTCGCCGAGGCGTTCGACGAGACCCTCAAATGGCTGGGGCGGCACCTCTAGGCACGGCCGCTCACCATTCCGCCGAGCCGTCCCCAGGGGGATTCCCTCGCGCCCGGGTCGCGGCTTCGCCGCTCCCGAAGGGCGCTCGGTCACCGAGCCGCCTATATTTCCCCCATGCCCATCTACGAATTCCACTGCCCGTCCTGCGGCAAGGCGTTCGAGCGCCTGGTCCGCGGCGACACCAAGGTCAGCTGCCCCGCCTGCGAGAACACCAAGGTGGAGCGCCTCATGTCCGCCCCGGCCCGCCCGGGCAGCGGCAACTCCGACTTCAACCTCGGCTCCCTGGGACCGATGGGCGGCTCCAAGGGCGGCGGTTGTGGCGGAGGCGGCTGCGGCTGCCACTGATGCCGGTGCAGGACCGGCTGGCCGCCGCCCTCGGCGGCCGGCAGCCCCAGGAAGGCCCCGCTGACCAGGATACCCAGCGGGCCGCCGTCGCCGTCCTCCTCTCCCCCGATCCCGACGCCGTCCTCCTCATCCGGCGCGCCGAGCGCGTCGGCGATCCCTGGTCCGGCCACCTCGGCCTCCCCGGGGGCCGGGTCGACCCCGACGATCCCGATCTCTGCGCCACCGCCATGCGCGAGACGGTCGAGGAGGTCGGCTGCGTCCTCTCCCGCGACCGCCTCCTCGGCATGCTCGACGATGTCTGGCCCCGCTCCCCGCTCCCCCGCCTGATCATCATCCGTCCGTTCGTCTTCGGGCTCGCCGACCGGCCGCCGCTCGCCGCCAACTCCGAGGTGGCCGACGCCTTCTGGGTGCCCCTGGCCGAACTGCGGGATCCCACCATCTACCGCGATGCCACCGTGCACCTGCGCGGCGAGTCACGGGTGTTCCCCGCCTACCACCTCTCCCAGGGGGTGGTCTGGGGCCTCACCGAACGGATCCTCACCCCCCTGCTCGACCTGCTGTAACCCCGCCCGCCGCCGACTGGATTTCGCACCCTTGATATTTCGTACATACTAAATTATTTGTTGCCTTGTACAACCAAGGGACTACTCCGTGCTCCAGCAGGCCCAGACCGTCGCCCCGGCCGTCGCCCTCTCGCTCTTTGCGCTGGGGGCGGGCGTCGTCGCGCTCATCGCCTGGCCGCGCCGGGGGCTCATCGCCCGCGCGCTCCGGATCTCCCGGATGACGGAGCGGGTCTGGCTGGAGGATGCCCTCAAGCAGATCCGGCAGATGGAAGAAGGTGCGCGGCCGGCCACCATCGATGCCCTGGCTGGCGCGCTCGAGGTCGGCCGCGCCCACGCCATGCGGCTGGTGGAACACCTGGCGGAGCAGGGGCTGGCGCTGAGCGACGACGGCCGGCTGTCGCTCACCCCCGCGGGACGCGACTACGCGCTCCGCATGGTGCGCACCCACCGGCTGCTGGAGCGGTACCTCGCCGACCAGACCGGCGTGGCGCCGGCGGAGTGGCACGAGGAAGCCGAGCGGCGGGAGCACCGGCTCACGGCGGCCGAGACTGAACGGCTCTCCGCCACCCTCGGCCACCCGCGCTTCGATCCCCACGGCGATCCGATCCCCACCAGCACCGGCGAGCTGCCGGTCCGCGCCGACCGGCCCCTCTCCGCCTTTCCGGAGGGAGCGGCGGTGACGGTGGTGCACCTCGAGGATGAGCCCCGCGAGGCCTTCGAGCGGATGCTGGCGCTCGGGCTCCGGCCCGGGGTACGGCTGCGGCTGCTCGCATCCGGGCCGCAGGAGGTGAGCTTCCGCTTCGACGGGCAGGTGCACGCCATCCCGCGCGTGGTGGCCGACCAGGTGAGCGCCGAGCCGCTGGCGGGGGGCGAGCCGCTCGACGAGCGGATCCACGGCAGCCTCGCCGCGCTCCGGCCCGGCGAGTCGGCGCAGGTGGTGCGGATCGCCGCGGCGTGCCAGGGTCCGGCGCGGCGGCGGCTGCTCGACCTGGGCGTGGTGCCGGGCACCGTCATCACCGCCGAATACGCCAGCCCCGGCGGCGATCCGGTGGCCTACCAGATCCGCGGGGCGCTGATCGCCCTCCGGCGGGTGCAGGCGGAGCTGATCCAGGTGGAGCCGCTCCCCGCGGCGCGGGCCTCCTGACGTGACGGCCACCCCCCTGTCCCGCCCCGCCCCGAAGGCCGGTGAGCTGGTGCAGCTCACCAGCCGCACCGGCCGCCACGACTTCCTGGTGGGCCTCGCCGGCAACCCGAACACCGGCAAGAGCACCGTCTTCAACGCCCTCACCGGGCTGCGGCAGCACACCGGCAACTGGCCCGGCAAGACCGTGAGCCGCGCCGAAGGCGTCTTCTCGCACGGCGGCAAGCGGATCCGGCTGGTGGACCTCCCCGGCACCTACTCGCTCCAGGCGGGCAGCACCGACGAGGAGGTGGCGCGCGACTTCCTGCTCTTCGGCCGCCCCGACGTGACCGTGGTGGTGCTCGACGCCACCCGGCTGGAGCGGAACCTCCACCTGGCGCTGCAGATCCTGGAGATCACCGACCGCGTGGTGGTCTGCCTCAACCTGATGGACGAGGCCCGGCGGCACGGCATCGCCGTCGACCCCGCCAAGCTTGAGCGGGAGCTCGGGGTGCCGGTGGTGGCCGCCGCGGCGCGCCGAGGCGAGGGCATCCCGGCGCTGCTCGACGCCATCCTGGCGGTGGCCTCCGGCCAGCGCGGCACCGCGCCGTACCGGCTGGAGGCCTATCCCCCCGAGGTGGACCGGGCCCTGCGCGAGATGCTGCCCGCGGTGGAGCGCGCCTTCCCCGCGCTCCCCAACGCCCGCTGGGTGGCGCTGCGGCTGCTGCAGGGGGACCAGCGGATCGAGGAGGCGGTGCGCGAGGGCGTGATCGGCGAGGAAGGGACGCCGGGGATCCGGGCGGTGGGGCCGGACGCCGCCAGCGCCCTGCTCGACACCGTGAACCGCCTCCGCTGGCAGCTGCAGCCGAGTTTCGAGGACAGCCTGGCGGAAGGGGTGTACCGCGCGGCGCAGGGCATCGCGTCGCGGGTGGAGCTGCGGGGCATCAAGCGGGCCCGGTTCGACTTCGACCGCCGGCTGGACCAGCTGCTCACCAGCCGGAGCTTCGGCTTCCCGGTGATGCTGCTGATCCTCACCGTGGTCTTCTGGCTCACCATCGCCGGGGCCAACGTCCCCTCCGCGATGCTGGCCGACGGGCTGATCGACCAGCTGCAGCCGTGGCTCAAGCAGGGCGGGGTGGCCATCGGCCTGCCCGCCTGGCTCAACGGCCTGCTGTTCGATGGCATCTACCTGGCCACCGCCTGGGTGATCAGCGTGATGCTGCCGCCGATGGCCATCTTCTTCCCCGTCTTCACCCTGCTCGAGGACTTCGGCTACCTGCCGCGGGTGGCGTTCAACCTCGACGCGCTGTTCCGCCGGGCCGGCGCGCACGGCAAGCAGGCGCTGACGATGTGCATGGGCTTCGGCTGCAACGCGGCGGGGGTGGTGGCCACCCGGGTGATCGACAGCCCGCGCGAGCGGCTGGTGGCCATCCTGACCAACAACTTCTCGCTGTGCAACGGCCGCTGGCCCACCCAGATCCTCATGGCCACGATCTTCGTGGGCGCGGTGGTGCCGGCCCCGCTGGCCGGGCTGGCCGCCGCCAGCGCGGTGGTAGGCGTCGCGGTGCTCGGCATCGTGCTCATGTTCGCCTCGTCCTGGCTGCTCACCCGCACCGTGCTGCGCGGCGAGGCCACGACCTTCAGCCTCGAGCTGCCCCCCTACCGGCCGCCCAGCATCCTGCGGACGCTGTACACCTCGCTGATCGACCGCACCCTCATCGTGCTGTGGCGGGCGGTGGTCTTCGCCGCGCCGGCGGGGGCCGTGATCTGGCTCATCTGCAACATCCACGTGGGCGGGGCCAGCCTCGCCGCCCACGCGGTGGACGCCCTCGATCCCGTCGGCATCCTGCTGGGCCTCAACGGGGTGATCCTGCTGGCCTACGTGGTGGCGATCCCGGCCAACGAGATCGTCATCCCCACCGTGCTGATGCTCACGGTGCTCACGGCGCGGATCGCCGGGGTGGGGCCGGGCGACGGCGTGATGTTCGAGCTCGACAGCCCCGCCGCCGTGTCCGCCCTGCTCCACGGCGCCGGCTGGACCGCGCTCACCGGCATCAACCTGATGCTCTTCTCGCTGCTGCATAACCCGTGCAGCACGACGATCTACACCATCTACAAGGAAACGGGCAGCACCCGCTGGACGGTGCTCTCGGTGCTCCTGCCCCTCGGGCTGGGGTTCGTGGCCTGCTTCCTCGTGGCCCAGCTCTGGAGGCTCGTCGCCCCATGACCGGCCAGCTCCCCCGCGAGCCCCTCACCCGCTCGGCCGAGGACTACCTCAAGGCCGTCTTCCACCTCTCGGCGGGGGGCAGCGCCGCCGGCACCACGGAACTGGCCCAGGCGCTCGACCTCGCCCCCGCCTCGGTGAGCGGCATGGTGCGCCGCCTCGCCGAGCAGGGGCTGCTGGCGCACGAGCCCTACCGCGGCGCCACTCTCACCGCCGAAGGCCGCCGCATCGCGCTCCGCATGCTGCGCCGGCACCGGCTGATCGAGTCCTACCTCGTGGCGCACCTGGGCTACACCTGGGACACCGTGCACGAGGAGGCGGAACGGCTGGAGCACGCCGTCTCCGACACCCTGGTGGAGCGGATGGCCAAGGTGCTCGGCGACCCGCTCGAGGATCCCCACGGCGACCCGATCCCCGGGCCCGACGGCACGCTGGCGGAGATCGTCTACGTGGCGCTGGCGGAGGTCCCGGTGGGGAGCGAGGTGGAGATCCGGCGGGTGCAGACCAGCCAGCCCGATCGGCTGCGCTACCTGAGCGCCGCGGGGCTGGTGCCGGGCGCGCGGGTGCGGGTGGTGGCGCGGGAGCCGTTCGCCGGCCCGCTTCGCCTCCGCATCGGCCGCAAGGAGCAGGTGGTGGCGCACGACCTGGCGGGCATGCTGCTCTGCGCCCCGGGCAGCCCCGCGTGAGCCGCGCCGCCGCGGCGCTGCTGCTGCTCCTCCTGCCGCGCGCCCTGGCGGCCGTCCAGGAGGAGCCGATCCGGGACAACAGCTTCCTCATCGAGGAGGCCTACAACCAGGACGCCGGCGTGGTGCAGCACATCAGCACCTTCAGCCGCTCGCCGGGGGGCGCCTGGGCCGCCAGCTTCACGCAGGAGTGGCCCTGGCGCGGCCTGGCCGACCAGCTCAGCTACACCGTCCCGCTGCAGCGCGAGGGCACCACCGGGTTCGGCGACATCCTGCTCAACTATCGCCGCCAGGCCGTGGGCAGCGGCGAGACGATGCTTGCCATGGCCCCGCGGCTCTCCCTGCTCCTCCCCACCGGCTCGGTCCGCGCCGGGCGCGGCCGCGGCGGCGTGGGCCTGCAGGCGGCGCTGCCGGTGAACCTGCAGTTCTCCCCCCGCTTCACCGCCGTCCTCAACGCCGGCGGCACCTGGATCCCCCGTGCCCACGACACCCGCGAGCACGTGGCGGCGAGCCTGGCGGGCTTCGCGGGCGGGAGCGTCATCTGGTCGGCCCACCCGCGGCTCAACCTGCTGGTGGAGGGGCTCTGGGCCCGCACCGGCGAGGTGATCGGCGACGGCCGCACCCGCGGGCGCTCGGAGGCGTGGCTCAACCCCGGCGTGCGCTGGGCGTTCAACGGGGCGAGCGGCTGGCAGGTGGTGCCCGGCGTGGCGTACACCCGCGGCCTGGGGCCAAGCGCGGGGGAGGAGGCGCTGTTCCTGTACCTGAGCGTGGAGCACGCCTTCAAGCGGCGGTAGGGCGGTAAGGCGGTAGCGGGGGTTATTCCCGGATGGCGCCGAGCATGCGGACCAGCCGCTGCAGGCGGGCCTCGCGCAGTTCGTCGGTGTGCGGGGTGTAGGCCCGGTCGATGAGCTTGATGACCCGCTTCTGCTCCTCCGGCGGCAGGTGCTTCCAGTCGGCGAGCGACTGCCAGATGGGCTCGTGCTCGGCGAACAGCCGCGAGAGGTAGAGCTCCACCCCCCAGCGCCCGGAGTCGAGGTGGTGATCGAGGTGGGGCCCGGTGGCCACCCACTCGAGCGCCGGGCCGATGGAGACCGCGCGGTCCACGTCCTCGACGTCCAGCACGCCATCGACCACCAGCTGGATGCACTCCCGCCACACCGCCGCCGAGAGCCGCCCCGCCAGGTTGCCAGGCACTTCCTTCTTGAGCACCACCGGCGCCCGGCCCAGCATGCTGAGCCAGAACCGGATGTCTTCCACGCAGGCCGGGTCGGTGTGCGGGCTCGGCACCACCTCCACCAGCGGGATGAACTCCACCGGGGTCTGGGGGTGCGCCACCAGGAACCGGTCGGGCCGCTCCAGCCGACTGGAGAGGGCGGTGGGGCCGTGGGCGCTGGCGCTGCTGGTGATGATCGCCGCGCGCCGCGCCACCTGCTCCGTCAGCTGCAACGCCTTGACCTTGACCTGCAGCTCGTCCGGCACCGCCTCGATGATCCAGTCCGCCTCGCCCACCGCCTGCAGCAGGCTGCGGCCCACCACCATCTGGTTGAGCGCCACCTCCGCCACGGTCGGGTCGGCGCGCTTGAGCCGCAGCAGCGCCACCACCCGGTCGGCAATGGCGTCGGCCGCCCGCGCCAGGGCGTCGGCGTCCGCGTCGTAGATGGTGATGGGCCACCCCGCCGCGATGCAGAGCGCGGACCAGCCCCGGCCGATCTCTCCGGCCCCAACCACGGAAACCCGCGGCGTCTCGAATCGTGTCATGGGTGTGACACTACACTAACGTTGAACCGGTCCCCCGCCAAGAGTGGGTAGATTGCCCGCTCCGTGGCGCGGTGACCGAGCGCCCCTCGGGAGCGGCGACGCCGCGACCCGGGCGCGAGGGAATCCCCTTGGGGACGGGTCGGCGTCTCGAGTGTGGAGGTGGGACCTGCAAATCTGGACGTTCATCGCCCTGGCACTGGCAACCGGCCTGGACAGCACCGCACTCCCCCAGCCGCCGAGCCGCCGAGCCGACGAGCCGTCTCCCATCGCCCTCGAGCGCCGGCTGGCCGCCGCCCTCGGCGCGCAGGTGGGCGACACCCTGGACCTCGGCATCGAAGCCGGGGCCCTCGACCGCCGGGTGGTGGTGGCCGCCATCTACGAGCCCAGCGCCGATCCCTCCACCATCACCCGGCGCGACTACCACCTCCGCTTCCACCTTCCCGACCTGGCCGCGCTGCTCGGTGCCCCGGACCGGGTGGACCGCTTCGGGGTGGCGCTCCGGCCCGGCGTGGCGCCCGCCGCCGCGGCCGCCGAGCTCAACACGGTGGCCTTCGGCTTCCGTGCCTACCCCTCCGCCGAGATCGCCCGCGAATCGTCGCAGACGTTCCGGGTGGTGAGCCGCTTCCACGACGCCATCGCCGTGATCTCGGTGGTGGCGAGCGCCATCTTCCTCCTCTGCATCATGCTGCTCAAGGTCGAGGAGCGGCGCCGCGACGCGGCAGTCATGCGCTTCACCGGCATCAGCCGGCTCACGATCTTCCTGGCCCTGCTGCTCGAGGCCATCCTGGTGGCCGCGGTGGGATCGGTGCTCGGCGTGCTCCTCGCCGCCGCCGCGAGCGCCGCGACCAACCTGTACTACCAGCGCTTCTTCGACACCACGCTGGTCTTCTCGGTGGTGACCCCCGCGATCATCCGCTTCAGCGTGGCCCTGTCGCTGGGACTCGGGCTCCTGGCCGGCGCGCTCGCGGCGTGGCGGCTGGTGCGGACCAGCCCGCAGATCCTGTGGGGACGGGGATGATCCGCAACCTGTTCCGTCACCCGGTCCGCACCCTGCTCGCCATTGCCGGCATCATGGTGACCACCGCCATGCTGCTCGACATGGTGCTGCTGGCCGGCGGGATCGAGCGGTCATTCGCGCAGCTCCTGCTGGGGCGCGGGTACCAGATCCGGATCTCCCCCAAGGGCACGCTGCCCTTCGATTCCGAGGCGACGATCCCCGACGCCGCGGGCGTGGCCCGCGTGGTGGCGGCCGATCCCGCCGTGACCTCGGTGGGCGCCGCGCTCGGCACGGCGATCTACGCGCGCCGCGGCGACTCGCTGGTGACGCTCTTCGGCAACGGCATCGATCCCGCCGCCCAGGCGGTGTACCAGGTGGAGGAGGGCGCCGATCTCGCCCCGGGCGACAGCACCGGCCTGCTCCTGAGCCCCCCCGCCGCCGCGCTCCTCGGCGCCCGCCTCGGCGACACGCTCACCCTGGTGAGCCGGCTCGACCCGCAGGTGGCGCTGGCGGGCACCGAGCGGCGGCTGGTGGTCCGCGGCACGGTGCGCTGGCTCTACGACTATCGCGGGCAGCCCTCCATCGGCACCCTGGTGCCGGTGCTGCAGGCGCTCGCGGGGAACCGCGCCGAGGACCGGGTGTCGCTCTTCGTGGTGCGGGTGCGCGACGACACGCTCGCCGCGGCGGCCACGGCGCGGCTCCGGGCCGCGCTCCCCACCCTCGAGGTGAACAGCGTGGCCGACCTCGTCATCCGCTTCCGGGAGCGGCTGGTCTACTTCCGCCAGCTCTCCTACATCCTCGGCGTGATCAGCCTGGGCGTGACGGTGCTGCTGGTCTCCACCCTGATGACCATCACCGTCAACGAGCGGCTGGGCGAGATCGCCACCCTGCGCGCCATCGGCATCGCGCGGGGCACCATCGTCCGTGGCGTGATGCTGGAGGGCGCGCTGCTCACCCTGATCGGCGGGCTGCTCGGCACCGGCCTCGGGGTGCTCACCGCGCGGTTCCTCGACCGGATCCTCACCAGCTTTCCCGGCCTCCCGGCCGCCATCTCGTTCTTCGTCCCCGAGCCGCGGAGCCTCGCGGTGGCCGCGCTGGTGCTGGTGAGCACCGGCATCCTCGCCGGCGCCTATCCCGCGCTGGTCGCGGCCCGGGCGCCGATCGCGGCCACGCTCCGCACGGAGGCCACCTGAGCACGCTCATCGCCACCGACCTCGCCAAGGACTACCCGATGCACGGCGAGGTGGTGCACGCCCTCCGGGGCGTCTCGCTCACCATCCGCCCCGGCGACTACGCGGCCATCGTGGGGCCGAGCGGCTGCGGCAAGTCCACCCTGCTGCAGCTGCTGGGGGGCATCGACACCCCGAGCCGCGGCACGGTGGAGATCGGCGGCGTGGTGCTCGGCGCGCTCCCCGACCGCGCCCTTACCCGGCTCCGCCTCACCCGGCTCGGCTTCGTGTTCCAGCGCTTCCACCTGCTGCCGGTGCTCACCGCGCAGGAGAACGTGGAGCTGCCGATGGCGGAGGCGGGGCTGGACCGGGACGCGCGCCGCGCCCGCGCCCGCGAGCTGCTCGACTACGTGGGCCTCGGCGCGCGCGCGGGCCACCGCGCCACCCAGCTCTCCGGCGGCGAGATGCAGCGGGTGGCCATCGCCCGCGCGCTCGCCAACCGGCCGGCGCTCATCCTGGCCGATGAGCCCACCGGGGAACTCGACGCCGCCACCGGTCGCGGCATCCTCGACCTGTTCCGCCGCCTGGCGCTCGACGGCACCACCCTGGTGGTGGTGACCCACGACGAGCGCCTCGCCGCCGAGGCGGGCCGCGTGGTCCACATGCTCGACGGCCGGATCTCCGCCGACACCGTCCGATGATCACCATCCTGGCCTTCCGCCACCTGCTGGTGAAGAAGGGCCGCTCGCTCTTCCTCCTGCTCGGCTACGGGCTGGGGGTCGGGGTGATGATCGTGCTGCTCTCGGTGGGGCAGGCCATGCTGGAGCAGTCGCAGGACGTGTCGCTGGTGGGGGGCGGCGAGCTGACCGTGCTGCCGCAGGGCATCGACGTCGAGGCGATGCGCACCGGCGGGGTGAGCGGGATGTTCTTCGGGATCGCGCGGGCGCGGTTCCTCACCCGCCAGCTGCTCGGCGGCGCGCGCCACGCCGCGCGGGTGGCGGCGGTCTCCCCCGCGCTCGAGAACAAGCTGGTGTACCTCCGCCACGGCGCGCGCTCCGTGGTGGCGCGGGCCGGCGGCGAGATCCCGAGCCGCGCCGCGGCGCTGGGCGCCGGGCTCAAGCTCCGCGCCGGCCGCTGGGCCGATCACGCCGCCGATTCCGCCTGGCTCGCGCCCACCCCCGGCCAGCTCTACGACGAACTCGACCGCTTCCACCTGCCGACCACCCCCGACTCCACCTGGGGGGAGTGGCACTACTTCAACGTGGCCGCCGGTCCCGACGAGTGGTGGTACATCACCTACCTGGTCGGCGGCGCGGTGCCCACCGGCCGCTGGGGCGGGCAGCTGCTGGTGACCCACCGCCAGCCCGGCGGCCGCTACACCCGCTACAGCGCCAGCTTCCCGTCGGACTCGGTGGTGTTCGATACCACCCGCGCCGACCTCACCCTCGGCGGCAACACCGTGCGCCAGGCCGATGGCCGCTACACCCTCGAGGCCGCCAGTGGCGGCCCCGGCGGCGCGCTCCGCCTGTCACTCACCGTGGTGCCGGCGCCCCATCGCTTCTTCCCGCCGGTGGAGCTGCGCGAGGGGGCGTCCCCCTCCGGCTACGTGGTGCCCGCGCTCGCCGCCACCGCGAGCGGGCGCATCTGTGTCGGGGCGCGCTGCACCACCCTGGCCGGCGCGCCCGCCTACCACGACCACAACTGGGGCGTGTGGCGCAACGTGACCTGGGACTGGGGTGCCGCCAGCGGCGCGCGGTTCAACATCCTCTACGGCGCGGTGTACGCCCCGGAGGACACCCTCACCCGCACCGGTGCGCCGCCCATCTTCGTGGCGCTGGTGGATTCGCTGGGCGTGCGGCAGATCCTGCGCTCCCACGTGGTGCGCTACGACGGGCGCCTTCCCGGCCGGGGCAACGTGGCCGTGCCCGCCCGCTTCGAGTTCCTCGCCGCCCGCGACGCCGACACCCTCCGCGTCCGTGCCACGATCCTCGACGCCCAGGCCACCCGCATGGGCGCGGGCGCCATGGGGCGCAGCTTCCTGCAGATGCGGGGGCGCTTTACGCTGGAGGGAACGGTGGCGGGAGCCGCGGTGGCCGACAGCGGGAGCGGGTTCTTCGAGACGTACGTGGAGTGACTGCGGGAAGCGGGAAGCGGGGGAGCGAGGCGGGTTCCAGCTTCGGTCCGTTTCCCGTTTCCCGTTTCCCCGGAGTTCTCTCATCCTCCCGTCGCCGCGTACTTCGCCCTCACCTCCCGCACCTGCTGCGCATGGCGCCGGGCGTGCGCGGCCAGCAGGATCATCCACTGCACCCCGTCGAGCATGCCCAGCATCGGGTGGGGCGAGCCGTAGCGCCGGAGGTCGGTGTCGGCGTGGGCCTCGACCCAGGCGATCTGCGCCTCGGTCGAGGCGGTGAACACCTGGGCGATCTCCTCCCGGCTGCTCCAGCGCCCCTTCGGGTTCACCATCTCGGGGGCGCGGACCGGCCGGCCGCCGGCGGCGAGGAACCGCGCGATGTCCTCGTCGCTGTGCTGCGGCTGCGCGGTGTCGGGGGTGAGGGGCTGCCCCAGCAGCTTGGCGCTGAACAGCCGCTCCACGCCGCGCTGCACGGTGCAGGTATGCTCCGCGATCTCGTACACCGACCAGCGGTCGGGGGCGGGCTTCCAGCCCCACTCGGACCGGGACGCGCCCTCGAGGGTGGCGAGGAACTCGGCGGTGGCGGCGCGCATCTCGCCGCAGTACGAATCGAGGCGCATCAGAGACCCAGCCTGAGGTTCAGGACCAGCGTGTAGTAGTCGAAGGCGCCCGTGGTGCTGCTGATGGCGCTGTGGGAGTATCCCAGGGCGAGCCCGGCCTCGTTGATGGTGGCCCAGCGGCGGGCCAGCCGGGCCTCGAGGTGCCCTTCGGCCTGCGCGGAACCGCCGCTCCCCACCTGCTGCACCCCGAGCCCGCCGGAGAGCCGGGTTTCCCAGCGCGACACCGCGTAGGTCCACGCCGCGCGCCCCTCCGCCACCAGGAACCGGTCGGGAGAGAAGTACCCCGTGCCCTTGCCGCGGTAGCTGAGCGAGCGGCCATACACCCCGATCGTGAGCCGCGGCGCCACCCGCTGGGTGAGCGCCACCACGGCGGAGGTCCGGCGGTTGTCGTCGGAGAGGAAGCCGATCCCGCCGCCCACCCCGAGCGAGAGCGACCGGGTCAGCTCCACGTCGCCGTCGGCCGAGAGGTCGTGGATGTCGAGGCCGCCGCCGATCAGCGCGGCGGTCTCGTCGAAGCTGGTGCGGGCGTACCCCACGCCGACCCCCGCGGTGGGGCTCAGCCGGAGCCCCAGCGCGGTGCGGACGGTGGCGGTGGAGCGGTCGATGCCGAAGTCGGACCGCAGCCGGCGGGCGCCGACCGCGCCGGTGAGCGAGAGGTCGCCACGCCACCAGGTGGCGCCGACTTCTCCGTGCACCCGGGTGCCGTCCTGCA
The DNA here is from genome assembly GCA_016713785.1 of Gemmatimonadota bacterium. Classification (NCBI taxonomy): domain Bacteria; kingdom Pseudomonadati; phylum Gemmatimonadota; species Gemmatimonadota bacterium. The sequence continues at coordinate 2,246,877 of JADJOM010000003.1, read as the reverse complement.
CCGGGTCGCTGGCCTCGAGGGCGCCGACCCCCGCGAACCCGCGCAGGCCATCCGCCACGATCAGCGAGGTGGTGACCGTCTGCCACGCGGTGTTGTTGTCGTCGGAGTCGTGCCCGAAGCCGAGCACCACCTCCACCCGGGGCCGGCTCAGCACCCGCGCCTGCCGCTGGATCGCCCGCGCCGCACGGTCCTCCGGCGCCACGGTCAGCGCCAGCGCGGCGTAGTGACTCGCCTCGTCGGGCCGTCCCTGCCACTGCCGCAGCTGCGCCAGCGCCACCAGCGCCTCGGCATCCGCCGGATCGGCCGCCACCAGCGCGCGGAACTCCCGGTCGGCCTCGGCGTGGCGGCCCGACCAGGCAAACGCCTGCGCCCGCCCGAACCGGGCGTCGCGGTGGCCGGGCTGCTCGGCCAGCAGCGAGTCGTAGCGCAGCGTGGCCTCGCGGTAGCGCCCCTGCCACGCCAGCACCTTCGCCTCCCACGCCCGCACGTCCGGCTCCGCCGGCTCCATCTCGCGTGCATCACGCAGCAGCGCCAGGGCCGAGTCGAGGCGGCCGTCCCACGCGGCGAGGATGCCGAGGCGGTACAGCCCGCGCACCCAGCCGGGGTTGTCGTGCAGCGCCCGTTCGTAGGCCCCCCGGGCGGCGGCGTACTCGCCCGCGGCCCACAGCGAGTCGGCGGTGGCCGACTGCGCGCGGAGCGCGGGCGCGGCGCACAGCAGGAGGGCCGCCGGCAGCAGGTGGCGCGGGGAGATCGTCATGGCCTGGACCACACCGCCTTGAGGGAGTCGTACACCGGCTTGAGGCGCTCATGATAGCGCGGGACGGTCCAGGTGGGCCACTCCCAGCTGGGGAAGTCGGCGGCGCCCCAGGTGCCATCCGGCCGCGCCGCGGGCAGGGTGGCCAGCAGCGCCGGTGCGGCACCCGGCGTGGCCGCCACCCGCGCCACCCCGATCCGGAACCCGTCGCTCCGCGCGGTGCCGATGTCGTCCCCGGCGCGCTCCTCGTACAGCAGGGTGGCGGTGGAGGGGTCGCTCACGTTGAGCAGGTTCCAGGGGAGGCGGAGCTGCAGCATCCCCGCCGCGCGGTCCCAGGTCCAGTCGCTCAGCGTGGACTGCGCCGCGGTGCCGTAGCGCAGCCGGCCGCGGTTGTGGCCCGAGGCGGGGAAGAAGCGCCCGTCCCGCGCAAAGCGGGCCCGGTTGGTGATGACGAACATCGAGTCGTAGCGGCCGTCGGCGAGCGCCGGGATGGTGATGGGGCGGCGGGCAAAGCGGCTGTAGTCGTCGCCCAGCGTGTCGATGGCCTCACCCCCCACGTACGGGCTGTACCCCGGCACGATCCGCAGCTCCGCGTCGGCGCTGTCGCGGAAGATCGCCGCGAACTCGAACCCGACCTCGCCGCTGAGCAGCCCGCCCGGCAGCGCGCGCTGGCCCAGGTCGCGGCGGTAGGTGTCGAGCGCGACGATCACGTCCTCGGTGGCCCAGGGGAACGGCTGCCCGGCCAGGTCGGGGAACTCCACCGCCAGGTAGAGGTACGACTCGTCGCTCCCCGCGCGCAGCGCCGGGCGCGCCCGCGCCTCCGCTCCCACCGGCGGGGCGGGGTAGGGCAGGGCGGGCATGCCCCGCCAGCGCGCCGCCGCGCCACCGAGCGGCCGCGCCGCCGTGTCGCTCCCGGCGTACATCCCGAGGATGCCGTAGTGCTGCTCGGCGTCCTCGACGTTGTGCCACTGCCGGGTGTTCTCCAGCGGGCGCTCGTACTCGAGCACCAGCCAGTTCTTCTTGAACCACTCGTCGATCCAGGCAAAGATGATCCCGCCCGCGGCGCCGCTCTCCCGGATCTCGCGGGTCAGCCGGGCGTCGATGCGCGCCATGGCCACCTCGTCGTGGCCGCCGTGGTGCCAGCCCTGCGGCTGGAGGTGCGCCATGCCGCGGCTCGAGGGCACCCCGTACTCGGAGAGCAGCAGCGGCACCCCCCGGTGGTGCCGCTTGAGCTCGCGCAGGTAGCCGAAGTAGTTGGACCGGCCCGCGCGGGAGCGGGTCGTGTCGTACCCCGGGTCGTACAGCATGAAGTCGGGGTAGTAGGGATAGGCGTGGTAGCTCGCGAACCAGCCGGCGGGGTTCTTCGCGGTGGCGCGCACCGCCATGGCGTCGAGGCCGATGGCGTCGTTCTCGTACTCCGCCGGCGCGCGCGGCACCGGCCGCCCCACCCGGTCCCGCCAGGCCTGCTCCTCGTCCCCGGTGGATTCCGTGGGGTGGGTGAGCGGGTCGAGCGTGGGCCAGTTGGTGTAGGCAATCGGCCGGAGCGTGTTGTAGCGCTCCACCTCGTAGCGCAGCAGGTCGTCGCAGGCCTCCGCCATCCACGCGTCGATGTGGAGCGCGAAGCCCGTGGTCTCGAGGTAGCGGCCGCGGTAGCTGTCGCCCATGCCCCGGAACCGCGCCTCGAACGCCGCCACCGCGTAGGGCTCCCACTCCCGTCCGATGATGTACCCCAGGGTCCAGCGGGAGACGTCGGCGTCGTAGCGCCCGCCGGCGTGGCCCGGCCGCACCGGGATCTCGGCGTGGCCGTGCAGCAGGTCCACCACCCGCCGCATCTCCTGCCGGAACTCGCCGCTCCACGCCGCGTCGTTGAAGTCGTGCTCGGGCGGCAGCTCGGTCCACACCCCGTGCACCAGCCAGAGCGCCTGCGCCGGATGCGCCCGGTTCCAGGCGCGGAGCGCGCGGTAGAAGGCGGGCGGCAGGATGGTGTAGAGCCGCAGCGTGTTGGCGTGCATCCCCGCGATCAGGCGGAACCACCCGGCATAGGTGGCCGAGTCGGGGGGGAACTCCGAGGGGAACTTCCCCGGCAGCGCCACGCCCATGTTCACGCCGTTCACGTAGAACCGGCGCCAGCCGCCGGCCGTCGGGACCTCGAAGAAGTCGCCCCGGGTGCGGGCATCCACGCGCAGGGTGGCGGGCCGCCGCCCCGGCGTGCGCGAGACGGGGCGGTCCCAGTCGGGGTCGATCCGGGTGAGGAGGTCGCGGGTGGTGGAATTGTCGGGGTGCAGCCGGAGGGCGATGCGGCCGGCGGCGAGGGCCCCGGCGCGGTCGCCGCGACGCCAGCGGGTGAGCACCAGGCCATCCCAGGCGTCGCCGTTGAGCGAGTCGCGCCGGGTCACCAGCGCAAAGAGCGAATCCGCCGCCCCCGCCTGGTCCTGCCGGAGCAGCGCGTAGCCCAGGCCGACCTTGGCGTCGAGCTGGCCCTCGCAGAGCCGGTCAGCCTGCCGGAAGCGCTCCGCCGCCGTGGGGATGGAATCGGCCCGGTAGGCCGTCCATCCCGCCGCCACGAGGCGACCGGCGTCCGGGGGGCAGGGCGGGGCCTGGAGGGTCGCGCAGAGGACCAGCAGCGCATGTAGATTCGGGGCCATGAGCGGTCCCGAATCATACCCATGGAGTGAGTGCCACGCATGACTGACAGCACGGGTGACATCCGCGCGCTGGGCCGGACCCTGGTCGACGAATTCGGCCGCGGCTGGGCCAGGGGCAAGGTGGACGTGATGATGGGCGTCTTCGCGCCGGAACCGGTGTTCCAGGAGACGCCCTTCAGCGAGCCGCTGCGGGGGATGGACGCGGTGCGGGGCTACTGGGCCGACGTCCCGCTGCACCAGTCGGAGATCAGCTTCACCGCCGGCGAGATCTTCATCGTCGGCCCCTGGTTCGCCACCGAGTTCAAGTGCACCTTCCGCCGCCGCCGTACCGGCGAGTGGGTCGATGCCCGCGGCGCCATGTTCTGCGAGACCGCGGACGGCAAGGTCACCGAGATGCGGCTCTACTGGGACCGGCGCTAGGCCCCGCTGCCCTGACGGTGGCGCCGGGAATAGTCGAGGCCCCACTGCTCCAGCTCCGGCGCGCGGAGGCCCACCCGGCGCGCGATCACCAGGGCGTCGTCCTCTTCCATGTCATGGTCGAGGATCAGGTGCGGCAGCAGCGCCCCGCCCACCCGGTTGGCGCTGGCGCAATGGAAAAAGATCGTCTTGCCCGCGTGGCCGCGCAGCACGTCGAGGATCTCCGCCATCAGCTGGTCGCTGAGCGGCGCGGTTCCCACCGGGATGTTCACGTAGGACATCCCCCGCGTGGTCACCTCCCGGGGCTCGTCGTAGCCGCGTGGCTCGTGCGGGGCGCGGAGGTCGAGCACCACGGCGCAGCCCGAGTCCCGGAGCCCGTCGAGGTGGTGGAGGTCGGGCTGGCCGCCGGTCAGGACGGTCGGCAGGGCCTGGCAGGCGTTGAGGACGCCCTGGATCGCATCGAAGCTCGTCATGGGGCGGTAAACTAAGGACTCCCGGCATGATCTGGTACATCGCACTGGGCAGCGCCATCGGCGGCGTCCTCCGCTACCTCCTGGGCGGCTGGGTCCAGCGCCTCGCCGGCCCCGCGTTCCCCACCGGGACCCTCCTCGTCAACATCTCCGGCTCGCTCCTGCTCGGCTTCCTGCTCCGCTGGGCCAGCCATCCGCCGTCCCTGAGCGCCGAGGTGCGCGCCTTCCTGACGGTGGGGCTGTGCGGCGGCTACACCACGTTCTCCACCTTCAGCGCCGAGTCGGTGACGCTCATGCAGGATGGGCAGTGGGGCAAGGCCCTCACCTATGTCGGGGCCAGCGTGGCGCTCTCCCTCGCCGCGACCGCCGCCGGCTTCGCCCTCGGCACACCGCTGGCCAGCCGCTAGCCTCCGAGTGTCGCTCGGGGCGGCCCGCGCGGCGGACGCCCAGTCCCGCCCCACCCCTCCGCCCCGTCGGACGCCCGCCGTGCGGGCCCCCCCTCGCTTCCCCAGCCGCCGAGCCGCCGAGCTGCCCCACCGCCTGCTATCTTCCCCCCATGCTCCAGATCGCCATCGCGCAGTTCCGGCCCGACAAGGGCGAGTACGCCGCGAACCTCGCGCGCGCGGGCGAGGTGTTCCGCGCCGTCGCCGCCTGGGACGAGCCGCCGGCGCTGGTGGTGTTTCCCGAGGCCGCGCTCACCGGGTACTTCCTCGAGGGCGGGGTGCAGGAGCTGGCGCTCCCGGCCGAGCGGCTGTTCGAGGACCTGGCCCGGGTGCACCGGGAGAGCGGCGCCCCGCCGCTCGAGGTGTGCGTGGGCTTCTACGAGGTCTGGAACAGCCACCTCCACAACTCCGCGCTGTACGCCAGCCTGGGCGGCGCCGACGCCGGCATCCGGCACGTCCATCGCAAGGTGTTCCTGCCCACGTACGGCGTCTTCGACGAGGAACGCTTCGTGGAGCCGGGCCGCTCGGTGCAGGCCTTCGACACCCGCTTCGGCCGCGCGGCGATGCTGGTGTGCGAGGACGCCTGGCATTCCTTGGCCCCCACGCTCGCGGCGCTGGATGGCGCCCAGGTGATCCTGGTGCCGAGCGCCACGCCGGCCCGCGGCCTCGCGCCGCGCGCCGGCGGCTCCCGCCCCGCCAACCTCGACCGCTGGGACCGGCTGGCGCAGGGGATCGCGGAGGAGCACGGGGTGTACGTGGTGGTGTCGCACCTGGTGGGGTTCGAGGGGGGGAAGGGGTTCGCGGGGGGCTCCATCGTGGCGGGGCCGCGCGGCACGGTGCTGCTGCAGGCGCCGCTGTTCGAGCCGGCCACGGTGCCGGTGGCCCTCGACTTCGACGAGATCACCCGCGCCCGGGCCGAGGCGCCGCTGCTGTCGGACCTGCAGCTCCGGCTGCCGCACCTGCTCGGCGATGGGCGGCTGGGCGGCTGGGCGGTTCGTCCGGGGGGCGCTCCGGAGGGACCCTCGCGGGCCCCCACCAGTCCCCCGAACCGGCGAACCGCCGAACCGCCTCCCGCCGTGCCCCGCCCATCCGCCGGGGCCAGCGATCCCCTCGCCATCGATCCCGAGCTCACCCGGACGTGGCTGGTGGAGTTCCTCCGCGACGAGCTCACCCGCCGCCGCAAGTTCGGCAAGGCGGTGATCGGGCTCTCCGGCGGCGTGGACAGCGCGCTGGTGACCTTTCTGGCCGTCGAGGCGCTCGGCAAGGAGAACGTCACCGCCGTCCGCATGCCCTACCGCACCTCGAGCCCCGAGAGCCTGGCCCACGCGCAGCTGGTCATCGACCAGCTCGGCATCCCCAGCCGCACCGTGGACATCTCCGCCGGCGTCGACGGCATCGTGCAGGCCGTGGGCGGCGACTCCACCCCGGCGCGCCGCGGCAACGTCATGGCCCGGATGCGCATGATCACCCTCTTCGACCTCTCCGTGGAGCTCGGCGCCCTCCCCCTCGGCACCGGCAACAAGACCGAGCGGCTCTTCGGCTACTTCACCTGGCACGCCGACGACAGCCCGCCAGTCAATCCCATCGGCGACCTCTTCAAGAGCCAGGTCTGGGCCCTCGCCCGGCACCTGGGCGTCCCCGACGTCATCGTCACCAAGCCGGCCAGCGCCGACCTGATCCGTGGCCAGACCGACGAGGCGGACTTCGGCATCTCGTATCCCCGCGCCGACCTGATCCTCCACTGGCTGCTGCAGGGGTACCCGGCCGAGCAGGTCGTGCCCCGCGGCTTCACCCCGGCGGAGGTGGCCCTGGTGGAGCGGCGACTCGAATCCACCCACTGGAAGCGCCGCCTCCCCACGGTCGCCATGCTCTCGCAGACGGCGATCGGGGAGTATTATCTGAGGCCGGTGGATTACTAGGCGGTAGGGCGGTAGGGCGGTAGGGCGGTAGGGCGGTAGGGCGGTAGTGAGCCATCCCCCATCCCCCTTCCCCGTTCCCCCTTCCCCTCTTCCCGTTTCCCTCTTCCCGTTTCCCTCTTCCCGTTTCCCTCTTCCCGTTTCCCGTTTCCCTCTTCCCGCTCCCGGCCCATGCCCGACTCCCACCCGATGTCCTTCAGCAAGGCCGAGCTCACCACGCTCGTCATGCCGCACATGCAGAACGTGCTGGGCGACCTCTTCGGCGGGCACCTGCTCGCCATGGTGGACCAGGCGGCGGCGGTGGCGGCGATCCGGCACGCGGGCGGTCCGGCGGTGACGGCGAGCTTCGACCGGGTGGACTTCAAGGAACGGATCCCGGTGGGGGCGCTGGTCACCTGCCACGCCTCGGTGGACTACGTCGGGAACAGCTCGATGGACGTCTCGGTCGAGGTGTACTCCGAGAACGTGGCGAGTGGCGAACGGCGGCACACCCACACCGCGCGGGTGGTCTTCGTGGCCATCGACGACACGGGGGAGCCGCGCCGGGTGCCCCGGCTGGTGCCGGAGACGCCCGAGGAGCAGGCCCGGCACGAGCGGGCGCGGCGGCACCGGGAGGAGCGGAAGCGGTGAGCCCGGCGGGGATCACCCTCGTCTGCGGGGGCGGTGGCGCCAAGGCGGCGGCGCACATCGGGGCGCTGCGCGCCCTCGAGGAGGCGGCGCTGGTGCCCACCCGCTTCTTCGGCACCTCGATGGGGTCGGTCTTCGCGGCGCTCTTTGCCTGCGGGGTGACGGCGCCGCAGGCGCTGGAGAAGATCGCCACCCTGGGCGAGCGGGAGATCGTGCAGACCGACCCCTTCGCCATCTTCAAGGGGCTGTGGGCCCGGGCGCTGCTCAAGCCGGAGCCGTTCCGCGCCGCGCTGGCGCGACTGGTCCCGGCGCGCCGCTTCGGGGAGCTGGTCCACCCGCTCACCGTCACCGCGGTGGCGCTCGACAACGGGGAACTCGCGCTGTTCGGGGACGGCGGCCGCGAGGCGCCGCTGCTCGACGCCCTCTACGCCAGCTGCGCCCTGCCGCTCTTCCTGCCGGCGGCGGAGATCGGGGGGCGGCGCTACGCCGATGGCGGGCTCCGCGCCGTGGTGCCGCTCGAGGCCGCCGCCATCCCGCCGGCCCGCCTGGTGGTGGCGGTGGACGTGGGCCCCGGCTTCGACGAGCTGGCCCAGCCCGGCCCGCCCAGCGGCCTCCCCCCGGTGGTCGACGCCCACAACGAGGCGCTCGGCATCCTGATGTCGGGACAGACCGCCGCGCAGTTCGCGCTGTGGCGCGCCAGCCCCAACCGGCCGCCGCTGCTGCACGTCCGGCCCCGCACCCGCCGCGGCTCCACGTTCAAGGTGGACCAGGTCCGGAGTTACGTCGAGGAAGGGTACGTGGCCACGCGCGCGGCGCTCGCGGGCTTGAATTCGGGGCCCGGATGAGCAAATTGCGGCCGTAGCGTGCCTGCCGCCATTCCGGCCCGGGGCCGTCCGCGGGCAGGATTCCCCCCAGGGCGCGCCCTTCCACTCCTTCAACCGGCTGAGCAATGAAAGCCTCCGACGCCATGGTGCCCAACCCCTTCGTGGCGGTGGCGAATGCCTCCGCGAGCGAAGTGGCGATCATGTTCCGGACCCGCAACATCTCCGTGGTGCCGGTGGTCGACGACCACCGCGCCCGCCGGTTCCTGGGGTGCCTGAGCGACCGCGACCTCGTCACCCGCTGCCTGGCCATGGGGCAGGACCCCCAGACCACCCGCGCCGACGAGATCATGCGCACCGACAGCTCGGTGGTGGGCCCCGACACCGAGCTCGACGGCTTCGCCATCTACCTCAACCAGGATCCCAGCGAGTCGCACCTGCGGCCCACCATCACGGTGGTGGACTCCGAGCACCGGGTCATCGGCTTCATCAGCCACCCGGAGCAGGTCGCCGGGATCCGGATCGTGTGGCGCTAGCATGACCGGGCCCCGCATCTTCACCGTCCGCGAGGCCACCGCCACCCTGCCGCTGGTGCGGCGGGTGGTCGGCGAGCTGCTCCTCGCGCACCCGCGGTGGAAGGAGCTGGTGGCCCGCTACGAGCTGCTGTGCGCGCCGCGGCGGGCGGAGCAGGGGGAGTCCGAGGAGATCCAGGCGCTGCGCGAGGCGGCCAGCCGCGAGGCCATCCGCATCAACGACTGCCTGGTGGAACTCGAGTCCATCGGCTGCGTCTTCAAGGGCTTCGAGGCGGGACTGGTGGACTTCTACGCCCTGCGCGAGGACCGGCTGGTCTTCCTCTGCTGGCACCACGGCGAGGACCGGATCGCGCACTGGCACGAAGTGGACGGCGGCTTCGACGGGCGCCAGCCCCTCGACGAACTCATGCTCATGGAAACGGTGGCCGGATGACGCTCTCCTACCTTGCCCACATCCTCGGATTCACCCTCTGGCTCGGCGGCGGCATCGCCGCGATGCTCATCGGCATCCGCGGGCGCAAGGAAGAGCGGGCCACCCAGGCGGTCATCGTGCGCATGCTGCACGGCATCCACCGCACCCTGATGCTCCCCGGCATCATCCTCACCATCCTCTCCGGCTTCCACCTGAGCGTCCCCGCCGCCCGGCAGGCCTCGCCCAGCTCCTGGCTCATGGCCATGCAGCTCTTCGGCGTCATCGCCGCGCTGCTGGTGCTCTTCGTCTCCCTCCCCGCGCTGGGCCGCCTCACCCGCATGTCGCCCACCGGCGACTCCGCCCCGCTCTTCGACGCGCTGCGCAAGCGCCAGTCGATGGCCGGGATGATCGCCGGCAACCTGGGACTCATCGCCCTGCTGGCGGGGGTGTTGCACAAGTACTAGGACGGTGGGAAGCGGGAAGCGGGAAGCGGGAAGCGGGAAGAGGGAAGAGGGAAGAGGGAAGAGGGAAGAGGGAAGAGGGAAACGGAACGGCGTGCGTTGATGTGGTGCCTGCAGGGCGGCCGCCCCGCTTCACCATGTGGCATGCACGGTCATCGCTCGCTCCGGGCCTGGCGGTCTGCCCGCGTGGTATCCCGCGAGTGTTTCCTCCTCGCCCGCGACTGCTGGGTGCCATGGGCCACGGCCCTGTTCGGACAGCTCCAGCGGTCCGCGCTCTCCGTGCAACTGAATATCGCCGAAGGGTGGAGCTTCGGTCCCGGCGCGAACTACACCCGCCACCTCGGTATTGCCTACGGCTCCGCGGTGGAGACCGCCGAGCTGCTCGACCTCGCCCGGGAGCTGGCCCTCATCCCCGCCGAGCGGCTCGGTCCCATCGCTGAGATGAACCAGCTCTCGCGACGGCTCCTCCAGGGACTACTCAGATCCCGTCGCCCGCTCTAGCCTTCTGCCCCGCTTCCCGCACTCCCTCGCGCCCGAGTCGCCGCTGCGCGGCTCCTGAAGGGCGCTCGGTCGCCGCTTCCCGCTTCCCTTCTTTCCTGTCCTGCACACCGCCCGCACCGGGCACACTTCGCACTTCGCCACCCGCGCCGTGCACACCAGCGCCCCCAGCTCCATGATCGCCTGGTTGAATGTCCAGGCCGCGTTCCCCGCGCGCGGCTGCAGCCCCGCGCCGATCTCCCAGATCCGGTGCTCCCGCGCCGCCGCGCCTGCCGCCGCACCCCGTTTCCCTTTTCCCCTTTCCCGTTTCCCGGCCTTCGCCGGTCGGGCCCTGGGCATGAACGCCCGTTGAATCACCCGTCCAACGTTCGTATCCACCGCCGGATGCGCCTGTTCGAAGGCAAAGGTGGCCACCGCGCCGGCGGTGTAGCGGCCCACCCCGGGCAGCCGGCGCAGCGCCGCGGGATCATCGGGCAGCACCCCGGCGTGCTCCGTCACCACCACCTGCGCCAGCCGGTGCAGGTGCATGGCGCGGCGGTAGTAGCCGAGGCCCTGCCAGGTCTCGCGCACCTGCCCGGGTGGGGCGGCGGCCAGGGCGTGGATGGTGGGGTAGCGGTCCAGGAAGCGGGGGAAGTACTCGGTCACCCGGCTCACCTGGGTCTGCTGCAGCATGAACTCCGAGACCAGCACCTGGTACGGGTCGCGGGTGCGGCGCCAGGGGAGGTCGCGGCCCTTGCGCCGGAACCAGCGCATCAGTCGCTGGCGGAAGGCCCGCATCTCGGGGGTGGACTTGGGGGGCATGGGGGGGCAAGATATTAGGGCCACGGGCCTCATGACTACGACCACGTTCGACCTCCGCCGCCCCCTCGGGCGCCTCGTCCTCACTGGGCTGGCTCACGTGGGCCGGCTGAGCCTGCTCGTGGCCGAGATGGTGCGGGGCCTCTCCGAGTGGCGGGTCTGGTTCCCCCGGACCATCATCGAGGCGTGGAACATCGGCGTGGGCAGCCTGCCGATCATCCTCCTGGTGGCCGGTTTTGCCGGCGCCGTCACCGCCCTGCAGACCGGCTACCAGTTCAGCGGCAACATCCCCTACTACGTGGCCGGCTCCCTGATCGTGGAGTCGGTGGTGCTGGAGCTGGGGCCGGTGCTCACCGGCCTCATCCTGGCCGGCCGCATCGGGGCCCGCTACGCCGCCGAGCTCGGCACCATGCGGGTCACCGAGCAGATCGACGCCCTCGAGACCCTGGGCCGCTCCCCGGCGAGCCACCTGGTGATCCCCCGGGTGCTCGCCGGCCTGGTGATGATCCCGGTGCTCACCGTCATCGCCAACGTCACCGGCATCTACTCCGGCTGGGTGGCGGTGCAGGCGGTGCTGCCGGTGACCGACTACGACTTCACCTACGGCGCCCGCATCTTCTGGCGCCCCTTCGACGCCTACTACTCCGTCATCAAGGGCTTCTCCTTCGCCGTGTGCATCACGGTGACCTCGTGCTACTTCGGCTTCAGCACCGAGCAGGGCGCCGAGGGGGTGGGGAAGGCCACCACCAGCGCCGTCGTCGCGAGCTGCGTGATGATCCTGCTGCTCGATACCCTGCTGGCCAAGCTGCTGCTGCACTGATGACCGGGAACCGCGTGCGCACGCTTCCCGCTTCCCGCTTCCCGGCGGTTCGATGATCGAACTCCAGGGCGTCAAGAAGCGCTTCGGCCAGCAGGTCGTCCTCGACGGCGTGGACTTCACCGTCCAGGACGGCGAGACGCTCGCCCTGCTCGGCCCCTCGGGCACCGGCAAGAGCGTCCTGCTCAAGCACATCGTGGGGCTGATCCACCAGGACGCCGGCACCGTGACCGTCGACGGCAAGGACGTGGCGAAGCTCAAGCGCGACGACCTGCGCGCGCTCCGTTCCACCATCGGCTACGTCTTCCAGAACGGCGCCCTGTTCGACTCCATGACCGTCTTCGAGAACATCCGCCTGGGCATCACCGACGACGAGAAGTACCGGGACGAGGACTACTGCCACGAGCGGGTGCACCGCTGCCTGGGCCTGGTGAACCTCACCGCCGAGACCGGCGACAAGTACCCGGCCCAGCTCTCCGGGGGGATGCGCAAGCGGGTGGGCATCTCGCGGGCCATCGCGGGGAGTCCCAAGTACCTGCTGTACGACGAGCCCACCAGCGGCCTCGACCCGGTGAACTCGGACATCATCGACGAACTGGTGAAGACCCTCGCCAGCGAGCTTCACGTCACCAGCGTCATGGTGACCCACGACGTCCGCGGCGCCTTCAAGGTCGCGGACCGCCTGGCCCTGCTCACCCGGGGCAAGATCGTGCAGCAGGGGACGCCCGAGGAGTTCCGGGCGTCCACCGTCCCGGAAGTCCGCGAGTTCCTCGAGCGCGACTTCGGCACTCACCCCTTCGCCGCCTGAGCCATGGACCTGCACTACCAGAAGGAAATCGCGGTCGGCACCCTGGTGCTCACGGGTGTGGCCCTGTTCGTCGGCGGCACCATGTGGCTCAAGGGCACGAGCTTCCGGCCCACCGCGCGCACCGCCGAGGTGGCGTTCACCGAGATCGGCACCCTGCAGAAGGACAACGAGGTGGCGGTCTCCGGCTACGCGGTGGGCAAGGTGACCGCGGTGAACTTCGTCGGCCCCGGGCGGATCCTGGTGACCATCACCCTCCCGCCCGAGCTCGACCTCCACGCCGACGCCTCGGCCAGCCTGCTCACCAGCCTCTTCGCCAGCGGCACCCGGCTGGCGCTCGATCCCGGCACCCCCGGCGCCGGCCCGCTGCCGCCCGGCCAGCCCATCCGCGGCACCACCGCCTCCGACCTCTTCGCCCGGGGCGCGCTGCTCGCCGACCGCGCCGATTCGGTGCTCATCGGGGTGCAGGCGCTCGCCAACCAGCGCACCGCCGATGAGCTGGTGGCCACCCTCAAGGCCATGCAGCGCACCCTGAACACCCTGAGCCAGCGGCTCCCCGCCACCACCGACGAGGCCGACGCCACCCTGCGCTCCATGCGCCGGCTGGCCGAGCGGCTCGACAGCACCATCGCCGTCCTGCCGGTGGGCAACGCCATCGAGCGCGCCGACACCCTGGCGCGGAACCTCTCGACCATGTCCATCCAGCTCACCGCCACCGGCGCCCGGCTCGACACCCTGCTGCAGAAGGCCAACAGCGGCGAGGGGACCATCGGCAAGTTCGTGGCCGATACCGGGCTCTACAGCGACAGCCGCGCCGCCCTGCAGTCGCTCAAGACCCTGATCGACGAGCTCAACAAGCACCCCGGCAAGCTGACGGTGCAGGTCAAGCTGTTCTAGACGGGAAGCGGGAAACGGGAAGCGGGAAGGGGCGCGCTCCCCTGTTCCCGTTTCCCGCTTCCCGCTTCCCGGCCCCCAACCTCCGGTCACCCCCGAGGCCGCTTGCCCGAACACGGCGCCACCCCCACCCTCACCCCCAAGTTCAACGAGGCGCTGCTCTACGCCGGGGAGCTGCACGGCCGGCAGCGGCGGAAGGGGAGCGGCATCCCCTTCCTGGCCCACCTGCTGGGGGTGGCGGCCATCGTCCTCGAGGACGGCGGCGACGAGGAGGAGGGGATCGGCGCCCTGCTGCACGACGCCGTCGAGGACCACCCCCGCCGCGGCGCCACCGAGCGCGAGATCCTCGAACGCTTCGGCCCCCGGGTGCACCGCATCGTGATGGGCTGCACCGAACCCGACCCCCACGCCCTGGACCACGGCATCAAGGGGCCCTGGGAGGACCGCAAGCGACGCTACATCGAGCACCTCCGCACCGCCGCCGACGCCTCGGTGCTCCGGGTGGCCACCGCCGACAAGCTCTACAACGCCCGCTCCATCATCAACGACATGCGCATCGTCGGCGAGGAGGTCTGGAGCCGCTTCTCCGTCCCCCGCGAGCAGACCCTCTGGTACTACAAGACCGTCACCGAGGCCCTCCGCGCCGCCCCCGCCAGCCCCGGCCGCCTGGTCCGCGAACTCGGCGGCATCGTCGCCGCCCTGGAGCGCGGGGTGCAGCGGATGTAAACCACGGGGAAACGGGAAGGGGGAAGCGGGAAGCGGAGTCGTCGCGGCGTCCGCTTCCCGTTTCCCGTTTCCCGCTTCCCGCTTTACCTTGTGTCCCATGTTGAAGCTCACCTTCCTCGGCACCGGCGCCGCCTGCCCCACCATCGACCGCAACGTCTCCGCCCTCGCGCTCGCCCGCGAGGGGGAGACCCTGCTGTTCGACTGCGGCGAGGGCACCCAGCGCCAGATGATGCGCTACGGCGTGAGCTTCACCTTCCGCGACATCTTCTTCACCCACTGGCACTCCGACCACCTCCTCGGCGTCATCGGCCTGCTGCGCACCCTCGGGCTGCTCAACATCTTCGGGGGCGCCGAACGGCAGGACGGGCTCACCCTCTACGGCCCCAAGGGCGCCCGGCGGGTGCTCAACCACGCCCTCGAGGTGGGGATCGAGCGGGTCAAGTTCCCGGTCGAGATCGTGGAGCTGGCGGTGGGCGACATCATCAAGCGTCCCGACTACGACATCGTCACCTTTCCCACCGAGCACCGCGCCGACACCATCGGCTACGCCCTGGTGGAGCACATCCGGCTGGGCCGCTTCAACCCGGAGCTGGCCCGCGCGCTCGGCATCCCCGAGGGGCCGCTCTGGGGCAAGATCCACAAGGGCGAGACCATCACCCTCCCCGACGGCCGCCGCGTGGCGCCGGAGGAGCTGGTGGGCCGCCCCCGCGCCGGCCGCAAGGTGGTGATCTCCGGCGACACCCGCCCGGTGCCCGCGCTCCGCGACGCCGCCAAGGGCGCCGACCTCCTGGTGCACGAGGCCACCTTCAGCCAGGAGGACGCCGCCCGCGCCCGCGAGACCGGCCACTCCACCGCGCAGGAGGCCGCCGCGATCGCCCGCGACGCGGAGGTGAAGCGCCTGGTGCTGACCCACATCAGCCCGCGCTACTCCCGCGAGGCCCCCGAGCTCGTGGCCGAGGCCCGCGCGGTGTTCCCCAACACCCAGATCGCCCGGGACGGGATGGAGATCGAGGTGCCGTTCGAGAGCGAGGAGTAGTGCGGGCCGCCCTCCTGGCCCTCGTCCTCGGCGTCCTCGCCTGGTCCGGCCTCGCGCCCCATGATCGCTTCACCTGGTTCCTCGAGGTGGCCCCGGTGCTCATGGGGCTCCCCCTGGTGCTCCTTACTGCGCGCCGCTTCCCGCTCACCCCGCTGGCGTACACGCTGCTGGCGCTGCACGCCTGCATCCTGATGGTGGGCGGGAAGTACACCTACGCCGAGGTGCCGCTGGGATTCTGGGTGCGCGATGCGCTGGGCTGGACCCGCAACCACTACGACCGGCTGGGCCACCTGGCGCAGGGCTTCATCCCGGCCCTCGTGGCGCGCGAAGTCATGCTCCGCACCTCCCCCCTCCGGCCGGGGAAGTGGCTCTTCTTCCTGGTGCTCTGCGTCGCGCTCGCGCTCTCCGCCACCTACGAGCTGATCGAGTGGTGGACCGCCGCCGGCACCGGCGAGGCCGCCGACGCCTTCCTCGGCACCCAGGGCGACGTCTGGGACACCCAGTGGGACATGATGCTCGCCGGCATCGGCGCCATCCTCTCCCAGCTGCTGCTCAGCCGCTGGCACGACCGCCAGCTCCGCGCCCTCCCCTGATGCGCTGGGCGCCACTCGCCCCTGGGCCTCACCCTGCTGGCGCCGTCCGTGGCCGCCGCGCAGGACTCCGTCCCGCCGCCCTCGCCGCCCGGCAGCGGCCTGGCTCGCCGTCGCCGAGGCCATCGGCGTCAACGTCTTCGTCAACCGGTTCGACGCCTGGGCCACCGACCAGGCCTGGGCCCGCGTCTCGCCCTCCAGCTGGCGCCGCAACCTCCGCCTCGGCTGGGAGTGGGACGAGAACGAGTTCGGCACCAACCTCTTTGCCCATCCCTACCACGGCGGCCTCTACTTCAATGCGGGGCGCGCGAACGGGCTCGACTTCTGGGAGTCCGCCCCGCTCGCCTTCCTGGGGTCGTGGAGCTGGGAGTACCTCGGCGAGCGGTTCCGCCCCTCGCTCAACGACTTCTTCATGACGAGCCTCGGCGGCATCGCCCTCGGCGAGAGCTTCCACCGGGTGGGCGCGAGCATCCGCGACAACCAGGCCCGGGGCGGCGGCCGGATCCTCCGCGAGATCGCCGCGCTGCCGCTCGACCCGATGGGCGGCCTCAACCGGCTGGTCCGCGGGGGAGTGGACGGCCATCGGCCCCAACCCGCCCGAGCACGACCCCTCCGGCTTCGCCCTCCGGCTGGCGGGCGGGGTGCAGGTCACCCAGGACACCTTCAGCACCGACCGCGACATCGAGTCGGCCACCCTGGTGGCCGACCTCCTCTACCGCGACCCGATCACCCAGCCCTACCAGGCCCCCTTCGACGTCTTCGGGGTCCGGGCCCAGGTGAGCGCCCACGGCGCCCTGCACCTGCTGCGCGCCTCCGGCCGCCTCTACGGCGCCAACCTCAACGGCACCACCCGCCGCCACCGCCACCTCTTCGCGGTGAACCAGCGCTTCGACTACGCCCGGAACCCCGCCCAGGAGTTCGGCGGGCAGAGCGTCGAGGCGGGGATCTACTCCCGCTGGCGCCTCTCGGAGCACTCCGGCCTCCGCACCCAGCTCTTCGTCGATGCCATCGTCCTCGGCGCCATGGACGCCACCGTGGCCGGCACGGGGCTCCGGGGCTACGACTTCGGCCCCGGGCTGGGGTGCGCACCGAAGTGGCGTTCGAGCGGAAGGGCGTCACCTGGCTCCGGTCGTGGGCCCGCTCCGAGGTCATCCACTCGGTGAGCGGCGCCCCGGCCGACCACGAGGCGAGCTTCGGCGGCTTCGAGGCGGTGGTGCCGCTCCCCTATCGCTTCGGCGTGGGGCTCCACACCGGCTACTTCCGCCGGGTGAGCCGCTACCCCGGCAAGGTCAGGGAGAAGCGCGACTTCACCGAGGCACGCCTGTTCATCAGCTGGGCCGCGGTGGGCAGCAACGCCCTGGTGGGCGCGCCATGAGCGCGGCGCGGGGAGTGCTCCTCCTGCTGGCGCTGGCCGCGGCACCCTCGCGGCGCAGCGGCCGCACCGCGGCGGGTTCTGGTTCGAGGTCGGCGGCGGCCCCGCCACCGCGCGCGTGGCCTGCGCCGGCTGCGCCGAGGTGACCACGGCCACCGGCTCGGGCGGCTACCTGCGGATCGGGGGACGGTGTCGGATGGGGTGCTGCTCGGGCTCGAGAGCTTCAGCTTCTCCGACGAGAGCTTCGGCTTCCGCAGCGATCCCGACCGGCGGGTCACGGCCGAAACCACCAGCCTCGGCGTCATCGGCCTCTGGTACCCGTGGCGGGCGGGCTTCTTCCTGAAGGGCGGGGTGGGGATCGCGGGCGGGGACTTCACCGTGAAGCCCGACAGCGGCCAGCGGCGCACGGTGAAGGGCACCGGGGTGGGGATGACCTTCGGGGTGGGCTACGACCTCAATCTCTCACGCCGCTTTGCGATCACTACCACCGGCGCCGCCTACGTCGCCGCCATCGGCGACCTGGTGCTGCCCACCGTGACCGTCGACGACGCCATCGCCTCCATGTACCACCTGACCATCGGCCTCACGATCCGGTAACCCACCCTTTTCCCTTTTCCCGTTTCCCCCTCTCCCTCCTCACGAATACCGCCCGACGTACCTCCCCACATCGAACTTGTCCTTCGCCGCCTTGAGGCTCTGGTAGCGCACCAGCCCGTAGATGGGGCGGGGGTAGAAGGGCCGGTCGAACTTCCCGAAGATCCACAGGATCCCGCCGTAGGAGTTCGGGTCGCGGCCGTCGAGGGCGTACTTGTTGTTGAGGTGCTCCAGCACCCGCAGGCACTCCGCCGCGTTGGCCGTCCACTGCAGCACCGTCTTGCCCCACAGCATCCGCATGTAGTTGTGCATGAACCCCTCGGTCAGGTACGAGCGCTGCGCCGCGTTCCACAGCGGCTCGGCGGTGCGCGCCTGTTCCATCTCCTCCATGCCGTAGAGGTGCGGTCGCGGGTCGGCCTCGTGGTCGGAGAGCTGCTGCCGGGCCCAGCCGGGGATCGCCTCGACGGTGCGGTGCTTCGGGTTCCAGTGGCAGAAGTTGTGCGCCAGCTCCCGCCACACCAGCGCCTCGTCGAGGAACTTGGCCACCTGGTCGCCCGGGCCGGTGCGCTGCACCGCCAGCAGGATCTCATGGATGGAGAGGTTGCCGAAGTGCAGCCACGGCGAGAGCCGGCTCACCGCGTCGGGCTGGTTGGGGTCGTTGCGGTCCTCGGTGTAGCGGGGCAGGCCGGTCTTGAGGAAGTCCGCCAGCCGCGCCCGCCCCGCCCGCGTCCCCCCCCGGAAGGTGGTCGACGGTGGCACCCCGTGGTCCACGTCGCACCCCGCCACCACCTCGGCGATGCTCCGGCCGGTCCCCGCTTCCCGCTGCCCGCTTCCCGTGTCCCGGATCACCGTCGGCTCGAACTCGAGCGACACCCGTGTACGCACCCGCGGCTCCGGATTCGCCACCGGCCACAGGTAGTGCGGCAGCGCCTCCATCAGCACCGGCCGGATCCCGCGCGCGGTGGAGTGCTCCTTCTGGTGATAGCGCAGCGGCACCACCGTGCACGAATCCACCGCGATCACCGGCGTCTCCACCTTCTCCCGGAGCCCCCGGAGCTGCCGCGGCACGATGAAGGTGGGGAAGTAGTCGGTAACCACCAGGGCGGCGCGACGCGCCAGGGCCACCAAAGGCGTCGGGGAATCGGGACGCGGGAATCGGGAACCGGAGGTGGAGCGGGCAGTTCCGCTTCCCGCTTCCCGCTTCCCGCTTCCCGTGGTTCTGCGCCCCGCCGGCCACTCCGTGTACTCCCCCCGCGCCCGGTCCAGCCAGAACGCGTACTGGATCCCCTTCGCCTCGAAGTCGGCGTAGAGGCCGGCCACCAACTCGAGGATCCAGGTGTGGAGGCGGTCGCTGGCCCAGGGTAGTCGTGCCGGAGGCCGTGGTACACCAGCACCGGCAGTCCCAGCTCGTCGGCGCGCGCGATGGCGTAGTTGAGGGCGAAGTTGTCGTGCGCCCGCATGGTCGTCTGCATCCAGTACAACACGAATTCCCCGCCGGCGCGCGGGCGCGCAGCGGCGGGGGCGTGGAGCCGGAGATCGTCGTCGGGTGCTGCGGTCACGTGCCTGCCAGGTTGAATTCCCGCCGGCTCAACATCCCTCTTCCCTCTTGCCTCTTCCCTCTTCCCGCTTCCCGCTTCCCGCTTCCCTCTAGATCGGCCTGAGATGCGTCCCCGCGCCTTGAGCTCCTGCAGCCGGAGCCGCAGGCTCGCGAGGTCGGGCAGCGCCTCCACCCGGCGCGGATTGAGCACCGACACATATCCCGCCGCGGCGGCGCCGCCCAGGAAGAGGTGGCAGGTGGGGGGCAGGGCGCGCTCCAGGTCCACCAGCTCGCGCGCCAGCACCATGTCGTCGGCGGGATGCACCAGCGAGCGCCCCACTGCCTGGGCGCCGGTGGCGCGGGCGGCGTGGACGATGTCGTCCACCGGCAGGTCGGCGCCCAGGTAGGTGAGCCGCCAGCCCAGCACCGCGGCGGTCACCGCCACCATCAGGGCGCCGAGTTCGTGAGGCTGGCGGCTCGGCGTGGCCACCAGCAGGTGGGGGCGCTCGGCGGGGCCGGCGCTGAAGTCGGTGAGCAGCCCGGCGAGCACGCGGTGCACCGCGGCGGAGGCCAGGTGCTCGTGGGCGGGGTCAGGTCGGCGGCGTGCCACCGCTCGCCGATCTCGGCCAGCATCGGGCTGACGATCAGGTCGAGCCCGCGGTGCACGCCGAGGCTGGTGATCGCCCGGCGCAGCGTGGCCTCGACGCCGGGACCGTCCAGCCGTTCCACCAGCTCCAGCGCGTCGGTGAGCAGCTGCTCCGCCTCCGGCGCCGCGGTGGGCGCGGAGTGGCGCGGCGCCTGCTGGTCGGCGCGGATCAGGTCCTGCAGCTGGTCGTTGGGGAGGCTCGCGATCTGGCCGATGTTCCGCCCCGCCTGGGTGGCGAGGTTGAGCAGCCGCAGCCGCTCGATGTCGGCGTCGGAGTACAGCCGCTGCCCGCCGGCCGACCGCGCCGGCTCCACCACGCCGTACCGCCGCTCCCACACCCGCAGCACGTGCGGCGTCAGCCCGGTCCGCTCACTCACCAGCCGGACCGGGTGTCTCGAGCCCGTCGATTTTGGGGGATTCATGGGTGTCAACTTGCAGCCCCGTCGAACATCCGTCAATACAAAAATATCGACGAATATTCGACGTTTGGCAGATGTTGACGGTCGTTGTTCAACGATACTTCGACATTATCGCCCGATTTTCCGGCACTCCTGCCCGCTCCCGCCGTGGCCCGGCCCTCGTCCGGGCCGCGGCGGGCGCGGTCAGCCGCAGACCGACGCGGTCCAGTTGCTCCCGTTGAGGTGCCGCTGGCGCCGCTGGCGCCGAAGGTCCCCGTGCCGGAGTAGCCGTTGGCGTCGTACTGCAGGCCGTTGCCGTTGGTCGTGCCCTCGACGGCGGTGCCGAAGTTGCTGTAGCCCCGCATCACCCCGCTCGAGACCACGAACACGAAGCGCTGGAGCCCGCTGCCCACGTCCCACTGCCCGCAGTAGGCGGTGCCGGCGCCGCCCTTGAGCGCGGTCCAGATGCCCGACGTCCCGGCGGTGTAGTCGATGCTCCCGCCGATCTGGTTGAGCGGGACGAAGTAGCCGCCGGTGATGGTGGCGAAGTTGCTGCTCAGGTCCAGGGTGTTGAGGCTCTCGTCCCAGGTGCCGCTGAAGCTGGCCGATCCGCCGTTGCCCCAGCCGACCAGGTTGCCGGTGGCCGGCACCTGGGCCACCAGCGAGGCCTCGGTGATCCCGCGGGTGCCGCTGACGCTGAAGCTGGTGGTATGGACGGTGAACGTGATGACCCCGATCGAGGAACCGTCCAGGTCGGCGTAGGCGCCCTTGAAGGTGGTGCGGCCGTTGCTCGACCCGCCCGAGCTGCCGCAGGCGATGGAGCCGACGATGGGAAGGGCGAGGCCAAGGAGGATCGGGACCAGCTTGCGCATGGGGCACCTGTCCGGAGAGGGTGGGCCGGCCGGCGTGACGCCCCTGAACGGAGGGATCCCCCCGATCCTCTCACCCCCCCCACGACAAAGGCCCGGATCCTTGCGGACCCGGGCCTGGTCGATGCCATGGAGCTGAGGGGGATCGAACCCCTGACCTCTGCAGTGCGATTGCAGCGCTCTCCCAGCTGAGCTACAGCCCCGTTTGGGGAGGGTTAAAGTACCCAGCCGCAGGGGCTTGGTCAACTTTGAGCCCAGCGGAAGGGCTCCCTCCCGCGTGACGGGAAACGGGAAGCGGGAAAAGGGAAACGGGGAAGGGGACCTCCCGCCCCCCAACGGCTGTCATTCCGAGGGCCCGCAGGGCCCGAGGAATCCCTGCGGGTCCGGCGCGGACCTGAAGGGATTCCTCGCTGCGCTCGGAATGACAGGTGGTAGCTTCGTGCCGCCTATTGGAAACTCGGCCGCCCCGGCTCCATCCCGCAGCGCGTCCCTCATCCACCACCGCGTCCGTCGCGTCCCACACGAACGTCACCGTGCTCGGCACCGTGAGCGGGTTGGCCAGCTGGATCACCTGCCCGTGCGAGAACCCCGCCCCGAACGCCGCGGTGGTGTCGGTCGCGAAGAAGATCCACGGCCGGTCGTTGCTCGGCGTGCTGTCGGTGCCGGTGGCCACGATCGAGTCCTGGTTGATGTCCAGCCACTGCTCGTTCGACTCCGGGCCGGTACACGTCGATGGTGTAGTCCACCCCGGTCTGGCAGGAGAGGCTGTCGGTGTCGCTGCGGAAGCCGATCACGTCGGAGAGCTTGATCGCCACGCACGGGTAGCTCCCCGAATCCACCTGCGCCTGGAACAGCGTCGGGGACTGGGTGAAGTCCTTCACCTGTCCGTTCACGCCGTAGTCCTGCACCTCCACCGCGCCGGTGCAGTCGGCGTTGGGCGAGAGCGCCAGCTTGTACATCGAGATGCTCATCGAGGCCGGCGCGCCCACCGGGGTGGAGATGGCCTGGAGCGGCCCTGACAGCCCCGCCGAGCCGAGGATGGTGAGCATGCTGGCATTGCCGCCGCCGCCATCGGTGGACGAGGCGCAGCCGAGCGCCAGGGCAAGGGTCGCGAGCAGCGTGGGACGGGTACGCATGGGCCGGGTCTCCAGAGGTGGGGCGGCTGAGTCGGACGTATCTGTCCTCCTATCGGCGCCGGACCTCCCGGAGTTGAGCGGAATCGCGACAGTCCAGATTCCCGTTTCCCGCTTCCCGCTTCCCCCTTCCCGTTTCCCTTTTCCCGCTTCCCGTCCTCCCCCCCCCTAGTTCACCGTGATCACCTGCACCCGCGTGTTGTTGCCCAGGTTCGGGTCCGGCTGATTGGCGCTGATGGTGTAGCTGGTGCTGTAGCTGCCCGCGGCCAGCGCCGCGAGCGTCACCGTGAAGTCGGTGCGGGCGCCGCTCGCCAGGCTCGGCAGCTGGCAGCTGGTTCCGGTCACGAGGTCGTAGCTGCAGCCCAGGTGCCGCTGCTGCCGGTGTAGGTGAAGCCGGCGCTCACCGGGATGGTGAAGGTGGACCCCACGGAGCTGTTGGGCCCGAGGTTCTCGTTCTGGAGCGTGACGGTGAAGCGGGCGCCGACGGCCACCACCGGCGGCGCGCTGAAAACGTGGAGCTCGAGGTTGGTGCTGGCGTCGTTGTCCGTGATCGACACCGTGACGGCGCCCGGCTTGGCCGCGGCGTAGGCCGGGTCGGTCGAGGTCACGGTGTGGGTCATCGACGCGGTGTGCGGCGAGGCCTCGAGCATGGTATCGTCGACCGCGGTCACGGACACGGGGCGAGGGAGGGCCCAGGTGAGGAGCCCGAAGACCTGCGCCCCCGGCGCGACGACCTGGCCGCCGCCGGAGGAGGGCGTGACGGTCACCGTGGCGCCGGGCAGCGGGGCGCTGCGGAGGCAGAGGGCGTAGCTCGCCGTGGTGCCGCCCTCCAGCACGCTGACCTGCCCCGGCGCGAGCGAGATGGCCTGGGTCGGATCGTGGCCCACGAGCTGGAGCACCCCGGCGGGGTTGTGCACCCGCCACCCGCGCGTGGGGGCGGGGGCGAGCCCGGTGATGGTCGCAAAGGCGCCGCGGCTGGCGCCACCGGAGCCGTCACTGATGAGCGGCAGCACCTGCCCACAGCCGCCGCCGAGGAACGGGAGTCGCTCGCGGATCGAGAGGGTGCCGCCGTAGGTGATCGCCCGCTGCACGTCCAGGCTGTCGTGGGCCCCGGTGGCGAGGCCCTGCAGGTCGAACCCGAGCGTGCTCGTGGCGTCGAGCGTGAGCGCGTCCGCCCTGAGAGTCCCGATCCCCGGGCTGGCGGGGGAGCTCCAGGTGCCGCCGGGCTCGATGGTGGAGGCGACGGCGGTGACGGTGCCAACGTTGCCCATCCCCCGGAGGGTGCTGTGGTCGAGGATCAGTGGCCCCCATTGGTAGCTCCCCCGCTCCGCGTTGTACTCCACCGACTCGAGCGTGAGGCTGCCCTCCACATCGAGCCAGCTCCGGTTGCGTAGGAGCATGGTGCCGGCCACGGTCACGTCGCTGATGATCTGCACCCTTCCGCTGTTGTTCACCAGGCTGTCCATCGAGAGCCTGCCCTGGTACACCTGGAAGTCGTCGGCGTTCAGGAGGCCGGGCCCGGTGACCTCCACGGTGTCGGGGCCGCCGGCGATGGCGTGAGCGCCGATGCTGAGCCTGCCGAGGTTGGTCATCGGCCCGGACTGGAGGTTGCGGAGCACGGTCACGGCCCGCGCCGTGGAAGGCGGTGGCGCGCCGGCCACGTCCAGCCAGACCCCCGGCCCGATGTCGCCGGTGACGTGCGGCGCGGCGTAGGTCTGGATGGCGCCCTGGAGCGCGGTGTTGGTCAGGCGGAGGTTGATCTCCTTCACCACGAACGAGTGGTGGCCCGGCTCCAGGATCCCGCCGCTCCAGACGAAGCTCATCGGTCTGGCTGGCAGGATGGTGGTGGCGCCGCTCACCGAGATCAGGCTGCCGACGGCGCTGCCGCCCTCCATCCAGGCCTCGCCACCGTTCTGGACCACGAGGTCGAAGTGGCAGGCGCTGAGGGTGCCGCTGTTGCGGAAGCCGATGGCGCCGGCGGTGGTGATGACGGGGTACGGAATCACCGCAGGGCTGCCGGAGTTGACGGAGAGGACGCCCCGGTTGACCAGGGAATCCACGAAGAACGGGGTCGCGGCGGCGGCCCCGGTGCGCAGGGTACCGCTGACCTCGATGTAGCCTGCGCTGACGGTGAGGCTGGAGTCGAGGGCCAGGGGTGGCGCCGCTGCGCACGTCGATGCCGCTGGTGGCCATCCACATCTGCCCTGGGCTGCCGAGGTAGCGGAGCGTGGGGAAGGCGCCGCTCCCGCCGACGATCACCGCCTGGACGACGGGGGCGCTGGTGACCGAAACGGTGTAGACGCCGGGCGCGTCAATGCAGGCCACGTCTACGGCGCCGGGCACTCCGATGGGGTTCCAGTTGACGCCCAGGCCCCAGATGCCGTTGACCGGGTTCTTCCAGTGCTTGGTGCAGGCCGGGAACGCGGCCACCGCCGGGGTGACACCGGGCGCGCGGGCGGGAAGCGCCGCCGGCTCGGCCAGCGGCTCCTGGCAGGCCAGGACCAGGGCGAGGAGCGGGAGGATGCAGCCACGGACCGACATACGGGCCTCCGACAGGGGGGGGATCGGGTCTTGTCGGAATGGCGCCAGGAGGCGCGAAAGCTGGACAGCGGTGGGGAAGCGGTCCTCCCGCCTACCCCTCTGTTCCCGCTTCCCGCTTCCCGCTTCCCCCCCTTCCCGCAGCTCCCGGCCCGCCTCTTGCCGAAATACCCGGCATGTCCCCGCTTTTCAACGACTTGGCCCCCGTCGCCCGGCCCAATCCCGGCATTCCGCCAGACCGGGAGCCGGCCGAGGTGCGTCTGTCGGAGGTGGTGTCCGCCCTCTCCTTTGCCCTGGACATCACCGAGGGCCAGCCGGCGGGGCACGCCGTCCGCACCTGCGTCATCGGCATGCGGCTGGCCGACCAGCTGGCCCCTCACCGCCGCCGAGCGCTCCGACCTCTTCTACGCCCTGCTCCTCAAGGACCTGGGCTGTTCCAGCAACGCCGCCCGGCTCGCCCGGATCTTCCAGGCCGATGACCTGGCCCTGAAGCGCGCCCACAAGGTCACCGACTGGACCCAGGGCGGCGACGCCGCCCGCTACGCCTTCGAGCACGCCCTGCAGGGGCGGCGCCCATCCGCTGCGGCGGGCCTGGCACACCGTGCTGATCGGGCTCACCGAGAAGGGCAGCGGGCGGGAGATGACCGAGACCCGCTGCGAGCGGGGCGCCGACATCGCCGGGCTGCTGGGCCTCACCCCCGCCACCCAGGATGCCATCCGCGCCCTCGACGAGCACTGGGATGGCGCCGGGCTCCCCTACAGCCGGAGCGGCGACGCCATCCCCCTGCTGGGCCGCATCGCCGGCCTGGCGCAGACGGTGGAGGTCTTCGCCAGCGGCTTCGGGGTGGAGGCGGCCTTCGAGGTGGCGCGGGCCCGGCGGGGCGGGTGGTTCGACCCGGCGCTGGTCGACGCGCTCTGCGCGCTCGAGTCCGACCACGCCTTCTGGAGCACGCTGCTCGCCACCGACCAGCTGGAGCACGTCTCCGACCTCGAGCCGCGCGACCGGGTGCTCCTGGCCGACGAGTCGCGGCTCGACCAGGTGGCCGAGGCCTTTGCGCGGGTGATCGACGCCAAGAGTCCCTACACCGCGCGCCACTCGGCGGGCGTGGCCGCCATCGCCGTCGCCATCGGCCGCGGGATGGGGTGCGGGCCGGCCGACCTGGTCACCCTGCGCCGCGCCGGCCTGCTGCACGACATCGGCAAGCTCGGCATCAGCAACCTCATCCTCGACAAGCCGGGCCGGCTCACCGACCCGGAGATGGCGGAGATGCGGAAGCACCCCCGCTATTCGCTCGAGATCCTGGTGCGGGTGCGGCGCTTCGCCGAGTTCGCCGAGCTGGCGGCGGCACACCACGAGCGGCTCGACGGGCAGGGCTATCACCTGGGACTCGGCGGCGCGCAGCTGGGCCCCCTGGCCCGGGTGCTGGCGGTGGCGGATGTCTGCGAGGCCCTGAGCGCCGAGCGGCCCTACCGGAAGGCGCTGCCGCAGGACGAGGTCCTGGCCATCATGCGGAAGATGGTGGGGACGGGGCTGTGCCTGGTGGCGTTCGAGACCCTGACGGGCCTGGAGACGTGGCCTGGTGGGGTGAGGTGGGGAAGGGGGAAACGGGAAGAGGGGAAACGGGAAACACTAGGGTAAGAGGGGAAGGGGAACGACACCCGCCCGGCGTCCGCTTCCCGCTTCCCGCTTCCCGCCCTAGATTGAAGACCACATAGCGACTGGGCCCCGGCCCTGTCCCCTTGGCGGCTGGCGGATTTGCGCCAGCAGTTGAAGGCGCGTCTCGGAACCCCTGCGGGGGCCCGGCCGCGCCTTTCGTGCGTTTGGGACCCTCACCCCTGGAGGCATAGATGAAACCCCTCGCGATCCTCGGCCTGCTGCTGGCGCTGGCTGGCGGCTACCTGCTGGCCAATGGCGGCAACTTTGCCATCCGGAAGGACGTCGTGAAGATCGGCGACGTGAAGATCACGGCGCCGGAGGAGCACTCCCTGCCCACCTGGGCCTCGGCGGCGCTGCTGCTGGGCGGGCTCGGGCTGATGGGGGTCGGGCTGCGGGGCGGGGGCCGCGGGCGGATGATCTAGCGCGGCGGGAAGGGGGGCGGGGAGCACCGGTTGGGTGGTTGTGGCAGTTGGGGGCTTCCCGTCTCCCGTTTCCCGTCTCCCGCGTCCCGCTTCCCGTCCCCCCCCGGGGGGGGGGCAGGGCTACCGCAACCCGGCCCCCGTGGGTAGTTTATCCCCCTCCTGATGCCCCTTGGTGTAACTGGCAACACGCCTGACTCTGGATCAGGAGAGTCCTGGTTCGAGCCCAGGAGGGGCAACTGAAGGCGCCGCATCGGCTTAGCCGACGCGGCGCTGCTTCGTTTCTCAGGCCTCGTTGTGTGTGATTTTGCCGGGACTCACACCATGTCACACGGTGTTGTGACCTTGGTTCAGAGCTAAGTCCCTGACAATCAACGACAATCTGCTGAACGACTGAGGAGAGTTGTCGGACTCTCCTGATCCCGCGTCATGACATCAGCGCGGGCGCCGAACGCAGCGTGGCCTTCGCGGGCTTCTCGAAGTCCACCACCTCCCGCATCGTCTCTTCGTCCGGCTGCTGGTAGCAGGTCATCAAGGTCTGGATGTCCCGCCATCCACCGGCAGCTGCCACATCCTTCGGCGGAAGGTGTTTCCGTTCGGTCGCCCAGACCCGGCGGAACACATGCCAGAGACTGCCGTCTGAGCGTCCGATCATTGCGAGCTGGTAGGCCCGCTTGAGCCAGTAGGCCGCGAGATGCCGGGTCACCGGCTTGCCCGGATGACGATCCTGCCTTGGGTGCGGAAAGAGCAGGCTCGCGCCGATCGCGCGCTGACTGAGCCTGAACCGCTGCAACTCCTTCCACGCCTTCTTCGGGATGGGGATCACCCAGGTCTTCCGCATCTTGTCGGTCTCGGCCCGCGCCGGCTGGCCGCGGCCGCTCGCGGCCGGCCAGCCAAGTCCTTTAGGGCCAGCGAATGGTGTTCTTCTCGAAATCGATGTCGTCCCAGCGAAGCCCGAGAATGGCGCTCAGCCGTCGCCCGGTGGCCTGGGCCAGGAGGATGATGGTCTCGAGGAACGGGTGTACCTCATCGGCGACATCCCGCAGAGCCTGCGCGGTCTGTCGGTCGATCACAGGCCGTTTGGGGTCCTTCTCCCGGGGGAGCTTGAGCTTCTCCATCGGGTTACGCGGCATGAGTGGCTGGCCGTCATCATCGTGAACGCTGCAGGCGAAGTTGAGCGCCGCCTTGAGCAGCCCTAGCCCACTCTCGATTGCGCCGGCTTTGACTGTCCGGCCAGAAATGAGACACTGGTTGCGCTCCGGGCGGTGTCCGAGAAGCTTGTCCTCATTCATAATCCTTGGTTTTCAAAGAGCCGTCTGCGTGGTACTTCCCGTCGGTAACGAACCGCCGGAACACCTCGCTCAGGGTGAGCTCGGGGTCACGGGCGCCGACAGGGCCCGCCATGCGCTTACGAGTGGCCATTGGGGCCTCCCTTGCAGGCGGGTTCGTGCTCGTCCGTGGCCTCAGTATGCCGCCCGGCGGGGCGGCGGGGAAGGTCCCCGCGGCGGAACAGGAGCCGGCCACGGTGCCCGGCCGGGCGCCGATCGGGGAGGACGCCCTGGCGGACCAGGCGGGCCAGGTGATCCGGGTGGTACCCAGACTCCTCAGCGGCCTGCCGGAGGCCCAGGATCTCATCCTGGTCCCCGAAGAAGGCGTCCTGGGCATCCTTGAGGACCGCGTCGAGGAGTGCGACGGGATCGACGCGCTGGTTGTAGCGGCCGAGCTGCTCCTGCTCGGCCCGCCACTTGGCGAGAAAGTCATTGATACGCACGACAAAACCCCGGAGGGCGAGTCCGATACTGGTGCTGCGGACTTTCCGCTGAGGGTTATTCCGGGGGAACAGCGCAGCGGTGGCGCAAAGAAAGGCCTGACGATCTCACAGGTGTTCGGAAAAGTCAACCGGTGTCAGGCAGGGTGGAGGGATTCGGGGACTTGGGGGGACTAAGGGGAGATAGGGGTTAGGGGGAGGTTGACGTTTGCTAATTGGAGGGAACATTTCATCGGCCCAACCTGCTAACCAACCGGACTTCCCGCCGGACTTCCCGCCGGACTTTCGCGGGACCTCCGCTGGACTTCCCTCTGGAAACTCCCACAGGACTCCACCGCGTAGAAGTCCGGGGAGAGATTCAGCGGCCGGTTCACTCATGGTCGACCCACGCTCCATTCTCAACGGGTATTTCTGTACTTCATCGCAAGCAAGGAGCTGGGATGGAACCCGTAGCCGGTGAACATGCGGTCCCCCATGCGGCGCCTTTCCTCGAGTCGATGCGAGGGGTTGGGTACTCATTGGAGAGTTCGATCGCAGATCTGATTGATAACAGTATTTCAGCGGGCTCACGAAATGTCTGGCTGGACTTTCGCTGGGCGGGGTCCACCTCCATTGCAATCATTGCCGATGATGGTTGTGGCATGTCAGAGGCTGGCTTGGTCGAAGCCATGCGGCCGGGAACCGAAGGGCCCCTTGCTATTCGCGGAGCGCGCGACCTCGGCCGGTTTGGCTTGGGCTTGAAGACGGCTTCCTTGTCTCAGTGCCGCCAGTTCACAGTAGCAACAAAGCGGCAAGGCGAGGATGCAGTGTCGGTGCGCTCATGGGATCTGGATTTCGTGGCGACCGTGAAAGACTGGATTCTCAGGCGTGATGTTTCGCCGGCATCGGAGGAATCCGTCAAACTGCTCGCGCCTATGGCTAGTGGCACCGTGATTACTTGGGAGCGCATGGACCGAGTGGTCGGATACGAGCAAGACAACAACCGGCAAGCGGAGGAGCACTACCTGCGACGTGTTGAATCCGTTCGCAACCACCTGGCCATGGTCTTCCACCGCTACTTGGAGGACACATCAGAAGGGGTGAGAGTCTACCTGAATGGCCATGAGGAGCGACACCGGATCCGGCCTTGGAATCCCTTCCTGGTCAGCAAGTCTGAGTCTACACCCGTGGAGAGGATACCCTGCCACGGCACCCACGTGTATCTGCAGGGGCACGTATTGCCACACAGGGATAGACTGTCTGACAAGGAGTACGATCTTGGCGGTGGACCAGCCGGCTGGAATGCACAACAAGGCTTCTATGTCTACCGCAACAGGCGAATGCTGGTGTCTGGGGGCTGGTTGGGTCTCGGCGAATCCCGTCCGTGGACACAAGAGGAGTACTACAAGCTTGCACGAATCTCGGTCGACTTTACCAACGACCTAGACTCGCAATGGCATATCGACATCAAGAAGTCGGTGGCGTTTCCTCCGCGGGCTATTCGGGACCGCATGATCCAACTTGCCAGAGAGGTGCGCGAAACGTCTCGACGAATCTACGCTCATCGAGGGGCGGGCCCAGACCATCAGGGAGGGGCCGAAGACATTCGCATCTGGGCGGTCCGCGAGACCGGGGCCGGCCCTAGATACAGGGTCAACAGGAATCATCCACTCCTCGTTGAGCTATTTGGTTCTCAGGAGGCTCGGTCGCTGTCCGAACAGGTTCTGAAACTGATTGAGATGAGCGTACCCATCCAGCGGATCTGGCTGGACGCCGCTGAGTCGGGTGACAAGCCCGTTTCGGAGCAGGATCTCCTTCCGGTCTCAGAGGTTCTACCGATCGCCCTCAAACTGGTTGCGGCGTTAACGGATTCCGCAGGGATGAGCCAGGACGCCGCCAGGCGGACTGTCTTGGCAACAGAGCCCTTCGCTTCATACCCGGCACTCACTGAACTTCTGAGGACGTAATGGATCGCCAACAAGCCTTGGAAATTGGCCAGATCATGCTAGCGGGACGGAAGGCTTCCGGCCAAGTGGTGACGCCAGAGGTCATCCGCGAAGTGGTCAGTGATGTGGCGGTCGTCGCACCGATTGCCAAGTTCGAGGGCGACCGCATCTGGCTGACCGAGGAGCTGGAACGGCGCTTCAAGGTCTTTGTCGGCAAGGGGATCATCCTAGAGGACCGGTCGGACCATGTTGAATGGCTGTCCGTTCGAAGCAAGGAGATCTTGTGGCAGTATTGGCCGCGCTATCGGACATTCCTTGCTCGTAGCATGGCGCCGGAGTCCATAGATCGCTTGGCGGAGCTCACAGATGACATACTTGGTCGTCTTGAGGACCCGCGTCGCCCCGGTGCCTGGAGCCGCAGAGGGTTGGTAGTGGGGCACGTGCAGTCTGGGAAGACCGCGAACTACGTTGGCCTCACCTGCAAGGCCGCAGACGCTGGCTACAAGCTAGTTGTTGTCTTGGCAGGGATCCACAATAGCCTCCGCGCTCAAACCCAGATGCGCCTGGAGGAGGGGTTTGTCGGGTACGGACAGGAAGGTAATCCGCTTCTCGGTGGGCCAAAGATGGCAGTCGGCGTCGGCTTGCTTGACCCCTCGCTGGTTGCCAACGCGGCAACTAGCCGGGCGAACAATGGAGACTTTAACGCGGCGGTCGCCAGCAACTGGGGTATCCACCCGGACCCTGGCACCCGGCCCCTTCTCTTCGTGGTAAAGAAGAACGCTCGGGTGCTCAAGCATGTGGTCGACTGGGTCCAGGCTTACGCATCCGAGGAGGTGTCCACCGGCCGGAAGTATGTGCGGGATGTACCGCTTCTCCTGATCGATGACGAAGCGGATCAGGCCTCAATTGATACCAATCCTCTCCTGTCCGATCCCAAAGGGTTCCCCGATCCGGATCATGAGCCAACTAGGATCAACAGCCTCATCCGCAAACTCCTGTACGCATTTGAGAAGAGCGGGTACGTCGGATATACCGCGACTCCGTTCGCAAACATTTTCATTCACCCCCAAGCTCCGACTAAGGACGAAGGTGAGGATCTCTTCCCTCGGAGTTTCATCGTAAACCTGCCGGCTCCTTCGAACTACTTTGGGCCGACGAAGTTGTTCGGGAAGCATGAGCTGGATGCGATCGCCGATATCCCAGGAGAGCCGCCTAGTCTGATACGTTTCGTCGAAGACTACCAGGACGCCAGAGGCACCGGCTGGATGCCAGACAGACACAAGTCAGACCATGAGCCCATGTTCGAGGGACGCTCTGAGCTGCCTTCCAGCTTGCGGATTGCCATCAAGGCCTTTGTGCTCGCTTGTGCGGCTCGCTTTGCTCGCGGCCAGGAACTCCAGCACAAGACAATGCTCGTACACGTTACTCGGTTCACGGCCGTGCAGTCGCGAGTATTCGAGCAGGTGCGATCTGAGCTTGAGAGCTTGCGGCGTCGGTGGACCTTGGCCTCCGCCCAGACTGAAAGTGAGATGCGTGCCGTGTGGGAGGCCGAGTTTGTTCCGACCTCCCTGACTCAACAGGCAATCGGTCCGACTCAGTCGCAATGGGAAGACGTTCGCTCACGGATCGGTGAGGTCCTCTCGCTGATCGAGATCCGGATGATCAACAACACGTCGAGGGATGTGTTGTCTTATCTCGAGCATCGAAATACGGGCTTCCATGTCATTGCAGTCGGGGGAAACAAGCTCTCCCGCGGGCTTACGTTGGAAGGATTGACTGTCAGCTATTTCCTTCGCGCATCACGAATGTATGACACACTGATGCAGATGGGGCGATGGTTTGGGTACCGCCCAGGATACGAAGACCTTTGTCGTCTGTACATGACGAAGGAACTGAATGAGTGGTTCGAGCATATCACCGATGCGTCGGAGGAACTCAGGGA
This sequence comes from Gemmatimonadota bacterium, assembly GCA_016713785.1. Taxonomy (NCBI): domain Bacteria; kingdom Pseudomonadati; phylum Gemmatimonadota; species Gemmatimonadota bacterium. Next base: position 2,214,416 of record JADJOM010000003.1, on the reverse strand, counting down.
GGAGTTCGACAGGATGGTCGCCGTTGGCCAGACACCGGTTGACTATGGCCTGCGGGTCAGGGCTCATCCGGCGCTGATGGTCACGTCCGCCCTAAAGATGCGCACCGGCGAGGAATTGGAACTCTCTTTTGCCGGCGATATCCTTGAGACGGTGGCCTACCACAAGGATCGTCCTGCACTCATCGATAATGAGCGGGCTCTTGCCGGGCTCGTGTCGTCTCTCGGAAACCCGCTCCTGAACCCGAGGCGCTCCAGGCCGGAGGGAGGAGCTCAGTGGGACGGCACGCGGCTTTGGGAAGGAGTTGGGCCGACGGCAGTTCTCGCCTTCTTGAAGCAGTACCGCAGCCATGAGGCGAACCGGAAGGTGCGTACTGAGCTTATCGGATCCTACATCCAGAAGCAGGTGGCGCGGGGTGAGCTCACGGAATGGAGCGTTGCCCTGATATCGAAGGCTGGTAGTCCGGAGCCATATGCTGGCCTGAGCCTTGTCCCGATCGAACGAGGGCTCCGTGTAGGTCGCTTGGATGACATGAGTGACCGTTATCAGATTCGCAGGCTCGTAAGCCCCAGAGACGAGGCGATCGATACCGAGGTGATGGAATGGGCGGCAGCTCTGAGGTTTACCAGAGACGAATGGCAGGCAGACCCTGGTCGAGGGCAGGGCGAGGAACCACCGGACGAGCCAAGTGGCAAGCATATCCGGGCGATGCGTCCGCTGAAGCGCGGCCTCATGATACTTTACCCCCTCAGGCTTCATGATGCCTCCACTGCACTATCATCGATCGTGCTGGGACTGGCAGTGTCATTCCCGGAGAGCCCAAACGCACCGCGCGTGAGGTATCAGGTGAATGGCATCTACTACGAACAAGAGTTCGGGCCTGACGAATGAACTCCAAGGCAAGACTTGCTGAGCTAGCCGACGACACGGGGGCAACGGCGGACGGCTGGATGCAACTGCGGGTGGATGCCCCGGCCGGAATGGACCTGTTTCTCGCGGTCAGGCACCCTGATCGATGCCCTGCGTTGATTGTCGAGGTCGCAAAGGAGAGCATCCCTCGTGGCTGGAGGGTCCCGGACGTCAGAGGACTACATGCGCTCCATGGACCGGGTCAGTACAGATCTGCGCGGATCGCCGTCATTGCCACGAAAGCAAGCTTTTGGGAGCCCTTTGGGGTTGTGGCTGATGACCTGATCAGCCATGTGAATGGGGCCGAGACCCCTGCAGCTGCTCTGGCAGTGATTGCACGCCGCTTGGAAATGTGGGCTCGGTTCTTTGACAAGGCTCCCTCAGGGAGACTGGCGCGTTCGGAGCGCCTTGGGCTCCTCGGCGAGCTTTACCTGCTCGCTCAGCATCTGCTCCCCGCCTCTGGGGGGCGTGCATTGCTGGGCTGGAAGGGGCCGGAAGGTGGCCCCCATGACTTTGTCATCGGCTCTGTAGGCGTCGAGGCAAAGTGCACCACTGCCCAAGAGCCAGTGCAACTGGAGATCACGTCTGCCAGGCAACTGGATGGGCAAGCACTCGATAAGCTGTTCCTCTATGGACTTTGCCTTGTCGAGGGCCCGGCGGGCGAGCTGACATTGGCCGGGCAGGTGTCATCATTGCGGTTGATGATCAAACAGCATCACCCAGAAGCTGGAGTCCGCCTGGAGGACCTTTTGCTACAGGCGGGGTATTCCGACGATCATGCGGCGTTTTACGGTGAAGACCACTACAGCGTCAAGCAGGACGGCTTTTTCCGGGTCGTCTCAGGCTTCCCGCGGATATTGGAATCTGACCTTCAGGCGGGTATCGGCAACGTGAGGTATACGGTGGATTGGTCGGCTTGCAGGCCCTTTGTGATACCTCCGTCAACCGCTCTCCTCGGACTATAGCAATGGCAGACGAGGCCCTCGAAGGCTTTGCCCGGAATCTGCACGCGGATGTGCTCTCTCGCGCGGCGGACGGGTCCATTGACGCCGAGCACCTCACATATGGCACTTTCAAGGAAGTTGTTTTCACGCAGCTGGTTCTTGAGCAGCTCGAGGAGCAGGGAATCACCGAGGAGGCGCAGGCGCTCCATTATGAGGGCCAACCCAGGCGGCGGATTCTTCGCATAAGTGGATATTCCCTGCGTAACCTCGAAGGAGAGGATGGGGTCGGAAAGATTGACCTGTTTACCACGGTATACCTGGATTCGCCTGACCTCATCGCGGTGGACCGGGCGAGCGCGAAGGAGGCCCTGGAGCGTGCAAGGCGGTTCCTGGAGGACATGCTAGGCGGTGATTACGAGAAGCTTGATCCATCTTCGGAAGCGTACGCACTGGCGAAGTCCATTTGCGACCGGCGAACGGCCATCAAGCAGGCGAAGGTCCTTCTTCTCACGGATGGCCTGCTCAAGAGCAAGGATGTGGAGCTTGATTCCCTCCCCGGAATCGAAGTCTCATCGGAGGTATGGGATATCGAGCGGCTCCAGCGAAGCCAGGCCAACTCTTCGCACCCCGCCGAAATCGAGATAGATGTTCGACAGGAACTCGATGGGAAGGGGCTGCCGTGTCTCAAGGTTCCGGCTTCCAGTGACGATTACGAGTCATTCCTGTGCGTCATTCCGGGGGATCTCCTGTACAAGTTGTATGAGAGATTCGGCCAACGGCTGCTCGAACTGAATGTTCGCTCCTTCCTCTCCATAACCGGGAAGGTAAACAAGGGAATTCGCCAGACGATCAGGGAAAACCCGGCACACTTCTTTCCATTCAACAATGGCTTGGCCCTCACTGCCGCTGGCGTAGAGACGTCGTGGACCCCCGAGGAAGGTACGATCATTACAGGCATCCGAGGGCTCCAGATTGTGAACGGGGGACAAACGACAGCCTCCATACACCGTGCTCACAAGGTCGATGGAGCTCCGTTGGAGGCGGTACATGTCCAGGCAAAGCTCACCGTAATTCGGACCGAGGGTGATGACGACCGATTTTTCGACCTTGTCCGACAGATCTCGCTATTCGCGAATAGTCAGAACAAGGTCAATATGGCTGACCTATCCGCGAATGAACCTTTTCATGTTGAGCTGGAGCGAATTGCGCTGAGGACCTGGGCCCCAGGCGAACAGAGTCAATGGTTCTACGAGCGCGCCCGTGGTTCTTACCAGGCAATCAAGGCCAAACAAGCCACGACGCCAGCTCAGAAGAAGTCATTCGATCGCAGGTATCCGTCGAATCAGCGATTCTCGAAGACCGACCTTGCAAAGGCCTTGAATGCCTGGGCGCCGAAGCCGCATGTCGCCAGCCTTGGTGGCGAGAAGAGTTTCGTTCACTTCATGCAGGGCCTGGGTGTTAAGGCCACCGAGCCGAAGCTGTCTGTTGAATTCTTCAAGAACCTGGTCGGTCTCTTGATCCTCTATCGACGCACGGAGAAGATCGTTCGTGAGGCGGAGATTCCGTCATACAGGGCCCAGGTCGTGGCATACCTGGTCGCCTATTTGTCCTGGCGAACCAACAAGAAGATCAATCTTCTCGACGTCTGGAACCAGCAGAAGGTGCCAGACCAGCTGGCTGGGACGATAAAGGGCTGGGCCATGCCGATCTACGATGCAATTCGCCAGAGTGCCGGCGCAGGCAATCCGGGAGAATGGTGCAAGAAGGTGGCCTGTTGGGATCACATCAGCCGGATGGATCTTGTAGCCGGGAAGAGTCTCGGGGGTATGGCGCAGGAAGGATTCGAATTGGTCGACACGGAAGGTCTACGATACATCAAGCTTCTAGTTGACATGCCCCCAGGGGACTGGGAGGAGATTCTGATGTGGGCTGCGACGACCAACCAACTCACCTATACCGAGAAGGGTGTTCTCCAGACTCTGGCCGGCTATGCGCTCTCGGGATGGAGTAAGCAGCCTTCTGCCAAGCAAGCATCGATTGCGCTTCGGGCCCTCGCCAAGCGTTAGACGCTCGGCCTGGTTGCGCGGGGGACAACTTGGTGACATATTGTCACCATCATGTCCCGCCGATCAAAGTCCGAAACTAGTGACTTTCGCCAACTTCGTGTCAGCTCGGGACTTACGCAAGCCGAGCTCGCCTCTCTTTCCGGGTTCAACGTCCGGGAGGTGAAGCGATGGGAAGCGGGGGATGCGTCCCCACGCGCGGGTGTCTGGGAGTTGTTGAGAGCGCGTCTCGCAAACCAGGCCCGCGCCTCCGCGGCCGGAGACTTCACCTTCATCGATCTGTTTGCGGGAATCGGAGGCCTGCGGCTGGGCTTTGAGGCCGCAGGTGGGAAGTGCGTGTTCACTTCTGAGTGGGACACCTACAGCCAGAAGACCTACAAGGCGAACTTCGGAAACGACGAGATTCATGGCGACATAACCCAGATCGACGCCAGGGAAGTGCCTGACCACGACGTGCTCTTGGCTGGATTCCCTTGCCAGCCCTTCTCCCTCGCGGGTGTTTCGAAGAAGAATGCCCTTGGTCGCCCGCACGGATTTGCCTGCGAGACCCAAGGGACCCTGTTCTTCGACGTTGAGCGGATTATCGCCGAGAAGCAACCCAAGGCTTTCTTGCTCGAGAACGTAAAGCACCTCGTCAATCACGACGGTGGGCGCACGTTTGCTGTGATTCAACAGGTCCTGAAGGAGAAGTTGGGTTACTACGTATTTCCCAAGCTAATTGACGGACGCCAATTCGTACCCCAGCACCGTGAGCGAATCTACCTCGTCGGATTCCGCGAGGACGTCGCGTTCTCATGGGATGAAATTGCTTGGCCAGCCGGGGAGACTGGCCCACTCTGGGGTCCATTCTGCATCCCGAGAACGGTTCCGAAGCGGGTGAGGCGCCTTTCACCAACGAGAAAGGGAAGGTTGATCCGAAGTACACGCTTAGTAACAAACTATGGCAGTATCTCCAAGCCTATGCTACCAAGCAGCAAGCAATGGGCAACGGCTTTGGGTTTGGCCTGGTTGGACCTCAAGATGTCGCCAGAACCCTCTCAGCCCGCTACTACAAGGACGGCTCCGAGATTCTGATTCGGCAGAAAGGCAAGAACCCGCGTCGCCTGACGCCGCGCGAGTGTGCTCGTCTCATGGGCTTCGACCGAGGCGGGCGCCGATTCACGATCCCGGTATCTGATACTCGTGCGTACAAGCAATTCGGTAATAGTGTGGTCGTCCCTGTGGTCGAAACCATTGCCAAGGCCATGCGGCCGTATATTCTCGGGGAGAAGGATCGCGAGGAACAACTTGACCTCGCTCTCGCCATGGCCGGATAGCGGGCCGGGGCAGTGCCTTCCCACCAGGTGCCTCTTTGACCGACATCGTCGACAGGGCTACACGCAGTAAGATGATGTCCGGGATAAGGGGGAAGGACACCAAGCCCGAGCTGCTCGTTCGCCGCTACCTGCATCGTGCAGGCCTGAGGTACCGCCTCCACGCAAAGGCGCTTCCAGGCCGCCCCGATCTGGTTCTCACGAGATACAGAACAGTCATCCAGGTGCACGGTTGTTTTTGGCACCGGCACCGTGGATGCCGGTACGCCTATTTCCCGTCGTCAAATGTCCCCTTCTGGCGAGCGAAGTTCTTCGAGAACACCTCAAGGGACAGGCGGAACGACCGTAAGCTCCGTGCGTTGGGGTGGAAGGTGCTCACCATCTGGGAGTGCGAGGCTTCGAAGCCGCAGAAGCTTGCAGGCCTGCTGGACCGAATCCGCGAGAAGCGGGCATGAGTTTCGACCTGCTGAGGTGGTTCGCGGAGGTCGCTTCCCAGGACTGGATTTGGTATGCCAAGTACCTGGCTGCGAATGACACGCTCGCCACGGGCGGCCACCAGGTTGGGCTCTACATTCCCAAGGTTGTTTTTGGGACGTTGTTTCCTACCGCAGTCTCAAGCCACACCCCGAATCCATCTCACACATTCCCGGCGGTCGTCGCTTCTGAAGGAAGGGAGAGGGTAGTACGTGCCATCTGGTATAACAAGCGGGTCTTGGGCCAGGGCACGAGGGACGAGTGCAGAATCACTCGGTGGGGAGGGCAGAGTTCAGACATTCTCGACCCTGAAGCAACTGGGTCGCTGTGCATCTTCGCGTTTCGGTTGGGTTCAACAAGAGATGCTGAGGAATGCCGGGTCTGGTTGTGCCGGGACCTCGTTGAAGAGGACATCGCTCAGGATTGGCTTGGGTTCGTCGATCCAGGTTCAGGTGCCCTCGTAAGCCCCTCCGGCCAGCAGCTCCCGGATGTGGCGATCTCGGAAGCGGACAGCCCTTGCGTCCTCTCGCCGGAGCGGATGCCAGCCGAGTGGCTCAAGTCTTTTCCGGACCCGACCGAGCTTGCGGCCCGTGCGGTGTCAAATCTTCCGACCGCTCGTCGCAAGCCCCCGGATGACCGGCTCCTCCTCAGGCGCGACTGCGAGTACCAGCTCTTCCGCTCGGTTGAGGAAGTGCATGTCTTCCCTAGAGTGCAGGAGGGCTTCTGCGGCGTCGACGAGTTTGTGGGTTACGCAAATGCGGTGACTAATCGGCGGAAATCACGAAGCGGTAGCTCGCTGGAGTTGCAGGTGAAGACAATTCTCGAAGAAGAGAAACTGCCCTTCTCTCACGACGCTGTTTCGGAGGCCAATAAGCGACCCGATTTCCTGTTTCCGTCTGCCGATCGCTATCGCGACGAAGGATGTCCTCCAAGCAAGCTTCGGATGCTTGGTGTGAAGACAACCTGTAAAGATCGATGGCGTCAGATACTCGAGGAAGCGGATCGCGTTCCTTACAAACACCTCCTGACGCTTCAGCGGGGTGTAAGTTCTACTCAGTTCAAGCAGATGAATTCCAAGTGGAATACGCTTGGTTGTACCAAGCGCGCTCCACACGTCGTATCCAAAGGAGGTGCAGGGCAGTCTACTGACATTCGCTGACTTCATCGCTGAGGCTCGTGCTGCTTGCGAGTAGCTTGCCTCACCTTCGGACCCGCCTGATTTGAGGTTCTCAGCGATCTGGGCTCACTAGTCCCGGAACCTCAGCATCGCGCCTCCATCGCATCCTGCGGCTTGCCTCCGGGCTGGTTAGCATCTGGAACTCGGGGATGATCCGCCCGAATACGAACCGGATAACTGCCGCGGTCTCCGGATCCCGTAGGGCGCTCCCCGCCTCTGCCTTGAGCCATCGCCCGGGCCCGGGATAGGGCCCATCCCGGAGGAAGCGGATGAAGAGCGCCGCCCGGTCCGACTGTGCCAGGCGGCCGATGGCCGACGCCAGGCCAGCCCGGAACACCTCCAGCGGCTCCCGGCCCGCCGGATGCACCGCCCCGCGGCCCAGGGCCAGCCCCAGCGCCGCCTCGAGGTCCCCGCCCAGCGCCTCGCCGGCATGCTCGAACTCCACCTCCCGCGCCAGCTCGGCGCCGTCGAGCGCCTGATGGATCAGGGCAGGGGAAAGGGCAGGCGATCGGGGCATCGGGGGCCCAGGGCAGAGGTGGGCGCTCGGAGGTGCCTCTCCAGAGGGTAGTAGTGGGCCGTCAGGGCGGCGTCAATCGCCTGATGTGGTGCGAGACCAGGGAGCCCCGCCGTGATCCATCGCTCCCTGGCCTCAGGCCGGCAACTACCGCGTCTGTGAGACGCATTCGATGAAGGCAATGCGCCCGCCTGCCGCCGCCTTCCGATCGAAGCACGCGGCGAGGCGGGAGGTTCCAGCTGGGACAGACCCTTGCACGCTTCGGGGCTGCGGCGACGGCGTCGCCAGGAGCCCGGGGGGGAGCTTCCATGCCGTAGCGTGGTAGCCCGATGCCGTGAGGGTGCCTCCGACGACGATCCCCTTGTCGTTGATGGCAATCGCGAAGGCGCTCGAAGGATCCGTGGGTGCGAGGTCTACCACCCCTCCCGACACTGGCCAGACGACCGGGCGGCTGACGTCCGACACTTCCAGCAGAACCTGGCCCACGACCCTGCCGAAGAGGTCAATGTCTGACCCAAACGCCACCTCTTCGGCCGTCGGGTCGAAGGGCGGGAGGATCTTGAACCCGTGTATCGGCCCCCACGAGTACGAGTAGAGCCCACCGGAGAGTGGGGCATCCCCCCACCCGACGTACTCACCCAATTCATTCATCTGACCGCCGCCGAAGTGCCCGTAGGGGTCAGCTTCCGGAGGCTGACCAAGGCTGACGAACCCGGTGAGTAGAGACCAGGTGAAAGGGCGGTACCAGCAGCCCACCGCGCAGTCGACATATGAGCCGATCACGACTCCATACGCGGTCATGTCCGCGGGGTAAACCTCATTGTGCCCTAAACCTGGTTGAATCAGGTCGAGCAGGCCCGTCTGCCGGCTCCAGAAGAACCCTTTGGCTGAGATATCGCTGTTGCCGGCTCCACCGGTTGCTTGCCGGAGGTCATTGATGGCCGTGATCCAGCCGTAGGTACTGCCCGCCGGGTACGGTACCTTGAGTCGCGAGGGCACACCCAGCGCATTCCACGTGACCGGCTGCCCCGATCCGCCAGTCGTATCGCTCACCCCGAGGATAGTCCCGGCGGGCGTGATCTGGTCCGCCCGGCTCCACTGGTGGCCGGGTAGGAGCGGCAGGGCCACCATTCCACTCTTGGACGTCCATCGGAACCCCCGCATCGTCCCCTGCGGCGTGTCGGACCATCCGACTGCCGTCCCTGCGTTGTTGATATCCGATGCCCAGGCATTGGCCCCGCCGAGGGTGCCCATGTCGATTCGGGAAATCGCCTCGGCGCCAACGCTCGCGGGCGCAGCTCCCGCAGCCGCGGTGGCTGTAGGCTCGGTGGCGTCACACCCCAGGATGCCGGAGAGGGCAAGAAGTGCGATCGAAGCTCGTCGGTTCACAGTCAGCCTCCAGGTGGGTAAGGGGAGACCTATGGTCGCATGAGCCTGTGACACGGCTGCGGACTGGCAGACTCGAGTGACTTCCACTTGTTGTTGCGATGCTTCGACAGCGGGCCTCGTCCCGGTCCGAGACACCGGTCTCTCGGATGCATGAACCGTGACGCGTGCGGGATTTCCGCCATGGAAGCGGCCTCCCGGCCCCGCAGTGAGGCTGTGTGATGCAGATTCAGCGGGGTCGACGTGTGAGGCGCCCGTATCTCCGCAAGTTCCGAGCCTCTGGGAAGGCCAGTTCAGCAGAGGAAACCGCACCTGCGCCGGCCCGCAGAGCACGGCTGACCCAACCCGCTCGCAGCCTGCACCGGTTGTCGGGTCGTGTCTGGTGCCGGCGCGGCCCAGGCGCATCGGCAATGGTGTGAGGCATGCCATCAACGAGTGGGAAGCCAGGCCGGATGGAACTCAACCCTTGCGCGTGGCCGGTGTGTTTGCTAGACTGTTCCCCGTTGTCCGGGAGTCGCGTCCCGTAGGTCATCGGCCTGACACCCGCCCACCGGGCGGGACCAGCGCCGCCGCAGCCGAACTTCGTTCGCTGCCGGAGACCTCGGAGACGCGACTTTTTGCGTTTCGGTACCCGTACCACCGTGCCACCAACTGGAGCCCTGGCCGTCCCATGACGCCCGCCGTGTCATGCCCCACCCGTTCCGCCCCGCGCGGCCACTCGGCCCCCCGCGGCAGCGCCAGCTACGCCCGCGGCCGGGGCCGGGGCTCGTCCTGTTCGGCCGGCATCGCCTTGCCGATGCGGCCGGCACGGGCGCGGGGCCGACGGGCGAGCCATTCGAGCCGCGGGGCGCAAAGGCAGGGAAGGGGAGGCGTGGGACCGGCAGGATAACATGACGCAGGCGGGAGGCACCGAGCCGGGACCGTGAGGCCACCGGTCCAGTCCACCTCCCACGGGGAGCCGATCGCCCCACCTGCGCGCACATGCGACGGGTGGGGCGATTGGCGTTGCAGGACCGTGGCCGGCGGACGGACGGCGTGTTCACACGAGATCACGCGACTCCCGGGTGGAGACGTCAGCCGTTCGTCGTGCCACGGGGGGGCGGTAGGGCGGTAGGGCGGTAGGGGCGCCGACGGAGCCCTTGCCGGGTTCGAGGGAATCCTCGGTCGCTGCGCTCCCTCCGAATGACAAGGAGGCGTGGCCGGCCGGCGCTTCAGCGCCTGATGCCGAGCCGCGGCTTCAGCCGCGAGCTCGCGGTCGCTGCGCGCCCTCGGAATGACGGGGAGGCGTGGCCGGCCGGCGCTTTAGCGCCTGAGGCCGAGCCGCGGCTTCAGCCGCGAGCTCGCGGTCGCTGCGCTCCCTCGGAATGACAGGGAGGGGGGAAGCCTCGGCTTCCCGCTTCCCTCTTCCCGCTTCCCCCTTCCCGTTCCCCCCTTCCCCTCTCCCCCCGCTTGCCCCGCCCACCCCCCGCCGTACCTTGAGGCATGATCGAGCCCCTCGGTCGCACCGGTCCCTGCCCCTGCGGCTCCGGCCGCAAGCTCAAGCTGCTGCGGGCGCCAGGGCGCCGAGCGGGCCCACCCCGGCGCCCCCGATCCCGCCACGGCGGTGGATGACCGCGAGTGCTGGGCGGGCTGGGGCTACACCCGCGCCGAGGTCCGCCTCCTGCTCGATGCGGCCGCCGAGTGCTTCGCCGCCGCCCCTGGGCCACCGTCGGCCCCGACCAGCCCCTCTTCCTCTGCCTGCCCGACGGTGAGGAGTGGCTCCTCAGCATCGAGGGCCCGAGCGATGACCTGGGCGGCTCGCTGCACCTCTACGAGGAGCCGGAGGACTACTTCGCCCTCGCCGCCGCGACCACCCTGGCGGAACCGCCGCTCACCGGCCAGCGGCACGGCCTCTGGTTCGAGACCCGCGACCAGGTGGCGCCGGTGGGACAGCGGGAACTGCTCGCGCACGGGTGGCCCCATACCCGCGGCGCCACCTGGCCGATCCTCCTGGGTGCAGGCGCCACCCGGCGCCGACTCGGCCCCCCTCCTGGCCGAGACCCTCGCCGCCTGCTGGCGCGCCACGCTCGCGTTCATCCGGAAGGAGCGCCCGCTGCTGGCCTCGGGAGAGCGCCCCAAGGCCATGGTGGAGTTCACCGACCCCGCGACCGGCATCACCTGCTCCTACGACGGCGTGCTCGGCGACACCTGGGACGCCATCTGGCCGCTGCCGGAGCACCTGACCCCCGCGCTCCCCCAGGGCTCCGCCGCCCGGCCCGCCGCCGCCCTGCTGACGCGCGACCCCGACGCGCTCGGCGCCGAGATGCTGGCCATGGTGCGGCGCTTTGAGGAGCGGCCCCTCGCCGAAGGGATGTCGCGCCGCACCGTGCGGGCTCCACGCCGCCAACGTGGAGCGGATGGGGGCATGCTGGCGGAGAGTGGTGTCCCCTGGGCGGCCCTGAGCGAGCTCGACCTCCGCATCTTCCTCTATCTCGATTGCTTCGACCCGGAGGCCGGCTTTTCGACCACCGCGCTGGAGGCGCTGCCGTCGTCCCTCGAGAAGCTCGTCATGGTCCTGCTGGAGCAGGGCATCGAGTGCCTCTGGGCCCTGCCGATCCTGGCCGACCGCGCCGCCTTCGCCGAACGGTGGGAGACCTTCCCCGCGGGCGACACCGAGGATGGGGCCATCGAGGCGTGGGTGATGCGGCTCGTGGACGACCTCATGGACCGCGCGCTGCTCCTGCCGCACCCCGATTGGCCGCCCGAGCTCGGACCCACCGGGCTCGTGCTGGAGGCCGAACTCACCCGCCGGGTGCTCGACTGGCGGGAGGAACTCATTCACGCGGGCGTGACCCGGCCGGCGGACGTCAGGGCCCGGCTGGAGCAGCGGCGGCAGGCGTGGCAGGAGACCCCGCACCCCGGCTTCCCGGGGCGCACCCCGCTCGAGGTGATCCGGGCAGGGGAGTAGGGGGTGCGGCGGTAGGGCGGTAGGGGCGATAGGGGCGGTATGGCGGTAAGGCGGTAGGGCGGTAGGGCGGTAGGGGCGAGGCGGGCCCTCAGGCATCACCTGTCATCCCGAGGGCCGCAGGCCCGAGGGATCCCTCGAAGTCCGCGCCGAACCCGCAGGGATTCCTCGGTCGCTGCGCTCCCTCGGAATGACAGAGAGGGGAGGCCGGCCGGCGCTTTAGCGCCTGATGCCGAGCCGCGGCTTCAGCCGCGAGCTCGCGGTCGCTGCGCTCCCTCGGAATGACAGAGAGGGGAGGCCGGCCGGCGCTTCAGCGCCTGAGGCCGAGCCGCGGCTTCAGCCGCGAGCTCGCGGCCGCTGCGCTCCCTCGGAAAGAAAGGCACGTGACGAACCGCCGAGCCGCCGAGCCGCCGAGCCGCCGAGCCGCCGAGCCGCCGAGCCGCCGAACCGCCGAACCGCCGAGCCCAGCCCTACCCCGGCATCCCCTCGAACAACGACTCCACCCCCAGCCGGAACTCCGCAGACGCGGGGGAGACTCGCCAGCACAGCTCGTCGGTCACCACCTCGGGGCGGTCGTCGCCAGGGGCCCCACACCTCCACCAACCGCGCCTCCGGGTCGACGATCCAGTAGCTCCCGACGCCCTGCGCCTGGTAGAGCCGGCGCTTCTCCACCCGGTCCATCCGGCGTGAGCCCGGGGAGACGATCTCCACCGCCAGCCGCAGGTCCCGGTAGGTGCGCCAGTCGTTCGTGGCCTGCGCCGCCGGCACCACGAACAGGTCCGGCTGCACCAGCGTCTGCGCATCCCGGAAACATCCGCCGGACTCGCCACCAGGCGGAACGGCTCCGGCTGCGCCTCGAGGTACAGGCTGAGCCGCACCACCAGCCGCCGCAGCAGCTCCTGGTGCCGGGGCTCCGGCGCCGGCGTCACGAGCAGCCCGCCACCCACGAGCTCGTACCGCCGCCCATCGGCCGGGAACCCCAGCACCTCGGCCACCGTGTACCCGCGCGCGGAGAGGGACATGACCATAGTATGGCGGCTCGGCGACAGGGTGGGCAACTCGGCATCGGCCACGATGGGGGCGGCCGCGCCTGGCCAGGGCATCATGGTGACGCAGGCCGGAGCGGCAAACACGGTAGGCCGGTAGGGGTACGGGCAAGGTATCGAAACACGCGCATTCGGACCACTCGGCGTTGTTGGGATACCCGATTCCCGACGGTCGCCTCGTACCGTGGCCGATGCCGAGTTGCGCCCTATCGCTGCCGAGGCGAATCTCATGGGTATGCCCGAGACGACCGAACCCGCCTACTGGACGGCCGCGATGGCGCGGGAGCTGCCCGACGACGGCCGGCGCTACGAGGTCGTCCACGGGGAGCTGCTGGTGACCCCGGCGCCGCGGGCCCCTCACCAGCTCGTTGTGCAGCGACTCCACCTGCGCCTCGCGGCCTATCTCGATACCGAGTCGGTCGGCCACGTCTGGCTGAGTCCCGCCGACATCAGCTGGGACCCCGGCACCCTCGTGCAGCCCGATCTCTTCGTCGTGGATCCGGCGCAATCGCGCACCTCGACTGGGGCGCCATGCAGCACCTGCTGCTGGTCATCGAGGTGCTGAGCCCTTCGACCGCGCGCGCCGATCGCTTCACCAAGCGGCGGCGCTACCAGGAGGCGCGCGTGCCGCTGTATTGGATCGTCGACCCGGAACGGGCGCAGGTCGAGGTCTGGACCCCGGACGCCGTCCTGCCCCCTCTTCGAGGCCCGCCAGCTCACCTGGCACCCCGCCGGGGCGCGGCAACCGCTCCAGATCCCGCTGCCGGAGCTCTTCCGGCCGCTGTAGGGGTGCGGCTGAATGGCGGTAGGGCGGTAGGGCGGTAGCGGCGACGGAGCCCGTGCCGTGTTCAAGGGATTCCTCGGCCGCGGCGCGTCCTCGGAATGCCAGCCATCCTTGCCGCCGAGCCGCCGCTTCCCTTCACGCCTTACGGTGCGCCCGCGCGGTTCCCGCCCGCCCCAGGTGCGCCTGCATGAAGACCCGGAGCGCCTGGTTGATTCGGGTCTGGTAGCCCGGCCCCCCCGCCTTGAACCACGCCAGTACATCCGGGTCCAGGCGCAGGAAGACCCCCTGCTTGGTGAGCGGCGGGAGCGGCGTCGCCGCGCGGAACCACGCCGCCGGGAGGAGCGGCGCCGCATCCGGATCGCCCGCCACCGCCGCGGCGATCTCGTCATCGGTCTGCCGATCCACCCGGTCCCAGTCCGTCCGGCCCCGCCGGCCCTTCGAGCCGGACCGAACGGTACGCTTTCGTTTCGCGGGCATTGGCCCTCCGCGCCGAGATGATCCTGAGGGTCGCGTCACGCAGGGAGTACACCACCACCAGCAACCGACCCGCCACCGGTCCGGTTGCCACGAACCGGGGTTCCCCGTACGCCCGGCGCAGGTCGGGGCGGTGCAGGGCCAACCCCTCGAACACCAGGGCGGCGTCGACGAAGTCGATGCCGTGCTTGGCCAGGTTGCTTCGCCGCTTGGCCGGATCCCACGTCACGCCCGGCGTCATATATACAGCGTGTATATACACGCGGGCAAGACGTGGGAGGCGGCCATGCCCCCATCGTGCACCGGGGCGACGGGCTGGACGTACCGCGCCGACGCCGGTCGGTGCGGTTCCGCGCGGCGTGTCGCGGGGCGGTATGGCGGTACGACGGAAGCCACTCACCTGTCATCCCGAGGGCCGCAGGCCCGAGGGATCCCTCGAAGTCCGCGCCGAACCCGCAGGGATTCCTCGGTCGCTGCGCGCCCTCGGAATGACGGGGGGGCGTGGCCGGCCGGCGCTTCAGCGCCTGAGGCCGAGCCGCGGCTTCAGCCGCGAGCTCGCGGTCGCTGCGCGCCCTCGGAAGGACAGGGCGTGGGGAAGCCGGGAGTGTTTGAAAGTTTGTGTATGAGCCATATCCTAGGGAGGGAGGAGGGGATATGGCACGGAAGAAGCGCCCGGCCGCGGACCCGCAGGAGGCTGCTGCCCTGGAGACCCTGCTGGCCCAGGTGCAGACGCCGGAGCAGCTCGAGGCGGTGTTCCGGCGGCTGAAACAGCGGATGGTCGAGCGGGTGCTGCAGGCGGAGCTGACTGAGCACCTGGGGTACGCCCCGGGGCCGGCCGCGGGCCCGACGGCAATGCCCGGAACGGGACCACGCCCAAGACGGTGCTGACCGACGAGGGGCGCTGCCGCTGGCGATCCCGCGGGACCGGGAGGAGCTTCACGCCGGCCTTCGTGCCCAAGGGGGTGCGCCGGCTGCCGGGCTTCGACCAGAAGGTCCTGTCGCTCTACGCCCGGGGCCTGACGGTGCGGGAGCTGCAGGCGCACCTGGAGGAGTGCTACCAGGTGGAGGTGTCGCCGGCGGTGATCACGGCGGTGACCGACGCGGTGCTGGCCGAGGCGGCGGCGTGGCAGCAGCGGCCGCTGGAGCCGGTGTACATCGCCGTCGTGCTCGACGGGCTCCGCGTGAAGATCCGGACCGAGGGGCTGGTGCAGCAGCAGGTGATCTACCTGGCGCTGGGCATCCGGCCGAGCGGCGAGAAGGAGGTGCTGGGTTTCTGGCTCGCGGCGGCGGAGGGGGCGGCCTTCTGGCAGCGGGTGCTGAGCGACCTGCAGGGGCGCGGGGTGCAGGACATCCTGATCGCGCTGGTGGATGGGCTGCCCGGCTTTCCGGACGCCATCCACGCGGTCTTTCCCCAGACGGTGGTGCACCAGTGCGTGGTGCACCTGGTGCGGCAGAGCCTGGCGCAGGTGAACTGGCGGGAGCGGAAGGCGGTGGCGAGCGCCCTGCGGGGATCTACCAGGCGCCAGGCGAGGCGGCCGCGCAGCAGGCCCTCGCCGACTGGGCCGCGAGTCCCCTGGGCCAAGCACATTCGGAGATCACGGCGCTGTGGCAGCGGCACTGGGAGCGGCTGGCCCCGGCGCTGGCGTACCCGGTGCCGGTCCGGCGGCTGCTCTACTCGACCAACGCGATCGAGAGCCTGCACCGGACGCTGCGGAAGAGCCTCAAGGTGCGGGGGCACTTCCCCTCCGCGGAGGCGGCGAGCAAACTGCTGTACCTGGCGCTGCGGAACGCGCAGGCGAAGCTCGGCACGCCGCAGCACTGGGTGGAGGCGCTGCGGCACATCCGGCTCCTCTTCGGGGACCGGGTCCCGGCATGGCAGTGAACCAGGCTCATACACAGAGAAACTGACACTCCCCCGCGCCGACCGCGAGCACGCCCGCACGCCGACCGAGCCTCGCCTCCCGCTTCCCGCTCCCCGTTTCCCGTCGCCCCCCTCCCCTACAATCCTGCCTTTCCTCCCACGCTCGCCCATACCGCACGCTCCACCATGGCCGGCGTCCACCCCTTGCCGAGCGCGGCGGCGCGTGCGCGGATCTGGTCGGCGTAGCGGGCATAGTAGCCCAGCGTGAACTTCACCTCGCCGAGCCCGGGGATCGCGGCGGCCACCAGTTCATCGAAGAACGGGTACGTCTCCGGCGCGGCGGCGGCCACCACCGCGGAGGCCGTCGCGGGGCCCACGCCCTCGAGCTCGGCGATGGTCGAGATCGGCGCCGTGGGGTGCGGCATCGCGGCCAGGCCGGCGGCCGTGGCGGCCTTCACCGCCTCGGCGCTGTTGCCCTGCACCAGCACCAGGTTCCGCGCCCGCCACTTGCCGCGCGTCATCTTCCATTCGGTGAGCTTCACCAGCTCGGGCAGTGTCACGTGCGGCGGGCGCCGCGCCGCGATCGCCCCCGGCAGCGTCTCGTGATACCAGCGGTCGCGGTCGGGGAGCTTGGCGCTCTCCTGCCGCGCGATCACGGCGTCGTAGCTCGCCAGCGCCGCCTTCCAGGCGGGGAGGCTGGTGGACGTCCAGAGCGATGGCATGCAGACCCCGAGGTGGTGGCGGCCTCAAGTTGCGCCACGCCGGTGCGGGGGGCTAGGGCACGCGAGGCCCAGGCCGTGCGGCCTGAAACCTCCCCCCGGCGGCGACACGTACGGCCCGCCCATCCTCACCCCTCCGTTCCGACACGACCTTCCGCGGCTGAGCGACTTCCCTCCACGGAGCCGGCCATGACCTGGACGTTGCACGAGTGGTCCACCGACCTGCGTCACGCCGCCCGCGCCCTGCGCCGCACCCCGGGCTTCACCGCCCTGGCGGTGGGCATGCTCGGCCTGGCCATCGGCGTCAACGCCGGGATGTTCGGCGTGGTCAACACCGTCCTGCTCGATCCGCTCCCCTATGCCCATGCCGACCGGCTGGTCCACGTCGCGGCGTCCGCGCCGGGCACGGACTTCCCGGAGGAGTTCGGCGTGGGGCCGGAGTTCTACCTGCAGTACCGGGAGCAGTCGCGCCTGCTGGAGGAGGTCTCCACCTACAACTCCTTCACCTCCACCCTCCGCGCCGACAACCGGGTGGAGCGGATCCGGATGTCCGCGCCCACCAATTCCCTCTACGCCACCCTCGGCGCCACGCCCATCCTGGGCCGCCTGCCCGTGGCCGAGGACGAGAACCGGGTGGCGGTGATCAGCTACGCGCTGTGGAGCTCCTGGTTCGGCCGCGACTCCTCGGTGGTGGGGCGCACCTTCTACATGGCCGGGCAGGACCGGACCGTGATCGGGGTGATGGGACCCGCGTTCGGGTTTCCCACCGAGGGCACCATGCTCTGGATCGCCAACGAGATCCGGCCCGCGGATGTGGAGCCGGGGCAGTTCGGCCAGGGGCTGGTGGCGCGGATGGCGCCGGGCGCGAGCCTGGCGGATGTGGCCACCGAGCTCGATGCCCTCGCCCGCCGGCTGCCGGAACGCTTCGGGGGGCCGCCCAGCTACGCGCGCATGATCGAGAAGCACCACGCCGTGGTGCGGCCGCTCGCCGACCAGCTGCTGGGGCAGGTGGTCCAGCCGCTCTGGGTGCTGCTCGGCGCCGTGGGGATCGTGCTGCTCATCGCGTGGGCCAACGTGGCCAACCTGTTCCTGGTGCGTGCCGAGGGGCGGCAGCGGGACCTCGCGGTGCGACGGGCGCTCGGGGCGGGGCGGGCCCAGCTCGTCCGGCTGCAGCTGCTGGAGGCCGGGATCGTGGCGGCGCTCGCGGGAGGGGTGGCGGTGCTCATCGCGGCGCTGGTGTTCCCGCTGTTCCTGCAGGCGGCCCCGCCCGACGTGCTGCGCCTGAGCCAGGTGCACCTCGACCTCCCGACCATCCTCTTTACCCTCCTGGCCGCGACGGGATCGGCGCTGGCCTGCGGCGCGGTACCCGCGCTCCGCGGCTCGGCGCCCGACCTGCAGCGCCTCCGGAACGGCGGGCGCGGCGCCACCCGGCGGCAGCACTGGGGCCGCCACGGCCTGGTGGTGGCGCAGACGGCGCTGGCGCTGGTGCTGCTGATCGGCTCGGGGCTGCTGGTGCGGAGCGTCTCGGCGCTGCGGCAGGTGGATCCGGGGTACGACACCCGCGACGTCTTCACCTTCCAGATCGCCCCCGACCGGCCCTCGCTCAACGACGGCCCGGGCTTCGCGCAGTTCGAGCTGGCCTTCATGGACCGGCTACGGGCGCTGCCGGGTGTCCAGGTGGTGGGGCTGGTGGACAACATTCCCCTCGACGAGGGCACCCGCACCCTGCGCTTCCGCGGCGAGGGCACCGACGCCGACGGCGGCACCCTGCTCCATTCCACCACCGCCGCGGGCGACTACTTCCAGGCGATGGGGATCGGCGTGCTGGAAGGCCGCCCCTTCGAGCCCACCGACCACACCACCGCGCTCGGCAACGTGGTGGTGAGCCGCTCCGCCGCGGCCGCCCTCTGGCCGGGCCAGGGCGCCCTCGGCCGCCAGCTCCGCGCCCAGGGGGACAGCGGCTGGTCCACCGTGGTCGGCGTGGTGGAGGACGTGCTGCAGGACGACTTCCGCGACGACCCGCAGCCGGTGGTCTATTACCCGCTGGTGGGCCCCACCGCCAGCGAGTGGCGCACCAGCTCCCCGGCGTACGTGCTCAAGACCACGCGGGCGGAGCAGATCGCCCCGGAAGTGCTGGCGCTGGTGCGCGAGGTGGCGCCTGAGGCCCCGATGTACCGGGTCTACACCATGGCGGGGCTGGCCCGGACGTCGATGCTCAACCTGTCGTTCACCATGCTCACGCTCGGCATCGTGGCGGGGCTGGCGCTCATCCTCGGCGCGGTGGGGCTGTACGGGGTGCTGTCCTACGTGGTGGCGGAGCGCACGCGGGAGATCGGCGTGCGCATGGCGCTCGGCGCCCAGGCGGCGCAGGTGCGCGCCATGGTGGTGGCCCAGGGGGCGCGGGTGGTGGGCGCCGGGATCCTCATCGGCGTCGGGGTGGCGCTCGCCTCGACCCGTGCGCTCAGCAGCCTGCTCTTCGGAGTCCGCGCCCTCGACCCGATCACCTTCCTGGCCATGCCGGCGGGGATGGTGGCCGTGGGGCTGCTGGCGAGCTACCTGCCCGCCCGCCGTGCCTCGAACGTCGACCCGATCGAGTCGCTCAAGGGAGAGTGAGCGGACGGGCGCGGTCTACCCGCCGAGCCCCAGGGCCCGCGCCGCCACCGCCGTGAGCCCGGCAACCCCGCGCGAGCGCCTGATCGCGATCAGGGTACGGCCCGCGGGGCACGCCGGGACGGTCCGCGATGCGTGCGCCAGCATGGCACGGCGGATGCTCCGGGCCGGATTCACCGACCGCGTGCCGCCCTATTTCCCTTCTCGCCGCTCCGCCTAGCTTTCCGCATGCCCTCCGAGCCGCAGGAACGGGTCGGCGCCATCCTCGCCTTCCGCGAGGAGCTCGCCCGCCTCGAAGCCGACGGGATCGCGCGCCTCGAGCCCACCGCGAAGGACCGGATCCGGGCCCACCACGACGCGGTCCTCGCCACCCTCGCGGCGTCGGGCGAGGTCGACCTCTCCGCCCGGGCCGCCCGCCTCTCCATCGGCATGCGGGTGGCCACGCTGCTCGGCACCATCGCACTCTCGGCGGCGTACGCCTTCTTCGTGAGCGCCCACTGGGGCCAGCTCGGTGAGGCCGCACAGCTCGCGCTCGTCATCCTCCCGCCGATCCTGCTGGTGGGCCTGACGCACCTGGCCGCCCTGCGCGAGCGCTCCGGCTACGTCGCCGCGCTGCTCGCGACCGTCGCCGCCATCGCCCTCGCCGTCAACCTCGGCACCCTCGGCACGCTTTACAACCTGCCGGACTCCCGTCGCGTCTTCCTCGCGACCGGCCTCTTCGCCCTGCTGCTCGCCTACGGCTATCGCCTGACGCTCCCGCTCCTCGTGGCGATCGGCGGGCTCGGTGGCTGGCTCTGGAGCCTCGGCGCCATCCCGCTCGGCCTCTGGTGGCGCGATGGCTTCATGCGCATGGAGCCGCTGCTCCTCGTCGGCGCGCTCGCCTTCGCGGTGCCGGCCCTGACCCGGGGGCCGGCGGCCTTCGCCCCCTGGTGGCGTGGCGTGGGCACCGCCGCCATCGTCCTCGGCCTCCTGCTGGTCCAGGGCAATGGCAACCTCTCGATGCTCACCACGGTGGCCCCGGAGACGGTGGAGCTCGCCTACAAGATCCTCGGCGCCGCCGTGCTCGTCGCGCTCATCACCTGGGGCATCCGGCACGGGCGGCCGTGGTCACCCGCATCGCCACCACCGGCGCGGTGCTCTACCTCCTCATGCGGCTGGTGGACTGGTTCTGGGACCGGGTGCCCAAGTGGGCCTTCTTCCTGATCGTGGGCGGCTTTGCGCTGGCGGTGCTGTTCGGCCTCCGGCGACTGCGGCGGCTCGAAGGGGCGCGCGCATGAGGTGGGCCCTCGGTGGCATCGCGCTGGTGGTCGTGGCCAACGCCATCGCGCTGGTGCCGGCGCGCCGGGAGCGGGCCGAACCGGCCGCGTTCAGCACCATCGCGCTCTGTCCCGGACAGCTCGTCGGCGGCGCCGGTTCCGACCTGGCCCCCGCCATCCGGCTCGTCCTGGCGCCGGACAGCGGCCCGCCCGCGCCCGGCCTCGACGCGGAGGGGCTCCGCGCGCTGGGATTCACCGAGCGGGTCATCGCCGTCATCGGCCAGGAGCGCCCGACGGGATTTCACTGGCCGTCGCCGCGCCCGGCGTGGGTGCGGCTGCGCCAGGCGCCCGAGGACTCCCTGCGCCAGTTCGTGGCGGCCGAGGTGCGGCCGCGGCGGGAGCTGCTGGTGGCGGACAGCGGGTCGATCGTCATCCGCGCGCTGGTGGGGCTGCGGCAGCGGATGGCCGCGCCCGCGGCGCCGCCGACGGAGGGGCACGATCACGGCGGGGCGGCCCGGCCGCCGGTGCCCGCGCTGATGTCCGCAAGCGTCCTGGGAATTGCTGCCCAGCCAGCTGCACCTCGACTGGGCGCAGGTCACCGCGCTCCGCGCCCTGCCAGGCGACAGCACCGCCTGTGGCGGCGCGCGCCGGGTGCGCATCGCGAACGGCGCGGAGGGTGGGATCTGGGTGGCGGGGGTGGCCACGGAGTGAGGTCTGGCGGTTCGGCGGTGCGACGGTTCCCGCTTCGCCAGAGCCGCATCAGCCCCACTTCCCGCTTCCCTCTTCCCTCTTCCCGCGTCTCCTACTCGACAACCAGGCGTAACGGCCTGGCCACCATGATCCCCGTCGCGCGCCGGATGGCCGCGACGTAGTCGGTCAGGGGGAGCCGCGCGATCTCTACCACGCCGCCCGAGAGCGGCGCGTGCAGCACGCCGAGCACGCCGTCGGGGCGGCGCCAGGCGAGGGCGGTGTGGGTGACGTCGAGCCCGGGGATGGCGGTGGCAAAGGCCAGCACGTCGCCGGTCTCGATCCGGCCGCTGGCTTCCGCGATGCGGGGGGTGGGGATCACCCGGCGCGGGACAGCGTCGAGGGTCCGCTCCATGGCGCCGATGGCCGCGAACGTGGTGTCGTCGGCGAGGGCGGTGTAGCTGGCGCGGTGCTCGGTCATGAAGCGGAGCGGGCGGGGGTCGGGTGCACCGCCGAGGTCCGCGGTGAGGTCCTGCAGGAGGCCGCGCCGTGCCCCGTCGGCGATCCACTCGCTGAAGTAGTGCAGCCGGCTGGCGTAGCCGCGGCGCCGGCCGTCGCGGTAGCGCATCCGCTCCATCTCCGTCCCGAACCGCGCCCACATCCCCTTGAAGGGATCCTGCGCCAGTCGCGCCACCGCGATGCACGACTCGACCAGCGTCACGCAGTCGAAGCGGGTGAGGAGAGCGCGAGTGGTTCCGCCGCGGGGTCCCCGCCGGCGCGGAGGTACTCCTCGAGCGTGCCCGCCACGTAGGGCGTGCCGAGCGCCAGTTCGGCGGCGTGGGCCACCGCGCGGCCGAAGGGCGCGTCCTCCGCCAGGAACCCCTCCGCGCGGAGCCGCTCCACCCAGGCGATCAGCCGCTGGATGTCGGGATCGGTGGCGAGGAGCGGGCGCGGGAGGCCGAGGGCGGCGGAGAGCAGCAGCAGCCGGGCGAGCGCCTCCCGCCGGGTGGGGTCGGATGCCATGGCGGAAAAGTAGCCGACGCGCCGGCCCGGTGCGGCACGCGGCGCCGCGGACGTCTCCGATGCACACCCCACTCTTCCATTGCTCACCCCGTGCCCCGGAGGCCCGCCCGTGGCAGCGCCGACCGCGACCGCTGATCGTCCCTCGCCCATCCTCCCCGTGCTGGCCGGCGGGTTCCTCGCCGGCACCATCGACATCCTGTACGCCTGGATCTTCTGGTCCTTCAAAGCGGGGGTCGGGCTGCTCCGGATCTTCCAGTCGGTGTCGGCCGGGCTGCTGGGTAAGGCCGGGCTCGAGGGCGGCCTCCCTACCGCGTTCCTCGGGGCGGCGCTCCACTACACGATCGCCTGTGCGATGGCGGTGACCTACTACCTGGTGGCGCGGCGGGCGCCGGTCCTGGTGCGGAACGCCGTGCCGTGCGGCCTGGCCTACGGCGCCCTCTGCTACGCTATCATGCACTACGTGGTGGTGCCGCTGTCGCGGGCCGGGGCCGGATCGCGGGACCCGCTCTGGGTGGGGCTCAGCATCGTGGTGCACGTGGTGGGGATCGGCCTGCCGATCGCGCTGGCCACGCGGCGGGCGCTCCGCGCCGCCTGAACCGACCGGGAGGATGGATGCTGCAGCATCGCATGGGATGCGCGATCGCCCTGGCCCTGGTGGCCCTTCCGCACGCCGCGCCGCTCGCGGGGCAGGGTGCCGCGGGATCGTACGTCCTGCTCCCCACGAGCCGGCTCGACGTGAAGACCGGCAAGTCCGGCCTCCTGGGCTTCGCGGGGCATGAGCACCTGATCCGCGCCCGCCTCTTCGAGGGCCGCGTGGAGTACGACCCGGCGCATCCCCAGGGCACCACCGTCCGGATCGCGCTGCGCACCGATGGCCTCGAGGTGCTGACACCACCCGACACCGCCGAGATCCGGAAGGTCACCGCCGCGATGCGGCGCGACGTGCTGCACACCGACAGCTTCCCCGAGATCACCCTGGTCTCCCGCAGCGTGACCGCGACGGCGGAGGGCTATCGGCTGGTGGCGGAGTTCACCATGCACGGCCGGAGCCGTGAGGTGACCATCCCGGTGATGGTGGCCTTCCGGGGCGACACCCTGGTGGCCACGGCGGCCTTTACCCTCAAGCAGACTGACTTTGGCATCCGCCCGTTCCGGGGCGGGCCCGGCGGCACCGTGCGGGTGGCCGACGAGGTGAAGTTCACTATCGATGCGCGGGCGCTGCCGGCGGGGCTTCCGTGAAGCGGCTGCTCTCTGCGCTGCTGGCGCTGCTGCTCGGCGCGCCGCTCGCCGCGCAGGGCGGGCCCGGCGCCGGGCCGCTCGAGATCCACTTCCTCGACGTGGGGCAGGGGGACGCCATCCTGATCCGCCAGGGCGGGGTCGGCGTGCTGGTCGACGCGGGGCGGGGCGATGACATCGTCCTGTGGCTCGAGGAACTGGGCATCGACTCCCTGGCCGCCGCGATCGGCAGCCACAACCACGACGACCATGTCGGCGGGATGGACGCGGTGCTCGCCGACGTCCCCGTCGGCGCCTACTACTACAACGGACGCCCGCCCGGGAACCGCAACGCGGAGGCGGTCGAGGACCTGATCCGCGAGGAGGGGATCCCCGCGCCTCCACCGCCCTGGGCGCCGATCCGGCTTGGCGACGCGCGGATCACGGTCTTTCCCTCGCGGCTCCGCGGCGCTGAGGTGAGCGAGAACAACAGCAGCCTCGGCGTGCTGGTGGAGCGGGGGCGGTTCCGGGCCCTGCTCACCGGCGACAGCGAAATCGACGAGCTGAACGCCTGGATGGACGCGGGCGACATTCCCGAGGTGGACGTGCTCAAGGCGGCGCACCACGGGTCCCGGGACGCGGTGACGCCGGGGTGGATCCAGCGCACCCGGGCCGAGGTGGTGGTGATCAGCGTGGGGGCCGGCAACAGCTACGGCCATCCGCACGAGGCGGCGCTGCGCTACTACCGCACCGGGCGGCGCCAGGTGCTGCGCACCGACCTGGATGGCACGGTCACCGTCACGGTGGACCGGGCGGGCGGGTACGAGATCACGACCAGCGGGGCCCGGGAGCGGTAGCGCGGCCCGGGTTCCCATTCGCCTCCGCGCCAGCCATGTTGAGGCAGGAGGGGCCATGCCCAAGCCGCTGCAGGTGGTGCACACCGCCGACATCGCCGTCACCTTCGATCCCAACATCTGCCGCCACGCCGGGGAGTGCATCCGCGGGCTGCCCAAGGTCTTCGACGTCTCCCGGCCCGACTGGATCCACCCCGGCGCCGCCTGGCCGGAGGAGATCCTGGCCGTGGTGGCCCGGTGCCCGAGCGGCGCCCTGCAGGCGGTGCGCGCCGGCCTGGCGCCGCAGAAGCCCGTCGACCTGCCGCTGGCCGGCGTCTCGGTGAACCCGAGCAAGGACGGCCCGATCATCATCAAGGGCCCGGTCATGCTGGAGTACGCCACCGGCAAGAAGGAGAAACGCTCCAGCGCCATTGCCCTGTGCCGCTGCGGCCAGACCGGCAGCTCGCCGTTCTGCGACGGGAGCCACAACCGGGTGGGCTTCACGTCGCGGGACGGGTGAGGCGGCACTGACCGCGGGGCCTTCCACTACTCCACGCGCACGGTGATCACCGCCGCGCCAACGGCCGTCGGCACCATCGCACGGGGGCCGAACTCCACATGGTTTCGCAGCTGCTGAATGGTCATGCTCCCCGTCTGCCTGGCCGCGTCGAGGTCGCGAGCTCCCCAGCCGGAGAGGTCGTTGCCGTCGCCCCAGACTGGCTCACCGATGGTCCAGTTGGTTCCCGACATCACGTAATCGCAGGACCGATCCGCGTACAATGCGAGGATTATGTGGTGCATCCCCGGGCTCACCGGCCCCTTGATGTTGAGGGTCGCGGTGCGCTTGGCGCCCTCGGCGGGCGTGGCGAGCGGGTACACCGTCCACCACGAGGCGGCGGGCTGGCCCCAGGACGTGCCGCCGCACATGAAGACCGCTGCCGCCGACCAATACGTGGAATACGACATCTCCACCGTCCCGACGATCGCCTCTCCTGGCCGGATCGTGGTCTCCGGATTGTCCGGGCGAATCGGGCGGTTGTTGAGTGTGCCACGAAGTACCCGGAGGCGGGGCGGGTTCGCCGAGGTCAGCCCTGCCCGGATGGTATCGCTGACGACCGGAGTGAACCCCGGGCTGGTGAACCGCAGGACATAGTTGCCGGGCACCTGGAGGTCGAGATCATCGAAACGGGCCCGGCCGTCCACCACTGCCACGGCGACGTTCCCGACGAGCGCTCCCGGGCCAGACGCGACTTCGACGCGCACCGTGTCTCCGGGGCGGCTGACGGCCCGGCCGGTGATCCCACGGAGCTCCACGGTGGGCGGTGGAGTGAGCGGCCCGGCTCCGGAGAGGGGTGGCCACGAGGTCAAGGTGGGGACGCTGCAGGAGGAGTGCGCCCGCGAGCAGGAGCGGGACCAGGCCGGATGCCACCATCGCCGCTCGTCGGGGGAAGTGGGGAATCCGGAGGGAGAGGGAGCTCCCGCAGCACCGACCGAACGAGCACGTCCTCCAGGCCGGTCCCGAGGAGGTCCGCGACGATGGCACTCGCCGCACGCGGGTCGCCGGTTGCCCGCCGCAGGCGGAGATACCCGATCGCGGCCCGGCGAACTCCCGCAATGTCTCGGCCGAGGCGCAGGTGAAGCGCCGCCTTCCGAAGCGCCGCGACGCTCCCGTCCGCGTGGTCCAGCAGCGCCAGGCCGATCCGCCGGTGGGCTGCTGGAAGCTCCTCCCCCAGGGTCTCGAGCAACAGGTCCCGGGTCCGATCGTGCGCGACCTCCCAGCCGCCGGGGCCCGAGCGCGCGAGGCCGTCGCGTTCGAGCGCCACGAGCGACTGGGCTGTGACTGCATCCGACTGACCCCCAATCACGCTCAGGCTGGTTCCAGGCAGGGGAGTGCCGGCAACGGCGAGCGCGACGAGCAGCTCCCGCCGGGAGGGTTCCAGCGCCTGGATGATGGCGCCGACGGACCCGCCGCGGCGCAGCTGTGCCTCCAGCACGTCCGGCAGGGGCGCATCCCATTCGCCCTCGCGGATGGCCAGGGCGCCGGTGCTGATGGCGTAAGCCAGCGATTCGATCGCGGCGAGGGTGAACCCTCGGAGGCCTGGTGAACGCTGCCCGGCAATCGGGCGGCCCACGCTGTCCCGGGCAGTCGCGCCAGACTGGTCACGAGGTCGAAGGTGGCTTCGGGGGGCAGCGGGTCGATGGTGATTTGCTGAGTCGCCAGCCCGCGGAGGTCCGGCCGGTAGTCTGGCCGTGAGGCGGTCACCAGGAGGAGCGGTTGCCGCTCCAGGCGGTTGACGAGCACCTGCAGGGCATCGTATGACGCGTCATCCGCCCAGTGCAGGTCATCGATCAGGAGGGCGAGCGGGGCCTCTTCGGTGACCGCGTTGATCAACTCGGTGACGGCCATGGCGCGACGGCGCGGCAGTTCCCGGAGGGGCCCGGGGGGCGGGGCTGCGCCAAACCGTGAGGACAGCCCCGGGGCGAGGTCAACCAGGTCCCCCAGGACCGCCGGGGGGACGGCCCCGGAGCCTGGAACGGCCCCGAGGGTGCCGGCGAGGTCGCCCGCGAGGGTCCAGGGAAGCTCGCGCTCACCGGGCCGGGCACGCTGGGTGAGCACGACCGCGCCAAGCCCCCGCAGGCGCTGCCGCAGGTCCGCGAGCAGCCTCGACTTGCCCAGGCCGGCCGCGCCCGTCAGGTGCACGTGCGTCGCGCGGCCGCCTTGTGCAGCCGTCCAGGCTGAGATCAGGGTCGCGAACTCCCGCTCCCGTCCGACCAGGTCCGGGCGGAGGGTCGCGGGTGGTGGCGACTCAGCCATCGACGCGGTGCTGCGGAGGCGACGGATCCACTCGGCCGTCGCCGGTTCGGGCTCGCGGTGTTCCCCTGTCAACATCGCGTCCAGCGCATCCAGCTCGACCGCCAGTCCGAGCCAGTCACCGCTGGCGCTGAGGGCCTCGAGCAGGAGGCGCCAGCCGCTCTCGCGCAGGGGGTCTTCCGCGTTGATGCGGCGCGCAAGACTGGTCGCGGCGGTGGGCTCGCCGCGGCCGAGCTGTGCTCGCACGACCGTTTCCCCCGGCGCGGAGGAACGCCGTCCGCAAGCGCGCTCGCTCGCCGTCGGCCCACTGCTCGAACGCCAGTCCGCCGGGCACGGCAAAGGCGGGAAGAAACGGGCCGGCATAGCGTGCGACAACGGCCGCCGGATCCGCCCGCTCGATCGCCTGCAGCATCTCGTCCCGGTCGGACACGATATCGGGGGAGAGCGTCACGGTGTCGTCGTCGCCAGTAATGACGGTGTCGCCGAATCTCTGCCGCAGGGTCCAGATGGTCTGGCGAAGCGAGTTGCGGCCATGGGTGACGTCGCGATCGGCCCAAAGCAGTTCCACCGCTTCCTCGCGCCGGATGGTCTGGTGCGGCGCGCAGGAGAGGTACGCGACGAGCGCGAAGGCCTTCCCGGGCCCGAGCACGACCTCCGCCCCGCCGGGCCCCGGCCGATGAAGCCGCATGCCGCCGAGGAGGCGCAGGCGGAGCGGGGCGTGGTGGGACGGGTGGGCCGACATGGCGGTCAGGCTCTCGGTGTGGCGGGGCGGACGGTCGCCGGGACGCGGCGCACGGGGTCGAGCCGCTGGCATGGCCAAGGATGCGCCAGGGTGGCGCAGGGCGCCAGACGGGCTGCCGGACGGCAGCCCGTCGTGCGGTGCTCAGCGGGCCCAGGTCACGGGAGCTTGTAGCTCCAGGCATCGTCCTGCCAGGACTGTCCATCGAGCCCGGAGATGAGGATCAGCCGGTGCCGGGGCGCGTCATAGTAGAGGCCGGCCTGGGTTCGGGGGCTCGGCGGTGAACCAGTGTTCCTGATGCGGGTCCAGGCGGGGCTGGCGCTGCCGGGCCGTGCCGAGCGCAGCTCATTGGTCATCGTGGAGCAGACGCCGGCGCCGCCGATGGGGGAACAACCGCCGAACCGGTAGAGCAACCGGGTGCGACTGGCGTACGCCAGCGCGCTTCCCAGCCGCGCATTCGCGCCACTGTCCGGGGCGATGAGGTTCCGCCAGGTGTTGGTGCGGAGGTCCAGGCTCCACAGGTCGTCATAGCCACCGCTGGCGGCGCCGAGGGAGCGTTGTCCGAGGAAGGCCCGCTTGCCGCCTTCATCCACCGCCACGGTGGAGGGCCCATGCCCGAAGCGTGGCGCCGGACGCGGTGAGGACTGCGGCGTATTGACCCACTGGCTGCCGGCACCATCCCATTCCCAGAGCAGGTCCTGCCAGGCGCCGAAGCCGTAGCCGGCAAAGACCGACAACCGGCGGCTCACCGGATTGAAGAAGGCGTAACCCTCATAGTACTGGTCCAGGTTGCCTGCGAATCCCTCGGGGATCCAGGCGCCGCCGGTCTCCGGGATCGAGTAGACCTGGCCCAGCCCGTCCCAGTAGGTGAGCAGGCGGCGATTCGGGGCGTCATAGATCAGGTTGCGGTACTTCCCCAGCGGCCAGTTGGTGGCCGTCAACTGGCGCCAGCTGTTGGTCCGCAGGTCGAAGCGCCACAGCGTCCCCGCCTGATCGTCCCACATCCTGGCGGCGAAGATGGCCTGGAGGCCGGGCGCATGGGTCGAGGCGTTGA
The DNA here is from genome assembly GCA_016713785.1 of Gemmatimonadota bacterium. Lineage (NCBI taxonomy): Bacteria > Pseudomonadati > Gemmatimonadota > Gemmatimonadota bacterium. Next base: position 2,185,581 of record JADJOM010000003.1, on the reverse strand, counting down.
TCTCTGCCGGCCCACTGCCCTTGGGGGCAAGCAGGTGCCAGCCGGTCCCGGACCCATCCGCGCCCGGCGTCGTGAGTGTCGGATCAGTGGCCCCATCGCTGGTGATCACTTCCGCGCCGCATCCCGCCAGCAGGAGGCAGGTGGCGCCAATTCCCCAGAACTGTCGCGTGAGCTGCATGGGCTTCCCCTTGTTGTGTAGCCTTGTCGGAAGGAGGGCCGGGTCGCCTGCTGGCCTCCTCCGCCATGCTACGGGGGCGGCGTCACCAGGGCGTTAGGGGCCACGGCGACCGGCTATGTACAATCCGTACCGTGGCTTCCGCGGGAGGGTCTGGGGGACGGGAGACGCCGCCGCGCCGCGTGAGCTGTAGATTGGCTAGCCTCCGGGTGGACCGTAAGCCGCTTTCCCGGGGGGGTACGCCGCACCACGAACCACTCCGCGGCGCGCGAGTTCCCGTCGCGGGTGCAGGACAGCGCCGTGGCATTCGCCATCAATCTGCGGGCTCTGCCCGCCCCGGGGAGGTACCCCGTGCTCTACGTCGCCGAATGGAGACCGAGGCCCTGTACATCGCCTCTGGCACCAACTGGGTCTGCGGGCGCCCGATCTGGGGTGACGGCAACGATGTCGATGACTGGCCGTCAGAACGCGTTGTCGCCGCCGCGCACGATGGCTTCGTGGCCGGGGTGCCCTGGGACCTGCCCGTTGGCGATCCCGTGAAATCCCGGTCCAGGCTCCCTGTCCCCGAGCGGCGACGGCGCACCGCCCCGGCGACGTCAACTTCCCGGTCGCGTTGACCCGCCCGCGACCTTTCGCCGAGCCGCCAACTCATGCCCGCTTCCCTCCTCCTCCTCCACGGCACCGACCCCCGCGAGCTGCTGCTCCACGCGGCTGACGGGTTCCTGGCGCCGCCGGCGCCGGAGGATCCCGCGGCCTTCCCCCCTCGCCCCCTACCTCCTGGCGCTGCGGCAGGGGGCCTCCGCGAGGACCTGATCCGGCTCGCCGCCGAGCGCGGCCACCCCGGCTGGCTCGACCCGCCGCTCTGCACCTTCCAGCAGCTCCCCGAGGTCCTCGGCGCCACCGACCGCCGCCCCTGCGACGACTTCCAGCGTTCCACCATCCTCGCCATGCTCATCCGGCGGGGGAGCCGCGGCCCGCTCGGCCGCCTTCGCAACCCCGAGGCGTTTGTGGGCGCCGTGGATCGGCTCTTCGGCGAGCTGCTGTCGGAGGGGATCACGGCCGATGCGTGCGAGGCGGCCGTGGCGCCGGCGGCGGGGAAGGGGGAGTTCGAGGCCGCGCGCGACACCGAGCTCGCGACGCTCTACCGCGACCACCTGGCGCTGCTGCAGGGCGAGGGGCGCCGCGACGGCCGCGACCGGCTGCTCGACGTGGCGCTGGCCATCGCCGATCCGGCGCGGCTCACCGAGCGGCTCGGCGGCCGGCGCGAGATCCGCTTCGCGGGGCTGCAGGACCTCCGCGGCGGCTGGCGCGCGCTGCTCGGCGCGCTCTGCCGGTCGTCCGCCCTCGACCGCATCGTCATTTACTCCGCCGAACCGCTCGACCTGGGCCCCGACCTCCCCGCCATCGTCCAGCCGCTCGGTAGCGGCCACGCCCTCGCCACCCGGCTGTTCACCGAGCGCCAGGAACAGGTGCCGGGAGTGGTGGTGCAGGCCATCGCCGCACCGGATGCCGAGCGTGAGCTGGAGGAGGTCGCGCGCCGGGTGCGCGCGCTCGCGGACGGCGGCACGCCGCTGCACCGCATCGCGGTGGTGGCGCGGCAGGCGCGCCCGTACCTGGACCTGGCGCTGCACGCGCTGGAACGATTCGGCGTGCCGGCCACGGCGCGGCGCCGGGTGGCGCTGGTGGAGGTGCCGGCGGTGCGCGCGCTACGGGCGCTGCTCTCCGCCGCCGCCGATGGCTGGTCGCGCCACGGGCTGGTGGAGCTCGCGGAGCAGCCGTACTTCGCCAGCGGGCTCGACGCCGCGGTGCTCAACTACGCCGGCTACCGGCAGCGGGTCTCCGGACTGGACGCGTGGCAGGCTGCGCTCACCGCGCTGGCGGCGGAGTCGGCCCGGAGCGAGGCGGCCCGGGAGCGTGGGGACGACGAGGAACGGCGCGCGGGCCGGCCGCGCGCCGCGCGGGCGCGGCTGGCCGCGGACGGCTTTGCGCGGTTCGCGGCGCTCGCCGCCCCGCTCGATGAGCCGCGCAGCCTCGGCGCATGGGCCGACTGGCTGGTCACCTTCCTGGAGCAGGATCCCTGGGGCGTCCGGGAGCGGATGATGGAGGTGCCGGCGGGCCGCCTCGACGTGGTGCGGCTCGACCTCGCCGCCTGGCGCGGGCTCGCGGACGCGGCGACGCGCTGGCGGGAGGCGCTGGCCCGCTGGGGCGACACCGCGCCGATGACCGTGGACGACTTCCGGCGCCGCGCCGAGAGCCTGCTCGACGGCGACGTGGCGCTGTGGACGCCGAGCCAGGACGGGGTGCAGGTGGTCGAGGGGCTGGCCGCGGCGTACCGGCCGTTCGAGCAGGTCTTCCTGGTGGGGCTGACCGCGGGGCAGTGGCCGCTGGCCGCGCCCCGGTCGCCGGTCTTCGACGAGAGCGAGCGCGCCGCGCTCACCGCCCGGGGCCTGCCGCTCGAGTCGGAAGCCACCTGGGACCGGCTGGAGCGGGGGCTCTTCCGGGTGCTGGTGGCGGGGGCCGAGCGGCAGCTCACCGTCAGCTGGTCACAGCTCGACCCGGGGGGAGCGGACACCGTCCCCTCCGCGTACGTCGAGGCGCTGGGCGACGTGGCGCGGATGGACGGCGCGGCGGAAGGGGAGGAGATCCCCGCCACGCGGGTGGTGACGCCGGGGGCGCGGATCTACCGGGGTGCCGATGCCCTGGCCCGGGCGCGGCACGCCGCGCCGATCGAGCATGGACGCCAGTCGAAGGCGGTCTCCCCGTGGAATGGCGGGATCGAGGATCCCGCGTTGCTGGCGTGGCTCGCCCGTGAGCTTGGGGAGCAGCGGCAGTGGAGCCCCACCCAGCTCGAGGCGCTCGCCAAGTGCCCGTGGAGCTGGTTCTCCTCGCGGCTGCTCCACCTGGAGCGGCAGGACGATCCCGACGAGGCGATGGACCACCTCACCCGCGGCACCCTGCTGCACCGGATCCTGGCGCGGTTCTTCGAGCGGGCGGCGGTGCAGCTCGGCACGCCGGCGCGGCTGCTTCCGGGGCACCTCACGTGGGCGCTCCCGCTGCTGGCGGAGACGGTGGCCGCCGCCCTCACCGAGGCGGGCGACGCCGGTGAGTGGCTGGGGCACCCGGCGCTGCTGGCGGCGCGCCAGGGGGAACTCACCCGCCTGCTCACCCGGTACCTCACGTGGGAGGCGGAGGAGCACGACGCGCAGGAGACGAGCAACCGCGGCAACGCGCCCAGGCGCATCCGCACCGGGGTGGTGGCGCACGAGGTGAGCTTCGTGGACCAGGTGCTGGAGGTGGGGTGGCCTGCGGGTGCGGATCCGGGGCAGCGTGGACCGCATGGAGCGCGGGGTGGACGAGCGCTTCGCGGCGGGGGCGTACATCGCCGCGGTGGACTACAAGACCACCCGCTACGCCGCGCCCGGGGCGGGCAAGCCCGGCGCGTGGGATGACGGCGTGGTACTGCAGGTGCCGCTCTACGCCTGGGCGCTGGCCCGGCTGCACGAGGGGGCCACGGTGGCGCGGGTGGAGTACCGCAGCCTCAAGAAACCAGGCAGTCACCACCTGCTGGAGCTGGCGCAGTACGACCGCAAGGCGGGCGCCGTGGTGGCCGACCCGAAGCACGTGGCGCGCTACCAGGCGGCGCTCGCGGCGGTGGCCCGGCACGTGGAGGGCGCCCGCGCGGGCCGGTTCCCCGCGGCGCCCGCGCCCTCGTGCGGCTGCCCCAGCTTCTGCCACGCCATCGACATCTGCCGCGTGGCGGGGGGGCCGGTGCAGGCGGGGTGGCCATGAGCGCGCGCCGCCCGCCCACGCCCTCGCAGTGGGCCGCCATCGAGGCGGTGGACCAGCATGTGCTGGTGGCCGCCGGCGCCGGCACCGGCAAGACCACCACCGTGGTGCAACGCATCCTCTACCAGCTCGGCGTGGACTTCGAGGGCCGTCGCTGCCCCGCGCCCCTGGCGCTGCGCGACCTCGCGGCCATCACCTACACCAACGCCGCCGCCGCCGACCTCAAGCGGAAGCTGCGCGAGGAGCTCCGCGCGGTGGGGCTGCGCCAGGTGGCGTGGGAGGTGGACACCGCGCGCATCGGCACCATCCACGGCTTCTGCGGCGACCTGCTGCGGGAGTTCGCGCTGCGGGCGGGGCGGAGTCCCGCGCTCCGGGTGCTCGACGAGGGGGAATCCACCGCGCTGGTGGCCACGGCGGTGCACGATGCCGTGGTCGAGGCGGTCGAGCGGGAGGCGGTCCCGGGCATCGGGCTGCTGTTCGAGCGCGCCGACGCCGGCACCGTGGAGCAGTGGGTGGCGCGGCTGGCGGCCGACGAGTCGCGGCTCGAGGCCCTCCGGCGGCACCGCGACGCGCACCCCGAGGCGGAGCGCGTGCTCCTCGACCTGGCCTGGCTGGCGCGTGATACCATCCGCGACCGGCTGGACCGGGAGGGGCGGTCGACTTCGACCGGATGATCGTGTGGACCCGCGACCTCCTGGCCGGCGACGCCGGTATCCGCGCCGCGATCCGGCGGCGCATCCGGATGCTGATCGTCGACGAGTTCCAGGACGTGGACCCGATCCAGCGGGAGATCGCCTACCTCCTGGGGATCCCGAGGCGCGCGATCCCGCCACCACCCGCCTCATGCTCGTGGGCGACCCGAAGCAGAGCATCTACCGCTTCCGCCGCGCCGACGTGACCGTGTGGCGGCGGGTCGAGGACGACTTCACCACCCGCGGCCTCGGCCGCGTCCTGCCGCTCACCGACAACTTCCGCTCCCTCCCGCCGATCCTCGGCTTCGTGGAGGCCACCGTCGGTCAGCTGCTCGACCAGCCGATCGACGGCGCCACCCTGCAGCCCTTCGAGGTGCCGTTCCTTCCGGTCGACGCGCGCCGTGACCCGGTGCCACCGGAGGCGGAGCCGGTGGTGGAACTGCTCCTGGCCGAGCCGCCGGACGACGAGAAGGTGCTCGCGGACCCGCTCCGCGCCGCGGAGGCGCGGGCCATCGCGGCGCGGGCGCTGGAGCTCCACGCCGCCGGCACGCCGTGGCGCGAGATGGCGCTCCTGCTCCCGGGGTGGGGGCTCCCTCGAGCGGTACGAGTCGGCGCTCGCCGCGGCGGGGGTGCCGACCTACGCCCTGCGCACTGAGGGCTTCTTCGAGCGGCGCGAGGTGCTCGACCTGCTGGTGGCGCTGCAGGTGCTGCGCGATCCCACCGACGACCTGGCGCTCACCGGCTTCCTGCGCGGCCCCTGCGTGGCGGTGCGCGACGAGACGCTGCTGGCCCTGGCGCGCGCGGGGCCCCATCATTCCACGCGGCGCTCACCACGGTGGTGTGCGCCGAGGCGCCGCTGCTCCGCTGGGCGGCCGCGCTGATCGAGGAGCTGACCCCGCTCCGCGACCGGATCCCGACCGCGGAGCTGCTGGAGCTGCTGCTCGACCGGACCGGATACCTGGCCCACCTGCTGCTCTTCGGCGACGCGGGGCGGCAGGCGGTGGCCAACGTGCGGAAGCTGCTGGGTCTCGCGCGCGCGCATCGCGCCGGCGGGCTCGGCGACTTCCTCCGCATGGTGCAGGAGGTCCGGCGCCGGGGCGACCGCATCGGTGAGGCCCGGCTCCACGGCGCGCAGGACGAGGTGGTCACCATCACCTCGATCCACAGCGCCAAGGGGCTCAGTGGCCGGTGGTCTTCTGGGCCGACCTGGGCCGCATGCCGCCCCAGGACCGGGGAGAGAGCCTGCTGGTGGGCCGGGAGCGCGTGGCGCTCAAGGATGCCGATCTCGAGACCAGGGAGCAGGACGCCGCGTACCTGGCGCTCCTGGCGGGGGAACAGGCCGAGGCGCTGGCGGAGCGGAAGCGGCTCTGGTACGTGGCGGCCACCCGGGCAAGGGACCTGCTGGTGGTGTCGGGGTTCCAGACCGGGGAGCAGCAGAAGGAATCGGCCGCCGCGCGCATCCTGCCGCTGCTCCAGCGGGAGCGGAAGGACCGCTTTCGTTTCCAGGCGCGGTCGGGGCACCACGAGGGCGCCGTGCGCCCGGTGGCGCTCGAGGGTGCGCCGACCGATGCGGCCGCGCCGGCGCCGCTGCCGGCGGTGGAGATCCCGGCGCCGCTGCCGCCGCTCACCGTGTCGGCGGGCCGCGGCCGCCACTCCGCCACGGAGTTGATGGCCCACGAGCGCTGCCCGCGCCGCCGGTGGCTGCGCTACGTGGCGGGGCTGCGGGAGCCGGCGGTGGAGCGGAGCGGCGGCGCCTTTCTCGGCGCGGTGGCGCGGGGGTCGCTGGTGCATGACGTGCTGGAGCATGCCCGTGAGGGGCTCGAGTACGAGACCGCGCTCGAGGCGGCGATCGGCCGCTGGGACCCGGCGGCGCCCCGCCCGACTCCCCCGAGGGGCAGGGCTATCGTGAGCGGCTCCGCGCCGAGATCGACGGGATCCTCGCCGATCCCGGCTATCGCGCGCTCGGCGCGGCGCCCGAGGCGCGGCGGGAGCTGCCGTTCCTGCACCTGGTGGGGCCCGGGGTGGCGCTCGAGGGGAAGATGGACCTGGTGGCGTGGCGGGCCGGCGGGTACGCCATCCTCGACGTGAAAACAGGCGGGCCCGACGAGGCGACGGCGCGCCACAAGGCGGGATGGTACGCGCCCCAGCGGCAGGTCTACCTGGCCGCGCTCGCGGCGATCACCGGGAGGCCGGTGACGCAGTTTGCCTTCCACTTTACCGGGACCAACCTCCAGGTCGGGGGGCCGGTGACGCCGGGGGAGGTGGCGCAGGCCGCGGCGGCGGTGCGCGAACGGGCCGAGCGGATGCGCGCCGGCGAGCCCGCGCTCACCGACCGGCCCGAGGAGTGCGGCTTCTGCGGCTACCGGGCGGTGGGGTGGTGCCCGGGGGTGGGGTGAGTGTCCCAGGGGGCCGTTAGGGTTGGGCCGGTGGCACCCTGTCGCCACCGCCCCAACCCCGAGGAGGCTCCATGTCCCTGGTGGTCGATACCCTGGCCCGGCTGCGCCTTGGCGTGCCGACGACGCGCCAGAACCTCACCCTCTTCCCGCTGCTGGACAGCGACGCCGGCGGGCCGCAGTATGTCACCCTGCGCACCGCCCTCTCATCAGGCCGGCTCGAGGTCACCGAGGTCTCCGAGGCGGGTAGCGTGCCCACCCTCGTCGCCCGCAACCTGGGTGAACACCCGGTCCTGATCATCGATGGCGAGGAGCTGGTGGGGGCGCGGCAGAACCGGGTGGCCAATGTCTCCATCCTCGTGGCCGCCGGGAGCACGGTGGCGATTCCGGTGTCCTGCGTGGAGCGCGGCCGGTGGCGGTGGCAGAGCCCCCAGTGCAGCGACTCGAAGCAGGCCATGCATGCCTCGGGGCGGCGGAAGAACATCCGGCAGGTGAATCAGTCCCTGCGCAGCGACCGCGCGTACCGCGGGGACCAGGGCGGCGTCTGGGAGGAAGTGGAGCGGATGGCCGTGCACCTGCGGGTGGAGAGTCCCACGGAGTCGCTGGGGGACGTATTCCAGCAGCACGAGCAGGCACTGGCGGCCTATGCGGAGGGCGCCGCGCCGGCGCCGGGGCAGTGCGGCGCCGTCTTCGCGGTCAACGGGATGGTCCGGGGCGTGGAGGTGTTCGAGGACCCCGTCACCTTTGCCGCGGTGCTCGAGAAGCTGCTCCGCAGCTACGCGCTCGAGGCGATGGACCAGCCCGGGCCATCGGGCCCCCCGGCGGATCGCGCGGCGGTGGAGGCCTTCCTGGCCGCCGTTGGGGCCGCGCCGGTGCAGCGGTTTCCCGGCGTCGGGGGTGGCGAAACGCTGCGGCTCGAGAGCCGCGAGGTGGTCGGGGCGGGGCTCGCGGTGGCCGACCGGATCGTTCACCTGGTGGCCTTCGCGGCCGCCGGATGACAGGGGGAGACGTGATGCGGCACGATGGGAGCGCGGTCCGGTGACACGGCCCAGGCGGAAGCCGACGACGGTCCGGCGGGTGAGCCGGACCGAGCGCTGGCTCAACCTGCTCGCCTTCCTGCTCGACCGCCGCTATGCCGTCACCCGCAACCAGATCCTGAGCGAGGTGGACGACTACCGCGCCGACTGGCTGGGCGGATCGCAGGCCACCCGCGAGGCGGTGCGGCGCAAGTTCGAGCGCGACAAGGAAGGCCTGCGCGCGCTCGGCATCGTGATCGCCCCCGATGCGCAGAAGGTCGAGGCGGAGCACACCGACCAGGAGGTGGAGGCGTACCGGCTGCGGCCGCGCGACCTCTATCTCCCTTACCTCGAGCTCACCGCGGCGGCCGGCCGCCCGCGGCAGGGCTACCCCATCCCGAGCATCAGCCTCAAGCCCGACGACCTCGCCATCCTGCGCCGGGCCGCGGAGCGGGTGCTCGCCCTCGGCAGCTCCCCCCTCGGCGCCCCCGCCGCCTCGGCCCTCCGCAAGCTCTCGTTCGACCTGCCGGTCCAGGCCGCCGGCGACGCCGAGGTGGTGCTGACCCATCCGGTGGGCGCCCAGGCGGAGAAGGTGTTCCGCACCCTGCGTGAGGGGGTGGAACGGCGGCTCGCGGTGCGGTGCCGCTACTACGCCATCCGGCGGGATGAGGAGGCGGAGCGCGACATCGAGCCGTACGGCCTGATGCTCACCTGGGGCCACTGGTACTGCATCGGCCGCGCGCGCGACCGCGACGCCCTGCGGGTGTTCCGGCTGGACCGCATGCGCGCCGCCGCGCTGCTCGACGGCGCGGACGCCCGGTTCGAGATTCCGCCCGGCTTCTCGGTGCAGCAGTACCTCGACCGCGCCCCGTGGGAGTTGTCCGACGGCCCGGCAACGGCGGTGCAGGTGCGCATCGCGTTCCCCCACTCGCGCTGGACCCTCTCCGAGGGACTCGGGCGAGTCATCGAGTCGCTGGAACCCGATGGCAGCGCGGTGCTCGAGTTCGACGTGCGCGCCCCGGAGGCCTTCCTCCGGTGGCTGCTTCCCTTCGGCGCCCAGGCCGAGATCCTCGGGCCCGCGGAGTTCGTGACGCGACTGGCCACGGAGCGCGCCCGGGTGCGGGCGCTGTACGCCTGATGGCCGAGCTCGCCGAGACCCAGGTGCAGCGGCTGGTGGCGCTGGTGGCGTGGATGTCACAGCGTGACACCGGCCGCCCGGTGCGCTACCGCGATGCCGCGCGCGCCCTCGGCCTGTCCGAGGAGCTGCTGGAGGCGGACCTGCAGGTGCTCCTCAGCCTCACCGACAGCTACAAGCCGTGGCTCAGCAGCCTGAGCGTGGCGCTGGTGGCCAACGGCTTCACCCTGAGCAGCCGCGGGGCGTTCCGGCGCCCGCTCCGCTTTTCCCATGACGAGGCGCTCGCGCTGCTGGTGGGCCTGGCCGGGCTCCGCGGGGCCGCCGCGCTCGCGGGGAAGCTCGGGGCGGGGTTCGCCGCCGCGCCGCCGGTCACCGAAGTGGAGCGCAGCTGGGCCATGGGGCCGACGCCGGCCGAGCCGGTGGCGCCGCTGCTCGCGCTCTTCCGCCGGGCCCGGGATGAGCGACGCAAGGTGGAGCTGCGCTACTGCGGCAGCGGTGGCGAGCCGTCGAGCCGGGTCGTGCACCCGCACCAGGTGGTGCAGGCGGCGCGCGCCTGGTACGTGGTGGCCTGGTGCGAGCGGGCCCGCGCCCCGCGGCACTTCCGGGTGGAGCGGGTGCTCGGGGCGCGCGCCCTCGAGGAGGGTTTCGAGCCGCGGAAGGAGCTTCGCCGGGTGACCCGTGTCCGGGACCTCCTCGCCGCCGACGGCGCCGTGACCGCCACCGTCGCATTCAGCCCGGTGATCGCCCGCTGGATCCGGGAGCTGTACCCGGACGGGAGCGAGGGGCCGGATGGGCGCTACCTGGTGCGGCTCCCCGTGGCCGACCCCCGCTGGCTGGCCCGCGAAATCCTGCAGTACGGCGCCGAAGCGGAGGTGCTGGAACCGGCCTCCCTGCGGGACTTCGTCCGTGCTGTGGTGAGCTAGCCTCCGGCCGAGCCTCCCCTGCAACCATGTCCGCTTCTGGGACGTCCAATACCAGTAGCGGACGATCTGCCTTCCGGGCCTTCCGCTACCCATTGTCCCACAAAGAGTTGAGAATCCCGGATCGGGCACGGCGCCTGCCTTGTCTCCGGGCAGACCCTCTGGAGCAGGCATGCCCGCTGTCCTCACCGATCCGCAGCCGATGTCCCCCGCCGCCGAGCTGGAACGGTGGGGGGCGGGTGTGGCGCGGCTGACCGGTGGCCGGTATGAGGTGCGGCGGCTGATTGCGCGCGGGGGGATGAGCGTGGTGCTGCTGGGCTGGGACCTGCACGAGGGGCGGCACGTGGCCCTCAAGCTGCTCGATCCCGCCGAGGGGCAGTCGTTGGAGAACCGGGAGCGGTTCCGCCGGGAGGCGCGGATCGCGCGGGACCTGGCCCATCCGCATGTCGTGCCCTGCTACGGCTCGTTCCACCAGGATGGACTGACCCTCACCGTGCTGCGGTTCATCCCGGGGCAGTCGCTGGCCGACCGGCTGGAGCGGGTGGAGCGGCTCGCGGTGCGCTCGGCGCTCAACCTCCTCATCCCGGTGGTCGATGCGCTGGCGCACGTGCACCAGCGGGGCGTGATCCACCGTGACGTGAAGCCAGCCAACATCCTGCTGCACCAGGACGACGACTGGGTGTTCCTGACCGACTTCGGCGTGGCGACGCTCCGGACCTCGGAGCACTCGCGCTCGGAGGTGGCGAAGGGCTTCGGGACGCCGGCCTACATGGCGCCGGAGCAGGTGCTCGCGCGCTGGGACGCCGACGCCCGGACCGACATCTATTCGCTCGGGCTCGTGGCGTACCAGGCGCTGGCGGGGCGGCTGCCCTTCGTGAGCGAGACCACCATGGGGAGCGCGGTGCAGCGGACGGTGTGGGATGCGCCGCCGCTGCGGCAGTTCGCGCCCGAGGTGCCGGAGCGGCTGGCGGCGATCATCGACCGCTGCCTGGCGCGCGAGCCGGGGAGGCGGTGGCGGAGCATGGCTGAACTGCGGCGCGCGCTGGAGCGGTGCCGCCGCCGGCTGGTCGCCGCGGAGGCCCGTCCGTCACGGCTCCGCGCCTTGATGGAACGGCTCGCCGGGCGCGCGCTCTCCGCGGCCCCGCGGCTGGCGTCGCTGCTGCTGCTGTAAGTCACGGGGCGGCCGGCTGAACCACGCCGGCCGCCCCGTCCTGCCCGTCAGACCTCCGCCCGCGACTACCGAACCGTGACCGTCACCACATTGCTGGTGTCCGCGGCGCCCTGTGCGTCGGTCACCAGCATCCGGACCGTGAAGGTGCCGCGCTTGGTGTACTTGCGGGTGGCGGTGATCGTCCCGGCCGTGGTGCTGGTCCCGCTGGTCTTGCCGTTCCCCCAGATGAAGGAATAGCGCCACGGGCCGTTGTCCGGATCGGTGAAGGTGCCCGCCATCCGGACCGAGCCGTTCAGGCGGATCGTGGTCGAGGTGGTGGCGGCCAGCGTGGCCACCGGAGCCGTATTCCCCGGGGTGCCGCCGGTCGTGATCTTCCACGACAGCGCGTGCACCGGGCCCCCCGGCACCAGCGGACCCTCGCCGACGATCTCGGCGTTGTTGTTGATGCTGCGGGCCAGGGTCTGGGTGGCGCCGGGCCAGGGCGGCAGCAGGATCGCCTGGCCGTTGCGCCAGAACGCCGAGGCGTAGAGCACGCCCGGCGCCGTGGACGTGCCCCAGCCGACGATGTCACCGGCGTCATTGACGTCCACCGGGGTCGGCTGGATCACGCCGGCGGGCACCGGCAGCGACTGGATCGCGCCGTTCACCCAGCGCACCGGGAAGCCGCCGTTGCTGGTGCCGACGATGGTCCCGGTGTTGTTGAGGGCCAGGGCGGCCGAGGCGGCGCCCGCGGAGAGCGCGCCGAGGTTGGTGAAGCCGCCGGCCTGCCAGAGGAACGCGGTGGAGCTGAAGGTCGTGGTGTTGGTGCTGATTCCCACGACGCTTCCGGCGTCGTTGATATCCTGTGGGTTGGTGCTGGCGTAGCCCGCCAGCGCCCCGATGTCCTGCAGGAACGCGCCGTTCTGCCACAGGACGCCATGGGTGGTGATGGTCAGGTTGGGCTCGCGCACCATGCCGACGATCCGGCCGGAGGTGTTGATCCCCCGCGCCGTGACCCGGAGGCTGTCGCCGCCGGGGAACGGCGGCAGGCGGTGGTAGGCGCCGCCGGCGTCACGCCAGATGGCGTAGTTGATGGAGGTCCCGCCGATGTCCTCGTTCAGGATCACCTCGCCCGCGTCATTGGTACGGACCGGGATCAGCACGCCCGCCCCGTTGTAGTTGGGGATCGCGGTGATGGTGCCGGTACGCCACAGCGCGGGGCCCAGGTTGACCGTGGGGCTGCTCGCCACGCCGGCGATGAGGCCGGTGTTGTTCAGCGTGTAGGCTGACGAGTACGTGCCGCCGGGGAGGACGCCGAGGTCGGTGATGGTGATGGTGTACGGACCGACCACGACATCAACCGATGCCGTCTGGGCCAGGCCGCTAAACGGGGTGTCCACGGCGGCCGTGGGCGAGGGCTGATCGGCGCAGGCGGTCGCCAGCGCGAGGACCAGGACGAGGCCGAGGCCCCGGGAGCGTGCGGTGGATGGCATGAACGGGGGAGCCTTGAGAAGAGTGGGGAAAGGCCGAATGGCGAATGCAATGATAGTGATCGCCGGTGAACCAACCATGAACCAGCCGTGCGCAGCGTTGCGCTACGCCGGGTGTCAACGCAAGCGGTGGGCCTCGCCTAAGTCGTTGGGCCGCAACGGCACAAGTCCATCGGGCGACTCGATTCGGGACGGCTGCATCGCGGTGTGCGGGCTGGAGCATCCCGTAGGGGGCGCGGGCCGCGGGGGCCGGGATGTCCGGTGCCGCAGGGAAATGCCGCCATGCCTCAGGACCCCATGGAGGAGCGGTACCGATGCTCGAGCTTCGCCGGGCGGCCCCCCTCGCCGCCGCCATCCTGCTGGCCTGTGCCCCTGACCCCAATGCCCCGGCCCCAGTCGGCCCGCCGACGGTGGCTTCAGGGCCCGCCGGGGTCGCGGCAGCCGTCCTCCCGTGCGCCAAGCGCTGGAAGGCCGCCGTGAGCGGTGACTGGAACGTCGCCGGCAACTGGACCCCCGCCGGGGTACCGCGCGCGGGCTCGGTGGTCTGCCTCGATGCCCTCGGCAAGGTGCCGTACACGGTGACGCTCACGACTGATGCCACGGTGGCGGTCCTGCGGGTCGGGGGCGGGCTCGCCGCCGCCAAGGCCACCCTGACCTTCACGCCGGCGGGGGCGGCCCGCACCCTTGCCGTAACCGGGGAGGTGCAGGTGGCGCTCGGCGGGACCCTCCGGATGGCCACCAACGGGTTCGATGGAACGCTGACGGGTGACGCCCTGGTGATCGATGGGACCGTCCACCTGGGGGCCACGCTTCCCCTGACCACCAACTACATCACCGTGGATTCCCTGGTGAACCGCGGGCTGCTCGCGGTGGACACGGTCATCGTCGGGACCTACATCACCCTGACGGGCCCGATGGCCCTGCGGAACGCCGGCCAGGTCCAGATGGCGGCCGGCGTGCACGTGATAGCGACCGCGCCCGCCGCGAGCGCATACCTCGAGGGCGGGGGCATCTCGGGCATCAGCCTCCTGACATTCGGTGGAGGAGGGGGGAACACGGTCTTCGATGTCTGGTGGACCGGTGGCTCATTCACGGGGACAGACCTCGCGGTCAACAGCGGCACCCTGCACCTTGGCAACACCGCGCTGCAGGGGGTTGCCGTCCTGGATCCCTACGGCGGCACCTCGATCCTCGAGGGGGATATCGGGCCCGGGGTCCATGTGCATGCCCGGGCGGGGCCGACCGGCGGCACGCTGCGGCTGCAGGCCCCCGCCGGCGGCGTGCTTCGCAATGAAGGTACGCTCGAGTTCTACTCCCAGACGGACACGCTCCTGGTGCAGGGGGCCAGCCTCGCCAACGCGGGCCTGGTCCAGAAGTTTGCCGGCGTCACCGACCTGGACCTCGACAGCGTCACCAATGCCGGCACGATCCAGGCCCAGGGCGGCACCCTCCGGCTGGTCCGGAACACGGGCTTCCTGCGGAACGCCGGCACGATCGACGGCGGGCATTCGATACCCCACGTGATCCTGAGCGGCGCCGAGTACATCAGCGAGGCGGGCGGTGTGCAGACGGGTGGGCTCTGGGTCGAGAACGCGGTGGTTTCGGGAACCGGCGCGCTCGGGGACGTCACCCTGGTGAGTGCCTCGCTCGAGCCTGGCGCCCCGGTCGGCGTGCTCACGGCGACCTCACTCACCATGGATCCGGCGTCAGGCATGATCTTCGACGTGGCCGGGGAGACGGCGGGGAGCTACGACGTGCTGGACGTGGCCGGGCAGGTATTGCTTGCCGGCAGCTTCACCCTGCGGGAGGTGGCCCCCTTTGCCGGTGGCACCTGCGGCCAGGCGCTGCCGCTGATCCTGGACCAATCGCCGCTGCCGCGCGGCGCCTTCACCAAGCTGACCGGGCTCTCCCCGGGGCTGGGGCGAGGGTACCGGCTCTTTGCGCCGGCGGGCAGCACGTACCTCGTGGGGTACAACCCGATCCCGCTGGTCTCGCTCGCCCCGGCCACACTCGCGGTCGCGGAAGGCGGGCCCGCGGCGGGTTACGCCATTTGCCTCCAGCACCTCCCGACCGCGAGCGTGACCGTCAGCCCGGCGTCCGTCCTCGGGCAGCTGCAGTCCATGGCGCCGGTGACCTTCCTGACCGCCGACTGGGGTCTGCCGAAGTCGGTGACGGTGATGGCCGTGGACGACATCCTGGTGGAGCCCGGACCGCAGGCCGACGAGGTCATGCACACCGTGACCAGCACCGATCCCCTGTATGCGCCGGCCGGATTGTCGAATGTGGCCGTCAGCATCACTGACAACGACGGCAGCGCCAATCTCGAGCTTTCGGTGACCAGCGCCCCACCGGTCGTCCCCGGCGGCGCCCTGTTTACGCTCGCGTTCCGGGTGGGGAACAGCGGCCCGGACGCCTCGGTGGGCAGCAGCTTCGCGATGCCCGCGAGCGCGGGGTATCACTACGTGAGCTCAACGGGCGTGCTGGGCTGCAGCGGAGACCCGGTCACGGGCGTGCGCTGTGACCTGCCAGGAGTGGCGAGTGGCGGGGCATCCTTCACGTTCACCGTGACATTGGGCGCGGATGCGCCGGGCAGCTACCCGACGACGTACAGCCTGACCTCGGTCCAGGCGGACCCGGCGCCCGCCAACAACTCCCGGGTCCAGACCATCACGGTCCAGTAGCCGCCGCTCAGGGCCCCTGGAACCGCCGCAACAGCCCGTACTCCGCCGCGGCGCGAACCATGGGCAGCCGCTCGACGGTGGCGCCGAGGCCCCAGAGCTGCACGTAGCCCGCCCAGGGGCGGTCGGCACGGAACGAGACCTGCCAGGCGGTGGCCCAGCCATCGGTGTCGGTGGCCAGGACGCGAGTCACCACCGAGGGGGCCGTGGGCATGTCGCCGCGCCACTGGCCGTGGAGGCCCCAGCGTTCCCCCTCCGCGGTGGGCCGTGAGGGATACTCGTTCCAGTCGGTGGAGTCGGTCTCGAGCCCGGCCAGCCCGCGCGCCAGCGAGAGGTCGTGGCCGAGCGGCGTGCCGGCGGAGTCCCACACCAGCGCTCCCGGGAGTGGCCCCAGCCAGACGATCTTGCCGCCCGCGGCGAGGTAGCGCTGCCACCGCCCGTTCCGCCCGGTGTCCGCGCGGATGGTCTCTGGCAATGCGTCGAGCGCGAAGACCACGACGCTCGGCGCCTCGTCGGCCAGCTGCGCCGCGAAGAACCTCCCGAGCGCCGCGCCATCGAGCACTTCGTAGCCCAGTCCCGCAAAGTACTCCCGCGCCAGCCGCGCCCCCGGCATCATCCCCCGCGGCGCCAGGACCGAGTCGTAGTAGACCGCCAGCCGGGCGGGCGCGGGCGCGGTCTCGCCGATGGCGAGCAGGTCCCCGGCGTCGGTGCCCACGTAGATCCTGTCGTCGGCCACCACGGGGGAGCCGTACAGCGCCTCCTCGAGGCGCAGCCGCCACACCAAGGCGCCGGTGGCCGGGTCGAGGGCCAGCAGGTCGCCCCAGGGAGAATCGTTGGCCTCGGTGCCCACCACCAGCCGCTGCCCCGCGAGCACGGGGGAACTGAGCACGTTGGCGCCGGTGGCGTAGCGCCAGCGTTCCGTGCCGGTGGCGGCGTCGAGCGCCTGGACGAACTGCCCGTCCGAGCTCCCCACGTACACCGCACTCCCGGACACCACCGGCGAGGCGCAGACCCAGGAGCCGCGGTGGGTAGCGCGCCACAGTCGCTCGCCCGTGGCGAAGTCCAGCGCGTACAGCCCGCCGTCGCGCGAGCCGACGAAGACCCGGCCCTCGTCGATGGCGGCGGAGCCCTGGATGGCGCGCCGGTCGAAGCCGAAGGCCTGTGAGTCGAGCGTATCGCCGATGGTGCGGTGCACCCACTTCTCGGCGCCGGTGGCCAGGTCCAGGGCGTAGACGCGCCCATCCCACGAACCGATCACCACCGTGCCAGCCGCGATGGCCGCGCTGGCGCGCACCCGCCCGCCGGTATTGGCGGTCCAGCGCACCGCGCCGGTCATGAGGTCCAGCGCATAGACCCGTCCGTCGGCACCGCCCAGGATCACCGTGCGGCCGGAGACGGTCGGGGAGGAGGCCCAGAGATCCCAGGCGCCGGCGGGATAGGTATTGAAGGGGAGGGCGGGGCCGGCGTGGCGCGACCAGCGTAGCCGGCCGGTGGCGGCATCCACCGCGAAGAAGCGGCCGGCGTGGGTCGCGGCGATCACCAGGCCATGGGCCACCGCGGGTGAGGCCGTGACCGGGTCGCCGGCGGCGAAGCGCCACACGATGCGGCCGGTGGCACGGTCGAGGGCGTAGAGGGTTCCATCTCCGGCGCCGACGTAGATCCGGCCCGCCGTGACGGCCGGCGTGCTCCGGATGGCCCCGCCCAGCTGCCGACGCCAGACGATGCCGCCCTGGCCGGTGAAGAGGGGCGCGGCCGAGACGCCGGTGTGCGCCGCGTCGCCGCGGAACATCACCGGGCCGGCCTGAGCCGGGAGCGATCGTGCCGGACCTGCCAGCAGGAGAACCAGCACCGCGAGTGTGCCGGGGTGGAACGCGGATCGTGTCATGGAAGGGGCGCCCTTGGGGTTGCCGGGCTCCTACGATACCGCGTGGTGCGGAGTTACGCACGCTCCCGGGCCGCGCTCCAGGCGGCAAAGGCGGGATGCCGGGTCACTGGCAGCCAGCGCTGCGCGGCGGAATGGAACACCTCCCAGGCGGCGGTCACGCCCCCGCTCCGGATCGCGTCGGCGAGTTCCTCGACACTGCTGAAGGAGAATTCGCTCCCTGAGTCGTTGCGCACCTTGATCTCCGCCATCACCACCGTGCTCCGGGGTTGGGGTCGACCCCCTGGAGTAGCAACTCCCGGACCCGAACCGCTAAGCGGTTGCTTCCGAAGCGCTTCCTTGGCGGCCGTCGCGGGATCGGGCGGCGGCGGGGCGGCGCAGGATGCACGGCGGCGGGAGCGCGGGCGTGGCGCCACAGGGCGTGGTCACCGTGGGGGTGTGCGCGGGGTACGTCGGGGCTGTGCGGCCGGTCACCCCCTGGCGAGGCGCCGGTGCAGCATCCGGTACGTCCCCGCGCTGAGCGCCAGCGCCGCCACCGCGATGCCGGCCACGAGCGCCACCCGCCGCTCCATCACGCCCGCGCCCAGGGCCACCGTCACCAGGGCCCAGGGCAGCTCCGCGATCGCCAGCGACAGGAGGTACCGGGGAAAGGAGTAGTGCACCAGCCCCAGCAGGTAGCCGGGAATCTCCGAGGGAAGCGCGAGCTGGAACAGCAGCACCAGCCCGAAGGGGGCGCGGTGGGAGACGAACTCCTCGTAGCGGGTGAGCTGTGCCGCGGAGGCGAGCCGGTGGATCACCGGACGCCCCAGGGTCCGGCCGATGGCGTAGGCCAGCATGCCCCCCAGGAGCCAGCCCGACCAGAGCAGCAGGCCGGCGACCGGTGTGCCGAAGGTCGTGGCCAGGAACGGCGCGATGGCCGCGGTGGAGACGAAGGCAAGCATGGCGCTCACCGCCGCGAACAGCACCACCAGGAGCATGGCGGTCAGGGGGTGGGCCGCCTCCACCCGCTGGATGACCCCGGCCAGCTCGAGCATCGGTTCCCGCGCCTGCTCGGCAAACAGCACCAGGGCGAGCAGGGCGGCGAGCACGGCCACCAGCAGCGCCCGCCGGGAGGCCAGCGGGTGGTGCGCGGGAGGTGCGGCGGTGGCGGCAGGATCGGGCATGGGCTTAAGGGAATCTACTCCCGCCTTGTCTCCGGCTTCATGGACCGGGAGGTACGATGCCATCCGGGGAAGCCCGTCCGCTCGGCAGGGGAGGCGACATGTCCAGCATCCTCATGGTCTACGGCTCCACCCACGGCCAGACCGGCCGGATCGTGGAGCGGCTCGCGAGCAACCTGACGGTGGCGGGCCACCGGGTCACCACCTGGAAGGGCGACCAGCTCCCGGCGCGGCCGGTGCTCGCCGGGTACGATGGCTACGTGATCGCCGGGTCGGTGCGCTACGGCAAGTACCAGCCCTACCTGGTGGAGTTTGCCCGGGCCAACGCGGAGCGACTCTCCGCGATGCCGAGTGTCTTCGTCTCGGTGTGTGGCGCCCTGATCGGCGACTGGGCCGCGGGGCCGGCGGAGGCACGGAAGTACGAGGCGTCGTTCCAGCGGCTGACCGGCTGGACGCCGAGCCTGGCCCGCTCCCTGCCCGGGGCGCTCAACTACACGCGGTACGGGATGCTCACCCGGTTCATCATGCAGATGATCAGCCGCAAGACCGGCCGTCCCACCGATACCAGCCGCGACTGGGACGGGACCGACTGGGCCGCGGTCGACCGCCTGGCCGGGGAGATCGGGGAGCTGGTGCGTGCACCGGCGGTGGTGCATACGGTGGAATAGCGGCTCGGCGGCCTTACCGCCCTATCGCCCTATCGCAAACGCCACCACCGCATCCCCCTGCGTGAAGCCGAACAGCGCATTGCCGCCCGCCGCCACGGCCACATACTGCCGGCCACCCACCGCATAGCTGATGGGCGGCGCGTTGACGCCCGCCTCCGCCTGGTACGACCAGAGTTCCTGCCCGCTCGACGCGTCGAACGCCGCAAAGCGACCCTTGCCCGCCCCCGAGAAGACCAGTCCCCCCGCCGTCACCAGCACGCCGCCCACCAGCGGTTCCGGGGTGCGTACCTGCCAGGCCAGTCGGCCGCCGTTGGCCAGGTCGAGCGCGGTCAGGGTGCCCCACGCCTCGCCGGTGTTCTGGGTGCTGGCGTACTCGAGCACGCTGCCGTCGGGCCGGGTCACCCGGTGGGCGATGTAGCGGGTGGGCAGGTGCAGCGCGCCGACGTAGAACAGCTGCAGGCTCGGGTCCCAGGCGGAGGGCGACCAGTTGGCCCCGCCGGCGATGCCGGGCGCCACCACCACGCCCTCGCCCGGCTGCGGCGGGGTGAACAGGTTCCGCTGGGGGACGAAGGCGTCGGAGCGGAACAGCAGGGACCCGTCCCGGCGATCGTGCACGAAGACCCAGCCGAGCTTGCTGGCCTGCGCCACCGCGGGGACGCGGCGGCCGCCGTGGGTCACCTCGAGCAGGACCGGCGCACTGGCCACGTCGTAGCCCCAGCGGTCGTGCGGTACCTGCTGGTACGCCCACACCAGCGAGCCGGTGCGCTCGTCGAGCGCCACCAGCGACGAGGTGTGCCGGTTGTCGCCGGGGCGGGAGGCGTCGGCCATCTGGGGCGAGGGGTTGCCGGTGCCGAAGATGAGCAGGTGGCGCTGCCGGTCGATCACCGGGGTCGCGTAGATGGAGCCGCCGCCGTATCTCCACGCCTCCGCGTGCGCCGGCGCCGCGGCGCGCTCCGCCGCGAGGTCGCGATGCAGCGGCATGCCGGCCGCGTTGGCGGTGTACGGTCCCTCCCAGCCGGCCGCGGTCACGTCGAACTGCCACAGGCGCGCGCCGGTCTTTGCATCGAACGCCGCCATCAGGCCGGGGCGTCCGTACTGCCCCGACACCCCCACCACCGCGAGCCCCTGGTCGGGGTGCAGGCCGTACCCCACGCCGGCGATCCCGACGAACACCCGTCCGTCGTGCACCAGCGGTGCCGCGCTGATGCCCACGCCGGTGGAGCCGGTGGCGCCGACCTGGCCCAGGGGATCATCGGCGCGGAGCTGGCTCGAGGCCTCGGTGGTGCCCGCGTACTCGGCCACGGTCACGTCCCAGCGCACGGCGCCGGTGGCGGCGTCGAGCGCGATCAGCCGGCCATCGACGGTGCCCACGTACACCAGCCCATCCGCCACCGCGACGCCGCGATTGGCCGGCCCGCAGCAGAGTTTCTCGCTGCGCGACGCGTGCCGGTAGCGCCACCGCTCGCGGCCAGTGGCGGCGTCGAGCGCCGCCACGCCGCTGTACGGCAGGGAGACGAACATCACGCCGCCGGCCACGATCGGGGTGGCCTGGAAGGTGGCGGTCACCCCGCTGTGCCAGGTCCAGGCCGGCGCCAGGTGGCCCACCGTCGCGGGGGTGATGGCCGTGAGGGGCGAATGGCGCTGCCCGCCAAGGTCGCGGCCGTGCAGGGGCCAGTCCTGCGCCGCGAGGGTCGCGGGGAGGAGCAGGGCGAGCAGGAAGGGGTGGCGCATGCGTCTCTCGGGTGAGGGCCGGTACGGGAGAATACTCGTGCCGGCCGGCCGCGTCAGCCGGCGTGGCTTGAAGCGTTCCCGATTCCGCCCCATCTTGGCGCCATGCCCGACACCGCGGCGGACCTCATTGCGCTGCACTACGACGAACTCCGGAGCCTGGCCCGCGGGCTGCTCCGGCGGGAGCGGGTGGGCCACACCCTTGACACCGGCGGACTCGTCAACGAAGCCTGGCTCCGGCTCGCGGCGCAGGCCGGCCTGGGAGAGCCCGAGCGGGCGCGGTTCTTCGCCATCGCGGTGACCACGATGCGGCGCATCCTCGTGGACCACGCCCGGAGCCGCCTGCGGCAGAAGCGCGGGGGCGGGGCCCAGGTGGTGTCCCTGGATGACGCCGACCAGCTGCTCACCACCGAGGAGGCCGATCACCTGGTGGTGCTCGACGAGGCCCTCGAGCGCCTGGAGCAGGTGAGTCCCCGGTCGGCGGAGGTGGTGCGCTACCGGTTCTTCGGCGGTCTCTCCCTGGAGGAGACCGCGGCCCTGCTCGGCATCTCCGGCAAGACCGTCCAGCGCGACTGGCTCGCCGCGCGCGCCTGGCTCCGCAAGGAAGTGGCCCAGGCGCTCGACCTGCCCGACTGACCCGCGCGCCGGTGTCCGTCCGGCGCGGCGAATCTCGCCATGTGGCAAGGATGCCCGACACCAACCCGACCCCCCAGCAGCGCTGGACCCTGATCGCGGAGCTGTTCGCCGGCGCGCTCGAGCTGCCGGCGGAGGCCCGCGCGGCCTTCGTGCGCGCCGGTGCCCCGGGCGATGCGGCGGCCCAGCAGGAGGTCCTTGCCATGCTCGACGCCCACCACTCGGGCGAGCCGCTGCTGCTGGAGGAGGAGCGCCGGTTCCGCCCCTCGGACCCGGCGCTGCGCGCCGGCGACCTCCCGCCCGGCACCCGGATCGGGCCGTGGCGCGTCGAGCGGCTGGTGGGGCAGGGCGGGATGGGCGAGGTCTATCGTGCCGAGCGGGTGGATGGCGCCTATCGCCAGGCAGTGGCCATCAAGGTGCTCCGCCCGGGCTACCACACGGCGGAGACGGTGCGCCGCTTCCGGGTGGAGCGGCAGGCGCTGGCCCGCCTGGTGCACCCCGGGATCGCCGCGATCATCGACGGCGGGGCGCTGGAGGACGGGCGGCCCTACCTGGTGCTGCAGCATGTCGACGGGGTGCCGATCACCCGGTACTGCACGGAGCGCGGGCTCGACCTGGCCGCACGGCTCCGGCTCTTTGTCCGGGTGGCACGGGTGGTGGAGTTCGCCCACGGGCAGCTGGTGATCCACCGGGACCTCAAGCCCTCCAACATCTTCATCGAGGCCGACGGCACGCCGCGGCTGCTCGACTTCGGCATCTCCCGGATGCTCGATCCCGGCCTCGACGCCTCCCTGGTGCGGCCCACCCGGCCCGAGGGCCGGCTGCTTACGCCGGAGCACGCGGCGCCGGAGCAGCTGCGGGGCGAGCCGTGTGACACGCGGACCGACGTGTACGGGCTGGGCGTGCTGCTGTTCCAGCTGCTGACCGACCGCACGCCCTTCCCCGCGGCCCGGCGCACCCTGCTCGACCTGGAGCGCGCCATCCTCGACGCGCCCGCCCCGCTCCCCAGTGCCGTCGTGGATGGCCCCGCGCGGCGCCGGGCGCTGCGGGGCGACCTCGACGTCATCACCCAGGCCGCGCTCCGGAAGGAGCCCGACCGCCGCTATCCCTCCGCGGCGGCGCTGGCCGACGACATCGAGCGCTACCTCGCCGGGCTGCCGGTACGGGCCCAGCCGGACCGGCTGGGGTACCGGGCGCGCAAGTATCTCCGGCGCAACGGGGTGCTGGTGGGCAGCGGCGCGCTGCTGGCGCTGCTGCTGCTCGGCTTCGCGCTGACCGCGGCCACCCAGGCCCGGCGGCTGCGGGTGGAGCGCGACGCGGCCGAGCGGGAGCGTGCGGTGAGCGCCGACGTAGTGCAGATCCTCGCCGCGCTCTTCGAGCGCGCCAACCCGCGCAAGGTCCCGGGCGGAGACACGGTGCGAGTATCGGCGCTCCTCGACGAGGCCGAGCAGCGCATCGAGCGGATGGTGGACGACACGGCGCGGCAGGCGGCGCTGCTCCGCGCGGTGGGCCAGATGCACCTGGCGCGGGGCCAGTACAAGCGCGCCGAGCGCCTGCTGCGCCGGTCGGCCGAGCTCCAGTGGGTGGTGCGGGGCCCCGAGGACCTCGAGGCGGCGCGGACCTACCACGAGCTGGCCACGGTGGTGCACTTCTACCGCGGGTCGACCGCGTCGCAGCCGATGTTCGACTCCTCGCTGGCGCGCTTCCGCCGGCTGCAGGGACCGGACGGGCCGGATGTGCAGGTGGCGCTCACCGACCTGGCCACCGCCACCGCGGCGCCGGGGCCGCGGCGCGCCCTGCTCGATGAGCTGGTGGCGATCCAGGCCCGGCAGCCCGGGGTGGATTCCATGGCGGTGGCCGGGCGGCTGCACGCCCAGGCTGAAGATTTCCTGGGCCAGGGACGGGCGCGGGAGGCGGCCGGGCTGTTTCAGGCCACGCTCGACATCCTCGCCGCGCGCCTGCCCCCCGACCACCCCGACCGGCAGACCGTGACCAACAATCTCTCCGTGGCCCTCGGCAACGCCGGTGACCTTGCCGCGGCCGAGAGCCTGCAGCGCGCCGGCCTGGCGCGGGTACTGGTCCAGCAGCCGTCGGCCGACGTGCGCGCCGGGGCGCAGGAACGCCTGGCGCTCACCCTGGCGCACCGCGGGCAGCTGGAAGAGGCCGAGCAGCTGGAGCGCGCGGCCATCGCCGGGCTGCGGGCGGGGCTCGCGGCCGACAACCCGCTGATCGGCAGCTCCCTCCGCAACCTGGCGCTGATCCTCGCCGCGCGCGGACGGCTGGTGGAGGGGCTCGCCTACCTCGACTCAGCCATCGTGCAGGGCCAGGCGGCCGGCGCGGCGCGCGATCCCCTCGGCGCCGCGTACCTCATCGGCCAGCGGTCACCGATCCTGCTCCGGCTCGGCCGCCTCAACGAGGCCGTCGCCGCCGCCCGCTTCGGGGACAGCGTCATCCAGTCGAACCGGGACACGCCGGTCCGGCGCCGCGCGGATGCCGACCGCTGGATGGCGCTGGTGAGCTATGCGCTGGGCGCGCACGACACGGTCATTCTCCGCGCCACCGCCCACCTCGAGGCCCAGCCCCCGAATGGCGGGGTGCTCCGGCCGGAGTCGGCGCAGGTGGAGTGCGTGCTTGGCGCCGCGCTCGCGGCACGGGGGCGCCGGGAGGAAGCCCGCCGGGCGCTCGAGCATGCCTGCCCGGTGCACGACGCGTGGGGCCTCGCCAATCCGATGGTGACGGGCTGGGGCCGGGAGGCGCTCGCGCGGCTGCGCTGAGCCCGCCCCCGCCGCACGTCCCGGGATGTCCAGTCTGGCTCGCATTCCGCGCCACTCCACTCGGTCCCTCATCCTCACCGAGCCTGGAGACTGTCATGCCGCGGAACCGCCTCCGCCTCTGCCTTGCCCTCCTCGTGCCGCTCGTCGGGTGCGCCGACGACCCGGCCGGCCCGCGCGACATTGCTGCGCCGAAGCCAGCCGATGCGGCCCCCGCGTCGATCGTGAAGCTGCCGCCGTGCACCGCCCACTGGGCCGGGCCGGTCAGCGGCGACTGGGCGGTGGCCGGCAACTGGTCCCCCGCCGTGGTCCCCGGCTGGAATGCCGTGGCCTGCCTCGATGCCGTGGGTACCTACACGGTCACGCTGAATGGCCCCCGGGTGGTCAACGCGATCGTCGTGGGGGCCAAGGGGGCGGCGGTGACCCTGAGCTACTCCAACGCCGGCGTCCTCGCCGCCTGGAACGTGACCACCGGCATCCACGTCAAGGTGGGCAGCACCCTCAAGTGGAACGATCCGGTCGACCTGACCACGGGGTTCGTGCAGGTGGACGGCACCTGGCGGGCGGACTTCCCCGGGGAGGCGGCGGTGGTCGACGCCGATTCGATCCGCATTGGCGGGACCGTCGACGTCAACGGGGCCGACCTGGCGCTCAACGTCGGCGCCTTCCACAACACCGGCACGCTGCAGGCCACCGGCTCCGCCGCGACCCTGACCATCACCGGCGACGCCTTCGGCGCGGTATGGATGGAAGGCGGGACGGTGAGCGGGCAGGGGACGGTCGTCGCGACGACGGTTCCACCGTCCCTCGGCTGGCCGGTGCCGCCGTACTGGCCGGCCGTCTTCCACTGGACGGCGGGGACCATCCCGGCCCGGCTGACCGGACCCGGCGCCCGGCTCCGGGTGATCGGCATGCCGATCAGCCTCGACGCCACCACCCTCCAAGGAGTCATCGAGCTCGAGACGGTCTACATCAACTTCCTCGGCGTGATCTGGGCCACGCCGGTGGTCACCTCGGACGGGAGCCTCCCGGCCGGGGTGCGTCTCGACATCACGGGCAACGGGCAGGCGAGCCTGCCGCAGGTCAATCGCGGCACCATCACGGTCACGCCGACGGACAGCATGACACTCTGGGCCCCCGTGAGATTCCTCGACAACGCGAGGCAGCTTCATCATCAACGGTGGCACGGCCCGGGTCCGCATGGAGACGGACAGCGTGGAGAACAGCGGGACGCTGACGCTGGGCGGCCCCGCTGACTTCCCGACACTCGCGCGGATCCACAACCGGGGGACGATCACCTCCTCGACCGCCGCGCCGCTCGACCTCGGCGGCGCCGACTTCGTGGCCGAGTCGGGGAGCAGCCAGTCTGGCCCGCTCTCCCTCGAGGGCGGGGTGCTCTCGGGCACGGGCGCCGTTGGCAATGTGACCTCGGTGGGCGGCACGATCTCCCCCGGGGCCGCCCCGGCCTCGCCGGCGCTCCCCGGCCTGGGGACCCTCACCCTGGCCTCGCTGTTCCTGGATCCGGCCAGCACCGTCAGCCTCGACATCGCCGGCACCGCGCCGGACAAGCACGACCTGCTCGCCGTCACCGGCCTGGTGGTGTACAACGGGGCGCTGCGGCTGATCGAGTCGTCCGGATTCCTCGGTGGGCATTGCGGGGAGGTGGTGCCCATCGTCACGGACGGTTCCTTCCCGCTCGTCCGCGGCGCGTTTGCCAGCACCACGGGGCTGACCCCCGGCGCGGCCCGGGGCTGGCGGCTCTACAACCCGACGGCCAGCCTCCAGCTGGTGGGGCACGACCCCTCGGTGCCGGTCAGTGTGTCGCCGGCGGGGGTGACGGTCACGGAAGGCGGCGCCGGTGCCTCGTACAATGTGTGCCTTCGCAGCGCACCGACCGCCAACGTCACCCTGACGCCGAGTGCGGCGGGCGGACAGCTGGCGGCCTTCGCGCCGCTGACGTTCTTCACCAGCTCGTGGGCGCTGCCCGGGTTCGTGACGGTCGGTGCGGTGGATGACGCGGTGGTGGAGCCGCCACCGCAGCTGGCCACCATTGCCCACGCCGTGGCCAGCGCCGACCCGGCCTACGCCGGCGCCATGCCCGCGCCGGTCACGGCCACGATCGTCGACAACGATGGCGTCACCAACCTGGAGCTGCACGTATTCAGCGCCCCGCCGGTGGTGACGGTCGGAAGCAGCTTCACCCTGACGCTCCAGAACGAGAACCTGGGGCCCAACACCTCGGTGGGCGCAACCTTCACGATCCCGGCGAGCACCGGATTCAGCTACTCGAGCAGCACCGGGACGCTCGGCTGCAGCTACGACGGCATCAGCGGGACCACCTGCCAGCTGCCGAGCCTGGCGAGCGGGGGCAAGACCGACTTCACGGTCACGCTGACGGCCGTCCTGGCCGGCGTGTACCCCACGGTCTACACCATCAGCACCATCCAGGGCGACAGCAACCCGCTCAACAACGCCCGCTCGCAGACCATCACCATCAACTGACGCGGAGGGATGCCGGCGGCGCGCCCTCGATGGGCGCCGCCGGTCGCTGTTTCGAAACAGGTGAGGGTGCACCGATCCGAGTGGGCCACACGGCGCGCGCGCACGCGGGTGCCTGGCCCGTAACTCCATGCCGTGCCGCGAGCTGTCGCAGGTTCGCCACGGTGATGCCGGATGGTGCAGCTCCTGCCTAGCTCCAGGGTGTTCGCGCTCCATGAGGGAGCGCCGCGAGCCCTCACCCCCTGGAGGATCCCATGTCCCGCCGACTTCCGCGCTCCGTCTGGCGCGCGCTGCTCGCCGCCGTCCTGTCCCTCGCCACCCAGCCGCTGCTGGCGCAGGGTGCGCCGTCGCGCCCGTTCCTCGAGCTGAGCGCGTGGGGCGTCTACTCGCGCTTCAGCAACCCGCCGCGGGCCACCGCGAGCGACAAGGCCGATGGCGTGGGGATGCGGTCGGTGGAGCTGGCGGTGTGGCCCGCCGCGTCGTTGCGCCTCTTCGGCCGCTATGACAACAGCCTGAGCCTCGACAACCTCTCCCTGCTGCGCGCCGGGCGACGGGTCCCGACCTGGTCGGGCGGCGCGCTGCTCGACTGGGGTGGGCGGTTCACCACCGTGGTCCAGGTCGGCCGGCGCACCCTTCCGGGCCGCGTGGGCCAGACACTGCTGGGCCTGGAGCAGGTGGCCTACACCGCCGGCGGCACCGCGTGGAAGGCGGGGGTGGAGGTGGGTCCCCGCGCCGAT
The DNA here is from genome assembly GCA_016713785.1 of Gemmatimonadota bacterium. Taxonomy (NCBI): domain Bacteria; kingdom Pseudomonadati; phylum Gemmatimonadota; species Gemmatimonadota bacterium. The sequence goes on along the minus strand of JADJOM010000003.1, from coordinate 2,158,068 downwards.
GACCGCATCGAATGGGTCGGGCATGCCGGCGTGAACCTGCCGGTGACCGGGCGGCTGCGGGTGGAGCCGGTCGTGTTCTACGCGCGGAGCGGGCTCGGCGCCGAGGCCCAGTGGCGTGCCCTCCTCGCCGGGGAGCTCGGTCTGGGCGGCGTATCGGCGCTGGGCGGCGGGATGGCGGTGGGGCGGATCAGCGACTCGCCGGCCGGGCTGGATGGCACGGTGTGGGATGGTCATGCGCGCCTCACGGTCGGGACCGGCGCCGGGAGCCGGGCCCACCTGCTGCTCCGGCACGAGCGCGCCCCGGGCGCGAGCCCCCTGACGTCGGTGGCCGTCGGCCTGTCGTTCGCGGTGCGGCGGCCATGAAACCCCCGCGCCCCGTCGCCGCCCGCCCCACGCTCTACCTGACGATCTTCATCGCGTGGGCGGCCGCCCTGGCCTGGTTCCACCCGCGCCTGATGGGCCTGCTCGACCTGGCCCACGGACCGGTGGCCACCGTGGCGGTGCTGTACTTCATCATCTTCACCGAACTGGCCTGGCTGTATGGCATCTATAACGTGTGCGTGGTGCTGTTCGCCGCCCTGCACCAGCGGCGCCGGCGCCTCCACGGCGTGCGCCTGCCGCCTCCGCTCACGGTGGACCCCCCGGCGGTGGCGCTGCTCTACCTCACCTGCAACGACTTCGTGGAGGAGAGCGCCCACTCCTGCCTGGCCCAGGACTACCCCACCTGGCGGCTGTACCTCCTGGATGACAGCAGCGACCCGGTGTACCGGGCGCGGGTGGACGCATTCGCGGCCCGGCACCCGGAGAAGGTGCAGGTGGTGCGCCGGCCGGACCGGTCCGGGTTCAAGGCCGGCAATACCAACCATGGCCTTCGCACCGCCGCGGTCACGGAGCCGGTCTTCGCCCTGGTCGACGCCGACGAGATCCTGCCGCGCGACTTCCTGCGCCGCATGGTGCCGATGCTGTACGCCCACGAGCGCACCGGCTTCGTGCAGGCCACCCACCGCTCCAACCCGGAGGGCCGCGGCGCGCTGCAGTCGGCGGTGGGCGTGGGGATCGACATCCACTGGCGCTGGTACCACCCGCTGCGCAACCGCTATGGCTTCGTCATGCTGCTGGGGCACGGGGCGGTGGTCCGGCGGGAGGTGTGGGAGGAGGTGGGCGGCTTCCCGGAGATCGTCTCCGAGGACCTCGCCTTCTCGCTGCGGGCCCGCCAGCATGGGTGGCACGGGGTGTTCGCGGAGGACGTGATCTGCTACGAGGAGTTTCCCGAGACCATCCGCGCCTTCCGGGTGCGGCACATGAAGTGGACCCGGGGCACCTGCGAGTTCTTTGCGCGGGAGATGTGGCCGGCGCTGCGCTCCGGCAAGGTGCCGCTGGTGGAGAAGCTTGACGTGCTCTTTCCGGCGCTCAGCCTGCCGCTCGCGCTGGTGTACTTCCTGTTCGTCATCGACGCCAACATCGTCTTCGCGTTCCTCTTTACCCAGCCCCAGCCACTGACCCTGGAACTGGGCGGCCACGCCCTGGTGCTCCCGGTGCGCGCCCTGCATCCGGGGTTCGCGGTGGTGCAGAGCTGGGACTTCTTCCTCATCACCCTGCTCACCTTCGTGGCGCCGATCCTGTGCTTCGTGATCGACCTGGCGGGCAAGCCGCGCCAGCTGTTCCGCTTCCTCTGCCAGAGCACGGTGATGTACGCCGCGCTCGGGCCGATGAGCTCGCTCGGCGTGCTGGGCTATCTCATCACCGGCAAGGCCACTTTCCTGGTCACCGGCGATCGCGGCCGCGCGGTCACCGACGGGGGCCCGGCGCCGACGACTCCCTGGGCACGGGCGTGGCGCGGGCTGCAGCGGGTGGCGGGCGGAAGCCATCCGGATCACCCGCTGGTGCAGGGATTCGAGGTCGCGTGCGGGCTGGTCTTCGGCGTGGCCTGCCTCCAGCTGGTGCAGCTCTCGTTCCTCGGGCTGGCGTTCGCCTTCGTGCTGCTGCCGGTCCTGCATCACGTGCCCTGGGACAACCCGCTGGTGCAGCGGCTGGTGTACGTCCCGTTCCTGTTCATCCTCGGCGGGCTCCTGATCGGCGGGCTCGGGCTGCTCGGGCTGCAGCCGGTGTTCTTCGGATACGGCTTCCACTTCTAGCCCCGGGGACCCCTGATGCACCACGCCCCCGGATCCTGGCCAGGACCCCGGGGGCGTGCGGCGTCGGGTGCGACCGGCCGCCTAGCCGCCCAGCATCCTGGATACCACGTAGATCACCAGTCCGGCCAGCCCGCCCACCAGCGTGCCGTTGAGCCGGATGAACTGCAGGTCCCGGCCCACCGCCAGCTCCAGCCGCTCCGCGGCCACCTCCGGGTCCCACTGCCGCACCGTGTCGGCGATCAGGGCGCCGACCTCATGCCGGTGCCGCTCCAGCACCGAGGCCGCGAAGCCGGTGAGGAACTCGTCGAGCTCGGCCAGGCGGTCGGGATTCGCGGCCAGCGAGGTGCCCACCGAGCCGATGCCGCGGGCCAGCGGGGCGAGCGCCTGGTCGTCGGCGTCGGCGGTGAAGCGCTCCGCCGCCCCGCGCGCCTGGTCCCAGAGCGTGGCGGCGAACTCCCCCACCGCCGGGTGCGCCAGCAGGTCGGCCTTGAGGGCCTCCGCCCGGGCCTGCACCTCCTGCGAGCTCTTCAGCCGCTCGATGAACTGGCGGAAGGCGATGTCGAACTTGAGCCGGAGCGGGTGGTAGGGATCGGCCTTGACCTCGTCGATGAGGCGCTGGCTGGCCCCCTCGATCTTCTTCTGGAAGGCGTGGTCCACCGCGGTCGGGACCCACCACGGGCTCTCCTCCTTGATGCGGCGGCCGAGCTCGTCGCGGTTCTTCTCGATGGCCTCGCCCGCGATGCGGAGCGCCTCGTCGAGCAGCACCTGGTGCCGCTGGTCGGTGGCCACCACCGACAGCAGGTTGCCCAGCAGCGGGGCCAGCTGCAGCGCCTGCAGCCGGCCGATCGCGCTCTCGTGGATGAGCGCCCGGGCCTGGGTGTCCTCGACCGTCTTCATGGCCTGCACCACGCCCGCCGCGAGGTGCCGCGCCAGCCGGCGGCTGTTCTCCGGCTCGCTCAGCCAGCGCGCCGAGCGCTCGGCCACCTTCATGGTGGCGAGCCGCGTGACCAGGATGTCCTTCGAGAGGAAGTGGTTCTGCACGAAGTTGCCCAGCACCCGGCCGATCCGCTCCTTCTGGGTCTGGATGATGGCGGTGTGCGGGATGGGCAGGCCGAGCGGCCGGCGGAACAGCGCGGTGACGGCAAACCAGTCGGCCAGGCCACCGACCAGCGCAGCCTCGGCGGTGGCGCGCACGAAGCCGAGCCAGGGCCACCGGGTCTCGAGCCAGAGGGCCAGCAGGAAGATCACGAGCGCCACGACCAGCAGGCCGTTGGCCACCCGCTTCATCTTGAGCAGCTCGGCGCGACGGGTGGCGTCGTCCTTCCGCGGAGGCGCGGGGGGCGCGGGGTCCGGGACGGGGGGGAGGGGTGCGGGCATCGCCTGCAAAGAAATCATCTCCGGCGTGGTGGGGGTATCCCCGGGGTGGGTGCGGAGGGCTGGGGGTGGACAGGCCCCCCGCCGGGGCGGAGCTTGTGTCGGCGCCGCGACCCGTTCGTGACCACCCCCACCCAGGTTCCCCGCATGAGCCACTCCACTCGACGCGACTTCCTGCGCGAGGTTTCGGCCGCCTCGCTCCTCACCCTTGGCCTCACCCCCGCGCGCCTCCCGCGTCCGTGGCGACGGGCCCCGATCCGGGTCCGGGGCCGGGTCACCGCCGCTGGACGGCCCCTCGCCGGCGCCGGGGTGAGCGACGGCCGCACCGTGGTCCGCACCGATCGAGGCGGCGCCTACGAACTGGTGAGCGATGCCGGGCAACGCTGGCTGCACCTCTCGCTCCCCGCGGGGCACGAGATCCCCCGGCAGGCGAGCGGCACCGCGCAGCTCTTCCGCCCGCTGACCCCGGATGCGCGCGGCGAACTGCGCGCCGACTGGGCCCTCACCCCGCTCGCCGGCGGCGACGCGGCCCACGCCTTCTTCCTGGCCGCGGACCCGCAGACCCAGAACCGCTACGAGACCGACCTGCTCCACGCCGAGACCGTGCCCGCGCTGCGCCGCGCCCTGGCGGGGCTCGGGGGCGTGCCCGCCTTCGGGATCGCCTGCGGCGACATCATGTACGACGACCTGTCGCTCTATCCCGAGTACGAGCGTGCGGTCCGCGCGGTGGACCTGCCGTTCTTCCAGGTGGTCGGCAACCACGACATGGACTACGCCGCCCGCACCGACGAGGCCTCGACCGCCACCTTCGAGCGGCACTTCGGGCCGGCGTGGTACTCGTTCAACCGGGGCGAGGTGCACTACGTGGTGCTGGACGACGTGCTGTGGCACGGCGACGGCTACATCGGCTACCTCTCCGCCCCCCAGCTCGAGTGGCTGGCCGCGGACCTGGCGCTGGTGGAAGCGGGGCGCACCGTGGTGGTGGCGCTCCACATCCCGCTGGCCAGCTCGCTTCCGGCGCGCTCCGGCGATGCCGAGGGGCGGCACACCTCGATGGTAAACAACCGCGAGGCGCTCTACCGCCTGCTGGAACCGTATCGCGCGCACGTCCTCTCCGGGCACACCCACGAGCACGAGCACCTCTTCGAGGGTGGGGTGCACGAGCACGTCCACGGCACCGCGTGCGGCGCCTGGTGGAGCGGCCCGATCTGCTACGACGGGACCCCCGATGGGTTTGGCGTCTACGAGGTGCGCGGCAGCGAGCTGCGCTGGCGGTACCAGCCGTCCACCGCCGCCGCGGGCGAGGCGATGCGCCTCTACCGCCGGGGCGCCGACCCCACCGCGCCGGACGAGGTGGTCGCCAACCTCTGGGACTGGGATCCGGAGTGGACGGTGGTGTGGTACGAGGATGGCCAGCCCCGCGGCCGCATGGCGCGGCGCACGGGGCTCGACCCGCTGTCGGTGGAGCTGCACCGCGGGCCCGAGCTGCCGGCGCGGCGGAAGTGGGTGGAGCCGGTCCCCACGGCCCACCTGTTCTACGCCACCCCGGGCGCCGGGGCCACCGAGTGCCGGGTGGAGGCCACCGACCGCTGGGGCCAGGTGCGCACGGAGCGGCTGGCGCTCCGGTAGCGCCCGCTACTCGACCGGCGCCGCCTGGGTCTTCACGTAGTAGTCGGGGTGCACGGACAGGCTGTCCGTGGCGCCGCGGGTGTAGCGCACCGACTGCCAGGCCCCGGACGGGTGCAGGGTGGTGTAGCCCTCGCCCTCGAGCTTGACGGGCAGGGGCAGGTCGAAGCCGGGCACCACGTCCACCCAGCGATAGTGAAGCCGCCGCCCCGCGATGCGGTACTCGAGGGTCGGGATCTTCGTGGTGGTGAGGTACTGGGCGAAGATCCGGCTCAGGTCGCGACCCGCCTGCCAGCTGATGTAGTCCTGCACCTCACGGCCGGTGACCACCTGGTGGCGATACACCTCGTTGAGGCCCCGCAGCGTCCGCCGCCAGACCTCGTCGTCGCCGACCACCTGCCGGATGGTATGCAGCATGTTCCCGCCCTTCGGGTACATGTCGCCCGAGCCCTCGCGGTTGAGCCCGTACTCCCCCACGATGGGCGCATCGTTGCGGATGCTGCGTCGGTTGCCGCGGTTGTACTCGGCCCCCGCCTCCTTCCCCTGGCTGCACTCGACGAAGAGCCCCTCGGCGTAGTTCGCGAAGCTCTCGTGCACCCACATGTCGGCGATGTCTGCGGTGGTGAGGTTGTTGCCCCACCACTCGTGCGCGCTCTCGTGGATGATGATGAAGTCCCAGGACAGCCCGCGGCCGCTGCCGCTCAGGTCCCGGCCCAGGTAGCCGTTGAGGTAGCGGTTGCCGTAGGCCACCGCGCTCTGGTGTTCCATGCCGAGATGCGGGGTCTCCACCAGCTGGTAGCCGTCGGCGTACCACGGGTAGGGACCGAACCAGTGCTCGAAGCAGGCCAGCATCGGCTTGACCTGCGCGAACTGCCGCCGCGCCGCCTCGAGGTGATAGTCGAGCGGCCAGTAGTTGAGCGTCAGGCGGCCACCCTCGCCCTCGTAGCTGTCCTCGAGGTGCCCGTAGCTCGCGGCGTTCACCGCGATGTCGTAGTTGTTGATCGGGGAGGTGACGAACCACTCCCAGGTGGTGGTGCCGTCGCCATTGGGGGTGGACGAGCGCAGCCGCCCGTTGGAGATGTTCCGGATGGCGTCGGGCACGGTGATGGCCACCCGCTGGCTGTCCGGTTCGTCGGACTGGATGTCCTTGGTGGGCCACCAGATGCTCGCGCCGGTGCCCTGGCAGGCGGTGGCGATCACGGTGCGGCCCAGGCTGTCGGCGGTGAACACGAAGCCGCCGTCCCAGGGCGCGCGCTTGGCAACGTGCGGCTTGCCGCCGTAGAACACCGCCAGCGTGGCGGTGCTGCCGGCCGCCTGCTCGGCGGGGAGCGTCACGATGTAGGCGTTGCCGTCGCGCCGGCTCTGGAGTACCCGGCCATCCTGGACAAAGCTGTCGGCCACCAGCGGCTGCTGCAGGTCGATCTGCAGCGTCCGGCCCGGGGCCAGCGCGCGGTAGGTGATCCGGTTCGCCCCGCGGATGGAGCTGTCGGCCGGCTGGATCCGCACGCTCAAGTCGTAGTACGCGACGTCCCACCAGGCCCGCTCCGGGGTGACCGAGCCGCGGAGGCTGTCGGCGTGCAGCGTCGCGGCGTCCTGCTGGGCCGTGAGGGCGGCGCAGGGAGCCAGGAGCAATCCGGCGAGGAGGTGACGCAGGCGCATGCGGAGCGGCTCCGTGACGGTGTTGGCGGGTGGCGGGATGCCGGGACGAATGGCCCGGAAGGTGAACCCTCCCGGGGATGGAGGCAACTCTACGAGGTGGGGTGCCGCGAGGTGTCGGCGGCGGGTCGGCTCAGCGCTGGTGCACCAGGGTGGCCACTCCGAGGAGGGCGCGGGAGAAGGTCGGGACGGTGCGGAGGGCGGTCTCGAGCACCGGGTTCGAGGGGCGGGGTCGCGCGGGGCGGGCGGCCTCGGTCGGGGCGCGCTCGGGGGTGCGGTCGAGGTCTGGAGCGGCGAACTCGCCGGACGGGCGCACTTCCACCGAACCGTCGGGGTGAATCAGCACCAGGTCGGGGCTCCGCTCGGTCACCGCCACCCGTGGGGCCCAATTGGCGGGCCGCACGTGGAACGCGGGGTGCGCGCTCACCGGCAACCACTGCCGAGTCGTGGCGTGGTAGATCCGCCACTGCTCCCGCACCTCGCCCCGGAGGACGGCCAGCGCAAACTCCTCCCGGGAGGGGTAGCTCTGGTGCGTTCCGGAAGGACTCTGCAGGAGAACAGCCGGCATTCGTGACGCGCCTCACAAGGGGGTCAGGTCTGCCCTCCGGGATTTGCAACCTGTGGGCCAAGTGCGGAAAACGCTCAATGGCAATGACTTAGGTCATTTCATCGAACCCGAACCCGCAACGAGAAGGACCAGGTGTTGTAGCGGTGCGGCGGCAGGTCACTGACCACGGGCGATCAGGCCGCCGGAAGGTCCCCGCCGCGGGAGTCCTCCGGAACCACGCGGCGACGGCGAAAGGCCGGGTGCAGGCTGAGCGGGAGCCAGGTGCCGCCTCGAGCGTGGAAGACCTGCCACGCCTGGGTGATGCGGCCACCATCGAGCGCCCGCTCGAACTCCTCCTCGGTCTCGAAGGAGTACTGGCCACCATTCGGGTGGCGGAGCCTGATCCGCGCCATGACGACCTCCGATTTCGGGTCGCCTGGACCAGGGGCAACTCCCGCACCGGAGGTGAAGTCACCGCGCCGTAGCGGCTTGGCTGCTCATGAAGGCCTGGGCGCCCCGCCCAGCGTCACGTGCCGATGCACCGCTTCGTTCCAGCGACGGTCGTGGACGTGTGCGCAGGATCACAGGGACCAGACGCACACGCGCCGCGACGAGGAACTCGTCGCGGCGCGCGGAGCCGGTGGGAGGGTGGCGCTAGCCGGTGACGTTCAGGCTGAGGCCGGTCTGGGTGAAGCTCCCGGAGTTCCCGCCGTAGCTCCAGCTCACCTGGAGATACGAAAGCGACAGGCTGTACCCGGCCGCCGGGGATCCGGTGGTCGGCGTGCCGCCCGGCGTTCCGCTGGCCGGCGCCGTTCCGCCCGTGGAACCGGCCGGCGTGGTCCCGGTGGTCGGCGCGCCGATCTGCGGCACGGTGGCGCTGGCCCCGCCGGTGGCGGGCGCCCCGATCTGCGGCACGGTGGCCGCCGGCTGGGCGGTACCCGGCAGGCCGCCCTGCGCCGAGACGGTGAAGCCGAGCTGGGCGAGCACCTGGTAGACCACCTGGGGAATCCCGACGGGCTGGGTGCTGACCTCACCCGGATTCGGCACCGGCTGGATGCTCATCTCCGGCGGCGGGGGGCTGCCCCCGTCGCGGATGGCGCCGCGGAGGGCGTCGAAGGCCCCCTGCGCGCCGGCGAGGTCGCCGGCCTCGAGCGCCGTGCCCACCGCGGCGAACTTCGTCGCCAGATCGGTGGCGGCCGGGCTGGTCCCCTGGAAGCGGCGGCCTGGGCCGGCCTCCTTGAGGGCCTGATAGGCGGTGCCTGCCGCCTCCAGGTTGCCGGTCTCGAGGGCGCCGGCCAGGGCCCGCAGGGCCTGGCGCCGCTCGTGACCTTCGCCCCGGACCCCGTGGGTGAACCGGGTGTTGTTGAACGTGATCCCTGCGATGGACATGGCCTGCTCCCTGTGCATACGGTGTCGGACCCTCCATGGTCCGTTGTGGTACCATCGGCAGGGAGGTCGCCTGACTTTATACCTCCTTCATGCGGTCTTGCAGGCTGCCTGTCGCACCCCCTTGGCACATTGCAAGGTGCGGGGTTTGACGATCGGGTGACGGAGGAGGGACAGATTGGCGTGGGGCAGGCTGAGGCCGGGCAGGGGCCCGGGACCTTCAATGAGAGGCGGGGAGGCATGTGGATCGTCACCACGGTCGGCTTCTTCAGCGTGGTGGAGAAGCCGTGGGACCGGGCGCAGGGCACGCTCACCATCCGCGCCCGGGTCCGGGAGGACCTGGAGGCGCTGGGCGGGCTCTGCCTCCCGGTGCTGAGCGCCATCGCGGAGGACGGCGAGGCGGACTACCGCTTCCGCGCCCAGGCCCCCCGGGAGGCCGTCGCGGTCGCGATGGCCACGCTGGTGCGCGGGGTGGACTACGACAACTTCAAGGCGGCGGTGGGCCGGCGGCAGGGTGCCTCACGCGAGGCGGTCTATCACGATGCGTGGCGGGCCTTCTACCAGCTGCAGCGCGGCGAGGGCGGGGGGTAAGCCGGCGCGGTCACGGGGTGGTGTCCGGCTGCATCAGGGTCGCGTAGCGCGGATCGCCCACCAGCCCGCCGAAGTCGCGGAACGCCACCGCGTGGAGCCAGGGGAGCGACTCGTACCCCTCGGCCACGGCCTGGGCCAGCAGCGAGATGGCGTGCTCGCGGCGGCCCGCGATGGCGGCCAGCCGGGCGCGGTAGAGGGTGTGCTCGGCCGGGGTGAACCGGGGCCGGGGGCCGAGGCGCTGCTCCGCCGCGGCGGCACGACCGGCGCGTGCCAGCACCAGCGCCTCGAGGCCCCGGTACTGCAGCCGCTCCGGGAAATCCTCCGCCAGCGACGCGAAGTACGGCTCGGCCGACTGCCACTGGCCGGCGTCGTAGAGCGCCGTGCCCATCCAGTACCGGTGGGCCCGGTGGTGCGGGTCCCGCGCCAGCTGGTTGGCCAGCCAGCGGACCGCGCGGCGGAAGTAGGCCGGGCTCGCGAAACCGCGGCCGTGGGCGTTGAGCTCCTCGCCCGCCACCACCAGCGCCGCCCCCTCCGACCAGTAGCTGTCGGGCGAGAGCCCCCCCGCGACTGTCAGCAGCGAATCGACGGCCCGGGTGTCGCCCTGCGCGGCCGCCGCCCGCACCTCCAGCACCAGCGCGATCCGGCTCTCGGGGTGCCGCTGCTGCATCTGGCGGGCGCTCTCCCGCTCCGTCACGAAGCGGCCCACCCGGTGCTCGGCGTGGGCGCGCTGGATCCAGTACGGCGCCCAGCGACGCACGCTCCCGGCGTCGGGATCGATGCGCTGGAGCGCCGCGAGCGCCGCCGCCGGCCGGTTGGTGGCGTTGGCGATCCATGCCACGGCGTTGAGCCCGCGGGTGTCGCCGGTGAGCTCCGCCGCGCGCCGGGCCAGCGCGTAGGCGCCTTGCCCGTCACCGTCGAGCAGCGCCCGCAGGTAGCCGACCTGGAGCTGGTGGTACTCGGTGAGCTGCAGCCGGCGTGATCCCAGCAGGGCGACCACGGAATCCACCGCGACGTAATCGTCGGTGTTCCACAGGTCCACGGCTGCGGAGAACAGGGCCACGCCGAAGGTGGAGTCGAGCGCAAAGGCCTGCCGGAAGGCCGTCACCGCCTCCCCGTAGCGCTGCGCATCGTGCAGCTCGAGCCCGCGATCGAACTCCCGGTAGGCGTCGAAGGTGGGCGGGCGTTCCGCCAGCCCGGGAATGGCGGCCACCCGCTCGTCCTGCCGGATGGCGAGGGCTCCCATGACCCGGCCGCGCAACAGGCGCAGCCCCTCCGCCACCGAGTCCCGGCTGGTCTCCACCGGCTCGGGATAGGCCAGCAGCGTGCCGCGCACCGCATCGGTGATCTGCGCCTGGAAGCGGAGCCGGTCGCCGACGCGATAGTACGAGCCGGTGATCACCGTGCCCGCGCCGGTTTCCTCGCGCATCAGGCGCACCTGGTCGCCGCCCGCCGTGTGGCGGCCGGCCGCCTCCCGGGCATTGGGCCAGGGGATCACGGTGAGCGTCCCCGTCTCCTGCAGTCCCTGGGTGATCCAGTCGCCGGCCATCCGTCCCCACACCGCCAGCGCAGTGTCGCCGGTCTCGTTCTCCAGCGGCGCCACCGCGACCGGCAGCGGGAGGCTCCCGAGCGGCACCGGCGCCGGCCGGCGGCCCATGGTCCACCAGGCGGCGCCGGCCAGCAGTCCCACGCCCAGCAGCAGCAGCGGCAGCGTCCGGCGGCGGCGGGGGAGCGGCACGGGATGCTGGAGATCCGGCCGGACCAGGGGAGTGAGGGTGGCCAGCACCTCGTCCATGTCGGCGGGTCGTGCCGCGGGGTCGGTCTCCAGGCAGCGCTGCAGCAGGGTGCCGAGGGCCGCCGGCGTCTCGGGGGGGAGCGTTTCAGGGAGGATGCTGGTGAAGAGCCCCGGTTCCATGCCGGTCAGGAGTTCCCGCCCCACCACGCCGAGCGCGAAGATGTCGGCGCGGTGGTCGGTGTGGACCCCGGCCTCCTGCTCCGGCGCCATGTAGCCCATGGTGCCGACGACCGTGCCCTCGCCGGTGACCCGATCCGCCGTATCCGTCATCCGGAGCTGCGCGATCCCGAAGTCGAGGAGGTAGGCGTGGTCGCCGACGAGGAGGATGTTCTCGGGCTTGAGGTCCCGGTGCACCACGCCCGCGCGGTGCGCGCTGGCCAGCGCGTCCGCGAGGTCGCGCAGGATGCGGCACCCCGTGGCCACCGGGAGGCGCCGCTCCCGCCGCAGCCGGGTGCGCAGCGTCTCGCCGCCCAGCCATGGCATCACGTAGTACAGGAGCCCGTCGGCCTCCCCCGAATCAAGCAGCGCCAGGATGTGGGGGTGGGAGAGTTGCGCGGCCACGTGGATCTCGGCGAGGAACCGCTCGGCGCCGAAGGCCACCGCGGTTTCCGGCTTGAGCACCTTGAGGACCACCGGGCGCTCGTGCTTCCGCTCCCGGGCCCGGTAGACCGTGGCCATCCCGCCATGGCCGATCTCCTCGTCGATCTCGTAGCGGTCGTCGAGCGCCGCCTCGAGGCGGGCACGGATCGAGAGGGGCGAGACGTCGAGCGGGCGGTCGAGCGGCCCCTCGGTGGCGTGCGCGGCGAGCATGCGGGCCACCAGTGCCCGGAGTTCCGGGTCCCGGGTGGCGGTGGCGAGCCACGCCAGCCGGTCCGCGGGCGGGAGGTCGAGCGCTGCGTCGAAGAGCCGCTCGACCTCCGCCCATTCCGGTTCAGCGGCCACCGGCCGCTCCCTCGGGCGCGAGCGCCTGGTGCAGCCACGCCCGGGCCCTGGCCCAGTCCCGCTGCACGGTGCGGCTGGTCACTCCCAGCACCTGCGCGATCTCCTCCTCTTCCAGCCCGGCGAAGAACCGGTACTCGACCACCTGGCGCAGCCGCGGTGACTGCTGCCCGAGGCGCTCCAGCGCCTCGTCGAGCACCAGCAGCTCCTCCGGCGCGAGCGTCGCCGCGGCGCCCGCCTGCTCCAGCGTGACGGCCCGGACCCCGCCCCCGCGCTTGAGGGCCAGCCGCCGCCGCGCGTGATCGACCAGCACCTGGCGCATGAGCCGGGCGGCAATGCCCACGAAGTGCTGCCGGCTCTCGATGCGCGACGGTGCCTGGCCGGCCAGCCGCAGCCAGGCCTCGTGCACCAGCTCGGTGGGTTGCAGGGTGTGGCCCGGCCCTTCGCGCCAGAGGAGGCGGGCCGCCGCGGCACGGAGTTCGGTGTGCACCAGCGGGAGCATCCGGGCGAGCGCGTCCGCGGCCTCCGCGGCCGCGGGGGGAGCGGGTACATCACCCGGAGGATGGGGGTCGCCGTGAGGGGGCATCGGGCGCGGTCGGGCCGGGATGTCGGGTGGGTGTGGGATTGCCCGCAATATAGGTTTGACCCCCCGGGCCGGCCATGCGCCGTCCCCAACCATGGAGGCTCGCATGTCCCGTTTCCGTCACCTGCTGGCGCTGGGCGCCGCCCTCCTGCCCGGCGCCCTCGCCGGCCAGGGGCACGAGCAGCACGGCACCACCGACTCAATGCCCCTGTACGCCAATCTCGGCGCCCTGCACTATGCCATCACCACCGGCGACCCGATGGCCCAGGCCTACTTCGACCAGGGCCTGCGGCTCTACTGGGCCTTCAACCACGCCGAGGCGGTGCGGGCCTTCGCCGAGGCGGAGCGGCGGGATCCGGCGTGCGCCATGTGTGCCTTCGGTCAGGCGCTGGCGCTTGGCCCGAACATCAACGCGCCGATGGACAGCGCCACCGGGATGCAGGCATGGGCGGCGGCCCGGCGTGCGCTGACCCTCCCCGGGCGCGGGGAGCGGGAGGAGGGGATGATCCGCGCCCTGGGGGAGCGGTATGATCCCGCGCGGAGCCGCGCCGCGGCCGACACCGCGTGGGCCGACGCGATCGGCCGCGTGGCCGATCGGTACCCGGAGGACCTCGACCTGCAGGCGTTCCACGCCGAGGCCCTGATGGACCTGAGTCCATGGCGGTACTGGATGCCGGACGGCAGCGCGCGTCCGGCCACGCTCACCATTCTGGCGCGCATCGAGCGCGTGCTAGCGGCCAATCCGGATCACGCCGGGGGATGCCACCTGCTGATCCACGCGGTGGAGGCGGTGGAACCCGAGCGCGCCGTGGCCTGCGCCGAGCGGCTGGCGGGGCTCATGCCCGGGGCCGGCCACCTGGTGCACATGCCCGGGCATATCTACATCCGGGTGGGACGGTACGCCGACGCCATCCGCGCCAACGAGCACGCGGTGCACGCCGACGAGCACTTCTTCGAGGGGCCGAACGTGAGCCGCCAGGGGCTCTACGGCCTGGGCTACTATCCGCACAACTGGCACTTCATGAGCTTCGCCGCCTCGATGTCGGGCCGGCGGGCCGTGGCGCTGCGCGCGGCGCGGCGGGTGACCGAAACGGTGGGAAGCGAGCAGGCCCGCGCGCAGCCCTGGCTCGAGGCGGTCACGCCGGTGGTCTACTACACCATGGTCACCTTCGGCGACTGGGGCGGGATCCTGGCGGAGCCGCTCCCGCCCACCGACCTGCGCTTCACCACCGGGATGGCCTACTACGGCCGCGGGGTGGCCTTCGCCGCCCGCCGCCGCTGGGCCGAGGCGCGCGCGGCGCTCGACTCGGTCCGCGGCATCGTGCGGGGGCTGCCCGACGGGGACAACCGGATCGCCATGCAGATCGCCGAGCGGATGCTCGACGGAGAGATCCTGCTCCGGTCCGGCGAGCCCCGCGCCGCGGTGCGCGCGTTCACCGAGGCGGTGGCGCTGGAGGATGGGCTGGCCTACACCGAGCCGCCCACCTGGTACTACCCGGCGCGGCACTCGCTCGGCAAGGCCCTGCTGGCGGCCGGGGCGGCCGCGGAGGCGGAGCGGGTGTACCGCGAGGACCTCCGGGACTTCCCGGAGAACGGCTGGTCGCTGTTCGGGCTGGCCCGCAGCCTGGAGCGGCAGGGGCGCGCCGCCGAGGCCCGGGAGGTGGAGGCCCGCTTCCGCGCGGCGTGGAAGGACGCGGACGTCACGCTCACCGCCTCACGATTCTAGGCCGGGAGCCAGACGCCGCCGCCGGCGGACCAGGGGTCCGCCGGCGGCGGCGTGTACGGAGGGGACCGCGATCAGGGCAGGGTGGCGGTGAAGCTCAGCCCGTTGCGCGCGATGCCGCTGCCGGGGATCGGCGTGCCGGTGGCGATCACGGTGTTCGGCAGCGCGCCGGGACCCAGCACCCAGCCGCCCAGCCGCGCGATGCCGTTGGCGTCGGTCACCTGCATGGCGCCGCTGACCGACCCCTCGCTGCCGGCGGGCACGGAGAACGTGATGCTGATGCCCGGCACCGGCCGGCCGCTCGGCGTGATGATCTGCACCGCCGGCAGCAGGTTGGCCGGCATCGGGGTATTGGGCGTGCCAGGCACCGAGCGGAACGACGCGGCGTCCATCGTGGTCAGGGTGTCCACCGCGCCGAAGGGGCTGAAGTTCCTGGTGGTCCCGCCCAGGCAGCAGGTGCCATCGGCGGAGACGTCGCCGGTGCTGGCGAGCCCCGTGCAGTCGAGGAAGGCCGGCGCGGCCTTGGGCAGCAGCTCGAAGCCGGTCCCGCCCAGGTTGTGGCCCAGCTTGAGCCGCCCGTAGTCCACGGGGGCGAAGGTCCCCAGCTGGCAGGCCCCCACGATCACGTCCTGGGTGAAGCTCACCACCGGCGACACCTGGAACTCGTAGTAGGCGGGGTACTGGTCCAGCGCCGTGTTGAGCGGGTTCGGGGTGTCGGGCAGGCGGTAGACCGCGAGCACCGTCGTGGCCGGCGTCGCCGCGGCCGGCAGGGCAACCCCCGCCTGCGCGCTCGGAGTCACCACCGTCTGGGCGGGCGTGGTGGGACCGATGACCGCCACCACCCCGTCGTCGCCCAAGGCGCCGATCGGGATGTGCGGCGAGGCGAGCCCCACGTAGCAGTAGAGGTTGTCGACGAAGCTCACCACGGTGGCCTGGGTAGTGGCGCCCTGGTCGCCGATCAGCAGGTGGGCGTAGTAGTTCTTGATGGTGTAGTCCACCAGCGCCAGCATCTTGGCCTGGGCGGTGGGCAGGTCGGGCTGCTTCACCGACTTCTGGATCTGGGTGATCCAGGTGCTGGCCTCACGATTGAGCTTCCCGGCGGGGAACAGCGCGTTCACCTGGAGGCGCAGGGCGTCGATCGTGGTGCAGGCATTGGCCACCACCGCGCCGCGCGGCAGGGCCAGGCCATCGGGGCCCGACGGCGCGTCGCCGGAACAGGACAGGAGCAGGGCGAGACCGGCGAGGGCCGGCAGGGCGAGGGGACGCATGGGGGAATGCCTCGGGTGATCGGGAAGGAATCCGGAACTTTTGATGCAGGATATGTGCGCGGCATCACCGATCGGGGTCACGATTCGGTCAGCGCCATAAGCCCTTGCTGGTATTTGCTTTACGGTACTCGCCCCAGGCGGCGCTCGGCCCCGTCGAGCCCCCCGATTGCAGGGATACCACAGCAGGTGATGATCAGGCCCCACCAACCAGCTGCTTGAACCCCGGGTCCGTCGCCAGCTCCCGGAACCACCATCCCGGGTCCTCGGCCAGGTCCTGGGCCCGCCCCGGATTGGCCACCAGATAGGTCCGGAGCGCGTCCAGGGCCGCCTGGTGGTCGTTGAGCAGGGTGTAGACGAAGGCACCGGTGAGCATCAGGTCACGGGTGGGATCGAGCGTCGCGTCCCCGCGCGAGCGCGCCACCAGGTGCCGCGCGCTGTCGGCCTGCCCGGCCCGCGCCAGCACGGCGGCCACCAGCATCTGCCCGTTCAGTCGTTCGTACTCGCGCCCCCCCTCGGGGGTGAGTTGCACCAGGGTGTCGGCCAGCGCCCACGCCGCCGCCGGCGCCGGGTCGGTGGCCTTCATGGTCTGCAGGACCAGGCGACAGTAGACGAACTTGGCGTCCGCGGGGTACCGCCGGCGGCCCTCGTCGCACCAGTGGGCCACCTTGAGGGCGTCGCCCAGGTCGTAGGCGGAGAGGAACAGCCGCTGCAGGATCTTGTCGGCATTGCCGAGGAAGGCGTCCGCCTCGAAGGCGCGTCGCGCCGCGTCGTACACCTCGACCGAGGTGCGCGCCCGGGTGTAGAGGTGGGACAGCGTGGCCCACGCCCCGGCCTGCTGCGGGTTGAGCTCGGTGGCCTTTTCCAGGTTGGCGCGGGCGCTGTCGAGCAGCGCGCGGGCCCGCCCCGGGTCCTGTTCCAGCCCGAGCAGCAGGCGCCAGTAGCGGAGGTTGCCCAGCGTCTCGAGCGCGTCGGCGCTGGCGCCGTCGATCCGGAGCGCGCGCGCCGCCTCGGCCATCCCCTGGTCGATGACGCGGCTGGCGCGGAGCGGGTCGTCCCCGAGCTGCCGCGAGCGGCTGTACAGCAGCTGGGCGCGCAGCACCACCGGCTCGGCCCATTGCGGGTCGAGCGGCTCGGCCTGCGCCAGCAGCGAATCGGCCACCCGGTACTCGCGGCCCATGCCCGCGGTGTCGCCCTGCGCGGCGAAGGCCAGCCCGCGCCGCCGCGCCTGCTCCGCCCGCTGCACCAGCGACCAGGCGTTGACGTCGCGGGTGCCCTCCCGGCTGGTCCGGAGGCGGATCTCCTCACCCAGCTGGCTGCGGATCAGGCGGGCGGCCTCGCTGGCGAGCGAGTCGCGCAGCGCGAGCGGGTCGCCGCTGCCGGCCTCCACGGTGGCGCGGTCGAAGTCGGCGCCGCTGTTCCCATCCACCAGCCGGAGCCCCACCGCGATCCGCCCCCCGGTCTGCTCCACGGTGCCCACCACGAGGGTCCCGGCCTGGAGCGCCCGGGCGATGCTGTCGCGCGCGGCGCCCGAGCCCCGGAACTGCTCCACGCCGCCCCGCGACACCACCGAGAGGCCCTGCACCCCGGAGAGCGAGGTGATCAGCGCATCGGTGAGGCCGTCGGCCAGGTAGCCCAGCTCGTGGTCCCGGCTCAGGTCGTCGAAGTAGAGCACCGCCACCCGGTGCGGGTCGAGCCCGCCGGCGGTGGTGCGCGCCCCGCCGGGCCGCCCCATGAGGTACCAGCCCAGCCCGCCGAGTCCGAGCGCCAGCAGCGCGCCACCGATCCCGAGCGCGAACAGCGAGCGCTTCTTGACCGTCACCGTGACGGAGCCCGCGGGCGGGGTGCGCACCGCGCGGCGGGTGGCGGTGACGCGGGAGGCGGCGTAGCGGGTGGCGGTGCCACCGGCGGGGGCGCCGAGCAGTTCGGCGAACTGTGCCGCGGTCTGGGGCCGGTCGGCCACGACCTTGTTGAGCGCGGCCATGATGGCGTCCTCGACCTGGTCGGGGACGGTGTCGCGCACCACCTGGATGCTGGGCACCTGCTCCATGGCGTGCCGGGCCATGATCTGCCGGGCGTTGCTGCCGGAGAAGGGCGGGTGCCCGGCGAGCATCTCGTAGAGCACACAGGCGAGGGAGTAGATGTCGCTGGTGGGGCCCACGGTGTCGCCGACCGACTGCTCGGGGCTCATGTAGAGCGGGGTGCCCACGGCCATCCCCGTCTCGGTGAGCTTCTGGCTGCTGCCCGCCTCGGTCACCGCCCGCGCGATGCCGAAGTCGGCCACCAGGGCGTGGCCGCCGGAGAGCATGATGTTCTCCGGCTTGATGTCGCGGTGGACGATGCCCAGCATGTGGGCGTAGCCCAGCGCGTCGGCCACCTCCAGCGCCACGTGGACGGCGAAGTCCACTGGCAGCATGTGGTCCCGCTCCAGCCGCTCCCGCAGCGACTCCCCGTACACGAACGGCATGACGTAGTAGAGCAGGCCGTCGGCGTCGCCCGAGTCGAACAGGCCGAGGATGTTGGGGTGCTGGAGCTTGGCGGCGAACTTGATCTCGCGGTCGAAGCGCTCCGGCCCCAGAGTGGCGGCGAGCTCCGGGTGCAGCACCTTGATCGCCACCTCGCGGTCGTGCTTGAGGTCGGTGGCGAGGTAGACCGTGGCCATGCCGCCGCGCCCCAGCTCGCGCTGGATCCCGTAGCGGTCCTTGAGGGCTGCCTGGAGCTTGGCGAGGGTGTCGGACACGGCACCGTGTGAGGGTTCGGGACGAGGGCGGGGCAACCTTTCAATAATAGGCCACGCCGGAGACGGGGGCCAGCAGTCCCGGCGCACTCCGGGCTTCCGCCCCGGGGGGTGGCATCGGTACCTTCGGCCGACCCCACCCAAGGGACCGCGCATGTCCGGGTCGTTCCCGCTGCCGCCGCATCCGCTCATCGACACCATCGGGTCCTCGGTGGTGGGGGCAGATGCCGCTGTCCAGACGCCGTTCGGTCTGCGCCGGGTGACCTACGCGGATTACACCGCCTCGGGCCGGTCGCTCGGGTTCGTCGAGGACTTCCTGCGGGAGCACGTGCTGCCGCTGTACGCCAACACGCATACCGAGACCTCCGGCACCGGGCGGCAGACCTCGCGGTTCCGCGAGGAGGCGCGGGAGATCATTCGCGCCGCGGTGGGTGCCACCCGGGCAGAGCACGCGGTGATCTTCGTGGGCTCCGGCTCCACGGGTGCGGTCGACCGCCTGGTGAACATCCTGGGGCTCCGCCTCCCGGTGGAGCTGGCAGAGCAGCTCGGCCTGCAGGCGCGGATCCCGCCGCACCGGCGCCCCGTGGTCTTCGTGGGGCCGTACGAGCACCACTCCAACGAGCTGCCGTGGCGCGAGTCGATTGCCGATGTGGTGGAGATCGGGGAGGACGCCAACGGCGCGATCGATCTGCTGGAGCTGGAACGACGCCTCGAGGAGTACCAGGACCGCCCCCTCCGGATCGGGAGCTTCTCGGCGGCGTCCAATGTGACGGGCGTCATCTCCGATACCTCGGCGATCTCGTCCCTGCTGCACCGGCACGGCGCGCTCTCGTTCTGGGACTTCGCCGCCTCCGCGCCCTACGTGCAGGTCGAGATGCGCTCGCCCACGGCCCATGGCACCGACTTCAAGGACGCGGTCTTCCTGTCGCCCCACAAGTTCATCGGCGGGCCGGGGACGCCCGGGATACTGGTGCTCCGTCGGGACATCCTGCGGAACCGGGTGCCCGGCGTGCCGGGTGGCGGCACGGTGCAGTACGTGAACCCGGAGGGGCACCGGTACCTCGAAGATCCCGAGCACCGGGAGGAGGGTGGCACGCCGGCGATCATCGAGTCGATCCGCGCGGGGCTGGTCTTCCAGCTGAAGGAGGTGGTCGGGATCGAGGAAATCCGCCGACGGGAAGAAGCGTTCATCCGCGGCGCGATCGCGGCCTGGTCGGCCAACCCGCGGCTGCAGATCCTGGGGCACCCGGACGCCGAGCGGCTGTCGATCGTTTCCTTCGTGGTGCACGCCCCGCCGGTACTGGCGAACGGCTCCGCCCGCTACCTGCACCACAACTTTGTCGTGGCGCTCCTCAACGACCTGTTCGGCATCCAGGCCCGGGGAGGCTGTTCCTGCGCCGGGCCGTACGGGCATCGGTTGCTGGGGATCGATCTCGAGACGAGCCATCGGTTCGAGTCCGTCATCACCCAGGGGTGTGAGGTGATCAAGCCCGGCTGGGTCCGGGTGAGCTTCAACTACTTCATCGCCGAGGCGGAGTTCCGCTTCCTGCTGGACGCGGTGGACCTGGTGGCCCGGGAGGGCTGGCGGCTCCTTCCGCAGTACCACTTCGCGGTGGAGACCGGGGTCTGGCGCCACGCCACCATCACCCCCGAGCCGCCCATGACGCTGGCCGCGATCCGCTATGAGGACGGCCAGCTCCGGTTCGACGGGCGGCACTACCGGGAGCCGATCTCGCGGCTGGCCGCATATCTCGAGGAGGCGCGACGCGTCCTCGGGGCGGCGTCCCGTGCCCCGGGGCCCCCCGATCGGGGCGGGGGCCAGGCGCCACTCCCCGAGGCCGCCGAGCAGCTGCGGTGGTTCGTGCTGCCGACAGCGGCGGCGGCCGTCTAGCTCAACCGAACAGCCAGCGCACCACGTACACCGCGAAGAACATCGCCGAGATGTCCGCGATCAGGCCCGCGGGCACCGCGTGGCGGGTCTTGCGGATGTTCACCGCCCCGAAGTACACCGCGATCACGTAGAAGGTCGTCTCGGTGGAGCCGAACATCGTCGCCGCCATCTTCACGATCAGCGAGTCCTCGCCGTACTGCTTGATCAGGTCCAGCATGATGCCCGCCGACCCGCTCCCCGTGAGCGGCCGCACGATCCACATCGGCAGCGTCTCCGGCGGCACCCCGAGGGGCGCCAGCACCGGCCGGAGCCCCTCCACCAGGAAGTCCATCGCCCCCGAGGCGCGGAACATCCCCACCGCGAAGAGGATGGCCACCAGGTAGGGGATGATGTTCACCGCCACCTGGAAGCCCTCCTTGGCCCCGGCCACGAACTCCTCGTACACCGGCACCCGCCGGTACAGCCCGTAGAGCGGGAATCCGATGATGATCAGCGGGATGATGAACACCGCCAGCACGTCGAGCCCGGCGCGGAAGGCTTCCATGGCTCAGCCCTCCCCGGTGGCGGGGGCGCGCATCGGGTCGCTCTCGCGGTAGCCGCGGAGCCGGCCCAGCAGCTTCACGGAGGCGATCCCCACCACCAGCGACAGTCCGGTGCACAGCAGGATGGAGAAGAAGAGCTGGTTGATCTGCAGCCCCATGATCGCCACCAGCAGCACCGGCGGCACGATCTGCACGCTGGCGGTGTTGAGGGCGAGCAGCATGACCATCGAGTTGGTGGCGGTGTCCTGCTTCGGGTTGAGCTTCTGCAGCTCCTCCATGGCCTTGATGCCCATGGGGGTGGCGGCGTTGCCCAGCCCGAGGACGTTGGCCGAGAGGTTGAGCACGATGAACCCGAGGGCCGGGTGCCCCTTGGGGATCTCGGGGAAGAGCGGCCGGAAGACCGGCTCGGCCACCCGTACGATGACGTTGATGAGGCCCGCCTTGTCGGCGATGCGGAGCATGCCGAGCCACAGCGCGATCACCCCGACCAGGCCCAGGGCCAGCGTCACGGCGGTCTTGGCGAACTCGATGGCCGCCTTGCTGATGGCCACCATCTTCACGAACCGCACCGGGGTGAAGGCGACCGACGCCGGCGCGAGCGTGTCACCGGCCGCCGCGGCGAGCGCCAGGCGCCCGCGCAGGTCGTTGTCGCGCTCGGAGGTCATGCCCCGGATGGTGGCGAGCGGCTCCGGCAGCGTCGCGTCCTTCGCGAAGCGGAGCTCGCGGCCGTCGGCGTTCTGCAGCAGCTCCCCCGGATAGTCGGGGGCCAGCGCGAGCGCCCGGCCGTAGTGGCCGGCCAGTGTGGCGCTGTCCAGCCGCACCCGCACCGGTACGCTCCGGGCGGCGGGGTCGTAGCCGCCCGGGAAGGCCAGCGCCACCGGCACCGGCTGTCCGTTGCGGTAGGTGTCGCGGGAGAGTTCCCCCACGTCGGTGACCAGCGCGAACACGAGGCTCAGGATGATGAGCCCGGCCCAGATGTAGTTGAGCATGCGGGGGTGGGGAGAGAGGGTGACGCAAGGTAGGTCCCCGGCCGGGCCCGGGGGAGGGGGCTGCGACCCTTCCCCGGCCCCCCGCATCCCTTCCGGCGAACCCTGCTCACTGGAGCCACCATGCACCGCCGCTGGTCCGGGACCCTCGTCGTCCTCGCCTCGCTCGCACCGGCCTTCGCGCCGGCCACCCCGCTCGCCGCCCAGGAGCACGACGACGGCCCCATGCGGGTCTACAGCTTCACCGCCGGCCGTCCCCGCATCGGCGTCACCGTCGACATGCGCGCCGGCCGTGACAACGACAAGCTCGGCGCCACCGTCAAGGAGGTGACCGACGACGGCCCCGCCGACAAGGCCGGCCTCAAGGCGGGCGACATCATCACCCGGTTCCACGGCGTGTCGCTCGCCGGCGCGAGCGGCGACGACGAGGGCGGGCCCGGCGCCCGCCTGGTGGAGCTGGCCGGCAAGCTCGAGCCCGGCGACACCGTGGACGTCGAGTACCGCCGCGGCGGCGACAGCCGGAAGGCGAAGATCATCGCCGCCGACCTCGGTGGGGTGAACCTGGCCCGCGGCTTCCGCTTCGAGATGCCCGAGATGAACGAGATGCGCCTCGGCCCCGGCGAGATGCCCCGGATGATGCTTGACCACGGGCCCGGCGACGTACGGGTCTTCATGCGGCGCGCGGACGGCCTGGAGCTGGCCGAGCTGAGCCCCGAGCTGGGCGAGTACTTCGGGACGAAGGAGGGGATCCTGGTCCTCCGGGCGGCCGCCGACGGCTCGGAACTCCGCGCCGGCGACGTGATCCTCTCGATCGACGGCCGGGTCCCGACCTCCGAGGCGCACGCCCGCCGGATCCTCGGCAGCTACGACACCGGCGAGACCGCCAAGCTCGAGATCATGCGCAAGCAGAAGAAGCAGACCCTCAGCTGGAAGGCGCCGGAGCGGGAGCGCGACTTCCAGTGGAAGACCCCCGCGCCCGCCACCCGCGGCCGGGTCCGGGTGGAACGCAGCTGAGGCCCCCCCCCCCCGCCGCAGCGACGAAGGCCCGCACATCCGTGCGGGCCTTCGTGCGTCGGGGGGGCGTCAGTTGCTGGTGAGGGCGAACCGCACCGGCCACTTGCTCAGCTGGCGCACCGGGTGGCCGCCGTAGCGCGCCGGCTCGAACCGGGCCTGCAGCACCCCTTCCTTGGCCGCCGTGCCGAACGCCTCGTGGGTCTTCTCCAGGACCTCGAGGCTCGCCGGCTCCACCCGGCCCAGGGTGTCGATCACGAACTGGATCACGGCGCGTCCCGGCACGCCGGCGTCGAGCAGGATGGGCGGGAAGCGGAACTCCGGCCGCTCGACCAGCTCCGCCGGCACGAACCGGACGTCGCGGGTCTCGGCGCTGTAGAGCAGCTCCGCGATCTCCGCCGGCGGCTGGTCGGCCGGCCCCTTGCCGCCCACCACGCCCCAGCCCACGCCGCCTTCCACGCCACGCCCGGTGAAGTCGCGCGCGTCGATCGCGCGCATGTTCGGGTCCACCGGGGGGATGTCGGTGGGGATGGCGCCGATGGCATCGATCACCTGGAAGCCGCGGGCCGGAGGATTGGTGGTGATGATGAGGGCGCCTTCGCTGCCGCCACCCCCGCGGCCCCCGCCGCCCGGGTGCGGGCTCCGGTCGACCTGCGGGGCCGCCAGCCGTGGCAGGAAGACGAGCGTGGTGTCCGCCACGATCTCCCGGACCGTCTGCACCGCGGTATGGGTGGTGAGGATGACGAGGAACAGCAGGCCGGTGTGGAGGGTCGTCGAGGTCGCAAGTTCGGCGAAACCTGCCTGTCGCCGGGGATTCGAGGCCACCAGCACGTCCAACATGGCCGCCTCCCGTTGGGGCTCGGAGGGACCATAGCACCGGGGGGGTGACCGGGCGGTGACGCCCCCCTGAAGGTTCCTTCAGCGCTGCTTCACCCCCAGGAAGATCTTCTCCCCCACCAGCAGCTTGAGCTCCTCGCCGGCCCGGCGGAGAATCCCGCCCGCGCGGCTCAGGAAGTCCCCGAATTCCCGGGTCCAGTCGGCGGCGCGGGGGGCCTCGCCGTCGGCCAGGGCGGCCAGAATCTGGGGGCGCAGCTCGAAGAGGATCGGCGTGGCCACCAGCAGCGGGTTGAAGGTGGCGTCGTAGCAGGTGCCCAGCCCCTCGATCAGGGCGGCGGTCCGGGCAAAGTAGACCAGGTCGCCCGGGAGGACGATGGGCCAGTCGTACATCTCGGAGAGCAGCTGCTGGCTCAGGTACTCGATCCGCTCGGTGGCGGTGGTCCGGCGGTCGGCCAGCGCGAGCATGGCGTCGGCGAGGGCGCGGATCCGGGCCCGCTCGGTGCCGGGCTCCACCATGCCCAGGGCGAAGAAGCCGTCGACCACCCCCTCGGGATCGCGGCGGATCGAGGCGAGGGCGGTGTCGAGGATCTGGCGGCGCCGGGCGCGGCTCACCTTGACGACCATCCCGAAGTCCACCAGCACCAGGGCGCCGTCGGGGGCGAGCAGGACGTTGCCGGGGTGCGGATCGGCGTGGAACAGGCCGTCCATGAGCATCATCCGGATGTAGAGCTCGAGCACCCGGCGGACCACCGTATCGGGCTGGATCTCCCCGCGGGCGATGCGGTCGTGCAGCTGGTCCACCCGGTCGCCCTCGCAGTACTCGAGCACCAGCACCTGTTCCCGGATCATCTCCTCGATCACGCCCGGGATCCGGATGCCGCGGATGCCCGCGAAGCGCCGGCCGAACTCCATGGCGTTGGCGCCCTCGAGCCGGAAGTCCATCTCCTCGTGGATGCGGAGGGCGAACTCCTCGACCGCGGTGCGCAGCCCCCGCAGGTGCGGGTGGTCGAACCAGCGGGTGGCCACCCGGAGGATCCGGCGGGCGGACACGATGTCCTGGTCCACCAGCTCCGCCACGCCCGGGCGGAGCACCTTCACCGCCACTTCCTTCCCCTGGTAGCGGGCCCGGTGCACCTGGCCCAGGGAGGCGGCGGCGATCGGCTGGGGATCGAAGAACTCGAACAGCTCGGTGTAGGGCCGGCCGTAGCTCTCGAGGATGACCCGCTCCACCTCGCCGAAGGCGATCGGCGGCACCCGGTCGGTGAGGGTGGCGAACGCCCGGGCGTAGGGCTCGGTCAGGAGGTCGTTCCGGCCGGCGAAGACCTGGCCCATCTTCACGAAGGTGGGCCCCAGCCGGCCGAGGGCGGCCACCATCCGATCGGCGCGACGGGTGTGGAAGGCGGGTGACCGGGTGACCGGGCCCCCGAAGTACAGGAACCGCCGCTGGTCCCGGACAAGGCTCAGGGTCAGCGGCAGCAGTTCCCGCAGGATGGTCAAGGTGCGCATGGTCTGTCCGCGGGTACCCGCCCACCGGGCGCGGGTTCCCTCCGTTACGGCTGAGCGGGACGGCGCAGCCGTCCAACGATCAGGGTGGTGTTGTCGCTGCCACCGCGCTCGAGCGCGAGGGCGAGCAGTTCCCGGGCGGTGGCCTCGGCGCTGGTGGAACGCAGCAGCGCCTCACGAAGTTCGTCGTCGGTGACGTGCTTGGTGACCCCGTCGCTGCACAGCAGCATGACGTCGTCCCAGCGCACGTCGGTGGCGAGGGTGAACGGCTCCGCCCGGGTGGCACCCAGCGCGCTGTAGAGCACGTGCTTGAGGCTGGAACGCTCGGCCTGGTCCTCCGAGAGCGCGCCGGCGTCGACCATGGCCTGGGCCATGGTCTGGTCCCGGGTAAGCAGCTCCAGCTTCCCCTCCCGCAGCCGGTAGCACCGGCTGTCCCCGACGTGCACGAGGTAGCCGCGCGGCCAGCGGATGCAGACCATGGTGAGCGTGGTGGCCATCCCCGCGCGCTCCTCGTCACCCTCGCCCGCGGCCCGGACCGCCTCGTGGCTGCGCTGCACCGACCGCACCAGGTCGGCCAGGAAGACCGGCTCCACGTCGGGATCCATCTGCACGTACAGGTCCATCATGCGCAGCACGTAGTCCACGATCGCGCGGAGGGCGGTCCGGCTCGCCTCCTGCCCGCCCGGCACCCCGCCCACGCCGTCGGCCACCAGGAACACGAACCCCCGCGAGGGGCTGCGCAGCTCGCCCAGCGACTCCTCCGGCAGGCTCGACTGCAGCACGTTCATGGTCTTGTGGATGCTGCCCACCAGGAAATGATCCTGGTTCTCGGTCCGGACGCGCCCGGGGTGCGACACCCCGAAGACGTCGATCTGCTCGCTGTGCGGGCGTTCCGGCGTCAGGGCTTCGGTCACGGCAACCTCCGGGGACGGGTCAGATCTCCCGGGAAGGTATGTCGGCCGGGAGATGCATCAAGCGGGTGGGACGCTATCCTTTAACGCGTGCCCCTGCCCGTCCTTCCCATCACCCCGGTCCTGCCCGACCTGCGCCGCGCCCTGGCCGACCGCGGACTGGCCGTCCTCCAGGCGCCTCCCGGGGCCGGCAAGACCACCCTCGTCCCCCTCGACCTGCTGTCCGCGCCCGGCCTGGCCGGGCGGAAGATCCTGCTGCTCGAGCCCCGGCGACTGGCCGCCCGCGCCGCCGCGCGCCGGATGGCCTCCCTCCTCGGCGAGCGGGTGGGCGAGACGGTGGGCTATCGGGTGCGTCGCGACACCGCGATCGGTCCCCGCACCCGGATCGAGGTGCTGACCGAGGGCATCCTGACCCGCATGGTGCAGCACGACCCGGAGCTCGCTGAGGCCGGTATCGTCATCTTCGACGAGTTCCATGAGCGGAGCCTGCACGCCGACCTGGGCCTGGCGCTGGTGCTCGAGTCGCGCGCGGTGCTGCGGCCCGACCTGCGGCTGCTGGTGATGTCGGCCACCATCGACGGCGCCGCGGTGGCCACGCTGCTGGGTGGCGCGCCGGTGCTCACGAGCGAAGGCCGGAGCCACCCCGTCACCACGCGCTACCTGCCGCGACGGCCCGACACGTGGGTGGAACCGGCCACCGCCGCCGCCGTCCGCCAGGCCCTGGCCGAGGAGCCCGGCGATGTGCTGGTGTTCCTGCCGGGGCAGGCGGAGATCCGGCGAACGGCAGAGCTGCTCGCCGAGGAAATCGCCGCCCGCCCCGGGACCGACCTCTACCCGCTCCACGGCCTGCTCTCCGGCGAGGCGCAGGACGCGGCGATCCAGCCCAGCCCCGCCGGCCGGCGGAAGGTGGTGCTCGCCACCGCCATCGCCGAGACCAGCCTGACCATCGAGGGGGTCCGGGTGGTGATCGACAGCGGTCTCTCGAGGGTCCCGCGGTACGCGGCCCGCTCCGGGATGACCCGGCTCACGACGGTGCGCGTCTCGCGCGCCTCGGCCGACCAGCGGCGGGGCCGGGCCGGCCGCACCGCGCCGGGCGTCTGCTACCGGCTCTGGGCCGCGGGCGAGGACCAGGCGCTGCTCCCGCGCGCCACGCCCGAGATCCTCGAGGCCGACCTCGCGCCCCTCGCGCTGGAGCTCGCCGCCGCCGGAATCGCCGATCCCGCCCGCCTCACCTGGCTCGACCCTCCACCGGCCGGCGCGCTGGCCGAAGCGCGCACCCTGCTCGCGGAGCTCGGCGCCGTCGATGGCGCCGGCGCCATCACCCCGCACGGGCGCCGCATGGCCGCGCTCGGCACCCATCCGCGGCTGGCGCACCTGCTCCTCGCCGGGGCAGCGCGCGGCGCGCTGCCCGAGGCGGCCCGGCTCGCCGCGCTGCTCGAGGAGCGTGACATCCTGCGCGCCCCGCCCGGCGAGGGCGACCCCGAGCTCCAGCTCCGGCTCGACCTGGTGGCGCAGCGCGACACCCCCGCGATGGTCCACGGCCTCACGGTGGACCGGGGCACGCTGCAGCGGGTGCGTGCCGAGACGCGGGAATGGGAACGCCAGCTGCGCGCCGAGGCCGGCGCCGGGGGGAGCGGCGGGGGCCCCGCCTCGGTGGGCGCCCTGCTGGCGCTCGCCTACCCCGATCGCGTGGGGCTGCGGCGCGCGGGGCAGGGGGGTCGGTTCCTGCTCCGGAACGGGCAGGGGGCGTTCACCACCGCGCCGTCGCTGCTGCTGAGCGAGTGGGTGGTGGCCGCCGAGCTCGACGGCAACCCGCGCGAGGCGCGGATCTGGCTCGGCACCGCGATCGAGCGCGCCGAGGTGCTCGCGCTCTTCGCCGACCAGGTGACCGCCGAGGATGCCGTCTCGTGGGATCCCCAGGCCGACCTGCTGCTGGCGGTCCGGCGCCAGCGGCTGGGGGCGATCGTGCTGGAGGAGAAGCCGCTGCGTGACCCCGACCCGGCGCTGCTCCAGGCCGCCGTCGCCGGGCAGGTGCGCCGGGAGGGGCTCGGCCGGCTGCGGTGGGACCCCGCCGCCGTCGAGCTGCGGCAGCGGCTGGCGTTCTGTCACCGGCACCTCGGCGGCAGTTGGCCGGCGGTGGACGATGCCGTGCTGCTCGAGCGGCTCGAGGACTGGCTCGGCCCGCTGCTCGGCGCGGTGCGCCGGCGCGCGGATCTCGACCGCCTGGACCTTGGTGCCGCGCTGCTCACGCTGCTCGGCTGGGAGGAGCGGCGGCGGCTCGAGGCGGTGGCCCCGACCCACCTCACCGTGCCCACCGGCTCCCGCGTCCGCGTGGACTACGCCGACCCGGCGGCCCCGGTGCTGGCGGTGCGGCTGCAGGAGGTGTTCGGGCTGGAGGAGACGCCACGGGTCGGCGGCGGGGCGGTGCCGGTCACGATGCACCTGCTCTCGCCGGCGCACCGGCCGGTGCAGGTGACCCGCGACCTCGCGGGCTTCTGGCGCACCAGCTATTTCGACGTGCAGAAGGACATGAAGGGCAGGTACCCGAAGCACCACTGGCCCGACGATCCGCTGGACGCGGAACCCACCCGGCGGGCCAAGCCGCGGCGATAGGGCGGCAAGGCGTGACCGCCCGGCCGCCCTGCCGCCTTGCCGCCCTAGCGCTCCACGACAATCAGGTACCGGCTCGGTTCCCAGAAGCGGTCCGCGTCGCCGATGGCGATCCGGTCCTTGACCGTGCTGCGGTCGCCGACCCACGAGGTGAGGTGGGCCAGGTTCTGCCGCGACACGATCCGGTACTTCTGTCCCACCCGCGGCAGCGGAATCTCGTGGATCGCCGCGCGGTCGATGCTGGTGAACTCGCCCAGCGGCAGGTCCCGCGCCGGCGACACGCCGCGCCGCCCCACCAGCGGGATGGCGCGATGCCCATCCTCCACCAGCACGCCCTTCTGCAGCAGCTCCTCCCGGGTACCCACCACGAAGTACGCGGTGTTCCGGTCGTCGGTCAGGTGGCGGACGCTGTCATCCAGGGTGAGCGCCACGGTGGTGAGCGCCTCGACCTGGGTGGTGAGCGCCGTCACCTGCTCCCGCTGCTGGCCCACGATCTCCACCAGGTCGGTGATGGTGCTCTTCGCGGCGGTCAGCCCGGTGCCGAGGCTGTCGACCGCCCGGGTGAGGCGGCGGGCCCGGCGCTCGCTCTGCGCCAGCTGGGTTTCCGCCGCCTTGAGGCGGCCGGTCAGGGCCTGCACCCGCTCCAGCACGATGGTGCGGGTGTCCTTGGTCACTTCCAGGGCCGGGGACTCCGGCTGCCCCGGCCGGGGCTTGGGCGCCGACGTCGCCAGTTCGGCCTCGAGGTCGGCGAGGAGGCGGGCATTTGCCGCGACCTCCAGGAGGAGGCTGTCGCGCTCGGCGCCGAGGCTCAGCTCCTGCAGCTGGCGGTCGAGGCCCGCGGAACGCGGGGTGGCGGGTTCGGAACGGCACGCGCTGGTGACCAGGATCGCGGTCAGGAGCCACGCGCCGCCCGTGGTGGGGCCGTAGATGGCACGCATGGGAGGTACTCGCTTTCGGTGTGGGACTGCACGCACTCCCCGAGTCGGGTGACTGGCTTCCCGTCGCCCCGGCCGGCGGCTCGGGTGCCGCGCGGAGGGACGCCGTGTCTCCGCCCTGGGGGGCGGGCCGGTGGGATAGGGGTGCCTCGGGAACATGCGCGCGGCGATCCAGCAAGGGGACGGCGCCATGATAGGGGGCGGAGATGGAGCGGCCTAACAACTTGGATGACGTTTTCCCGTCCGCTCCATGACAAGTTTCCATGAAGCCGGTGTGAACCGCGTCACATCCCCCGCCCATGCCCGCTTCCGGGGACGGCGCGCATGTTGCCGCCGAGCCTGTGCGGCGAACCGATCAATCCAAGGGAGTGGAACGATGCGTGGGATGGCGAGGAAGCTGGTACTGGTGGCGCTGGCGGGGCTGCTGCCCCTCGGCCTGGCGGCCCAGGCGGCGCAGCATCCGGACACGGTCCGGGCCAACGCCCGGGGCCAGACCCAGGGCCGCACCTTTACCCGGCAGCCGGCCGGGACGGCGTGGCGGGTGGACCCGACCCACTCCGAGGTGGGATTCCGGGTCCGCCACCTGCTGGGCCGGGTCCGGGGGCAGTTCACCGAGTGGTCGGGGGTGATCGTCACCCGCGGGACGGACTGGCAGAAGGGCACGGTGAACATCGTCATCCGCAGCCGGAGCATCGATACCAATAATGATGGGCGGGACGCCGACCTCCGCTCCCCCCGCTTCTTCGCCACGGACAGCTTCCCGGAGATCACCTTCGAGAGCACCGGGATCGTGGCCGAGGACAGCAAGTTCGAGATGAGCGGACTGCTGACCATCAAGGGGCACACCCACCCGGTGGTCTTCCGCGGGCAGTACCTGGGGCTCGGGCCGGACCAGAACGACAAGGAACGCATCGCCTTCGACGGCACCGCCGTCATCAACCGGCACGACTACGGCATCACCTGGAACCAGGTGGTCGATCGCGGCAGCCTGCTGGGGGATGAGGTGGAGCTGGAGATCGCCGTGGAGGCGGTCCGGAACTAGCCGGCGAGCGTCCGCACCACCTGCGCGAGCAGGTCGGACGAGGGGGCGGTGCCCTGCGCGACGCGGGCACTGCCCCCGCCGCGTCCCCCCACCTCGGCGAGCAGCGGCTTGAGCCGGGCCCCCGCATCGACGCCGGTGTCGGCGGAGGTGGCCAGCAGTACCGTCGGCGGACTGGCCAGGGTCCCCACCACCAGCACACCCGGCCGGGCTATCAGCGCCTGGGCCAGGCCACGCAGGCTCTCGAGGCTCCCCGTCTCGGCGAGGAGGATGGTGCGGCGGCCCGCGGCGTCCGGCGCGGCCGCGTGATACAACTCACCGGCGCGGTAGCCGTGCAGCGCCTCCTCGAGCTTCCGTCGTTCGGCCTGGGCGGCGGAGAGGTCGCCCCGCTGCTTCTCGAGCACCGCCGCAAGGTCGTCGATCCCCGCGGAGCAGTGGGCGGCGATGCCCGAGAGGAGGTCGAAGTCCGCGCGGGCGCGGGCCACCGCCCGGCCGCCGCAGCGGAACTCCAGCCGCACCTGCTGCTTGACCCGCTCCACCCCACGGACCACGATCGGCCCGACCTCGCCGGTGGCGCGGACGTGGGTGCCACCGCAGGCACTCCGGTCCAGCCCCTGGATCGTCACGATCCGGAGCAGTCCCTCCCGTTCCGAGGCCTTTCGCAGGCCGCTGGCCGTCGCGGCCTCCTCGAACGCCACCGAAAGCGGCCGGTTCTCGGCGACGATGGCGTTGGCCCGCGCCTCCGCCTGCCGCACCTGGTCCGGGGGCAGCGCGCCCGCGTCGAGGTCGAGGGTGGCGTACACGGCGCCGAAATGGACGCTCACCGTGCGGTACCCGAACAGCTCCTCCAGCACCGCCGAGAGGAGATGCTGGCCGGTGTGCTGCTGCATGTGGTCGAAGCGGCGGGACCAGTCGACCTCGCCGGCCACGTGGTCGGCCGCGAGTGGCGCGGCGAGGCGGTGCACGATCGTCTCACCCTCGTCCAGGACGTCGAGGACGGGGATGCCGTTGAGGGTGCCGAGATCGTGGGGCTGGCCGCCGGAGGTGGGGTAGAACGCGGTGCGGTCGAGCACGATCCGCCGGCCATCCTCCGCCCGGCCCTGGACCGTCCCCTCGAACCGTGTCAGGTAGCTGTCGGTGTAGTAGAGGCGCTCGGTGCTCACGCCCGAAGGCTAATGGCCGCGGGCAGGGAGCTGAAGTCCGTGACAGGCCCCGGGGTGAGGACCTCCGCCAGGCGCCCGGCTGAACCGTAGCGGTCCGCCGGGAGCGCGGCGGTGGCGACCGCCACGGCCTCGTCCAGCCACGCCGGGATGCCTGGGACCCACCTGGCCGGCCGATGGCCATCGGCGGCGGGGAGCGGTGGCCGGCTGGGGTCCTGCCGGACCGGGAGGCGCCCCGTCAGTCCATAATAGAGGCACATGCCGAGGCTGTAGACGTCGGCGCGCGCGTCCGCGGCCTGGCCCGAGATCACCTCCGGCGCCTGGAAGTCGCGGCCGCTTCCCGCCGGCGCCCCCGCGCCGGCCGAGCCGAAGTCGGCGAGGCAGGCCCGGGTCTCGCCCCCGATCAGGATATTGCCGGGTGAGACGTGGCGGTGGAGGATCCCGCGGCGGTGGGCCGCGCGCAGCGCCAGCGCGATACCACGGCCCACCGCCGAAGCCTCGTCGCTGGTCAGCGGCCCGCGCTCGACGACCCGGCGGCCCAGATCGAGGCCCTGCACGTGGTCCATGACCACGCAGCTGAGCTCCCCCTCCTCGAAGCAGCCGTGCACCCGCACGATGTGGTCGTGCGCGATGTCCCAGGCGGCGAACACCTCCCGGCGCAGGCGAGCCTGCTCCTGCGTGGCCAGCCGGACCACCCGCACCGCCACCTCGGTGGCGCGCTGGGTGTCGAAGGCCAGGTAGACCGTCGCGGCGCGGCCGCGACCGATCTCCCGCTGCAGCCGGAAACGTCCGGAGAGGAGGGTGCCCATCGGCAGGACGAAGGCGGGACTGTTGTGGTACTGCGACACCATGCAATTCCCCGTGAGAGGCGCGGGATGCGCGGCGCTGCGCTGGCGATCCCGGGCGTACGTGAAAGACTGGCAACGCGTGGGCCACCGCACGGGCGGGGTGAACGCCAGCGTCCCTGGGTGATGCGGGTCACGCGGGCGGGGCGACCAGCAGTGCTATCCTGCAGAAGGGTGTCATGGGATCTGACACCGACCAGTTCCTCCGGATTGTGCCGCGGCCCCCGGGCGCCGATGATTGCCCGAGTCCCGGCCGTCCCGCTCCCCGATCATTGAGGGTCCCCCGAAATGCGACAGCTCCCCGGTCGCTTCGCCATTGCATTCAGCCTGCTGGTGATGGGCTGCGCCGCCGAGTCCACCGGGCCGGGCGGCGGGCCGCCGGTCGGTGACCTCAAGGCCTGGTCCGATCCGGCCACCTGGCCCTCGGGGCAGGTCCCCGCGGCCGGCGATTCGGTGGTGATCCCCGTTGGCCTGGCGGTGGAACTGGACCAGAGCCCCCCGGCGCTGCACAGCCTCACCGTCAACGGCGACCTGGCGCTCGGCACGAACGACGTGGCGCTCACGGCCGGCTGGATCCTGGTCAACGGCAGCTTCACCGCCGGCAGCGAGCAGAACCCCTATACCCACCGCGCGCTCATCACCCTGACCGGCACCGCCGGCAACCCGGACGTGAGTGGCGTCGGGAACAAGATGATCGGCGTGTCCGGGCGGCTGGAGCTGCATGGCGAGACGCGCGGGGGGTGGACCCACCTCGATGGCACCGCGCCCCAGGGCGCCACCAGCGTGACGCTGGTGCGGAACCCCGGCTGGCGGGTCGGCGACCGGATCGTGCTCGCCTCGAGCGACTACAACCAGAGCCGCGCGGAAGAGGCGGTGATCGCGGCCGTCAGCGGCCGGACCCTCACCCTGGCGGCGCCGCTGGCCCGGGAGCACTTCGGCGAGGTGCTCACGGTGAGCGGGGTGTCGCTCGACGAACGGGCGGAGGTGGGGCTCCTGAGCCGGAACATCACCATCCAGGGCGACACCGGCGCGACGCCGGGCTTCGGGGGGCACATCATCGTGCTGTCCGGCGCCACGGCGCATGTGGAGGGCGTCGAGCTCTTCCAGATGGGCCAGCGGGGCAACCTGGCGCGCTACCCGATGCACTGGCACATGGCCGGGGACGTCACCGGCCAGTACCTGCGGAACAGCTCGGTCTGGCGCACCTTCAGCCGCTGCGTGACCGTCCACGGCAGCGACAACGCGGCGGTGCAGGACAACGTCTGCTACGACCATACCGGGCACGGCTATTTCCTCGAGGACGGCGGCGAGAGCGGCAACCTGATCGAAGGCAATCTCGGCCTCACCAGCCGGGTGCCGCAGGGCGCCGATCGCCTGCTCGCCTCGGACGCCACCCCGGCCACCTTCTGGATCACCAACCCCGACAACACCATCCGCGACAACGTCGCGGCGGGGTCGGCCGGGTTCGGGTTCTGGTGCGCCTTCCCGGCGTCGCCCACCGGGCTCTCCACCGGGCAGCCCGACCTCCCCCGCACCACGCCGCTGCGCGAGTTCTCGGGCAACGTGGCGCACTCCAACCACAACGGTGGGCTCTTCGTGGATGACGGGCCTCTGCCCGATGGCACCACCGAGGTCACCAACTACGAGCCGCGGGCGGTCCCCTCTGACCCGAACTCCGCGCCGGTGCTGGCCGACTTCACCGGGTTCCGCGCTTACAAGCACTACTTCCGCGCCGTCTGGCTCCGGGGCACCTACCTCCGCCTTTCCCACGCACTGCTGGCCGACAACGCCATCGGCGCCACCTTCGCGGCGTACGAGACCTCGGTGACCAGCAGCACGTTCATCGGCCAGTCCGGCGCGATCGCCCAGCTGCCCTCCGGCAGCTACCTGCGCGGCTACGAGTTCTACGACGGCCGGGTGTGGGCCGACCAGGTCACCTTCATCAATTACACCGCCGCCACCACCGTGCCGGCGAGCGCGCTCGGCTACAACCGGACCAACGCCTTCCCGATCAACCCGCGCAACTACGCGGGGGGGATGACGTTCGTGAACGCCACGCCGGTGTTCCTGGAGAACCCGCACGCCGACAAGGACGGCGACAAGTCGGCCGTCTTCCTGGACCAGGACGGGGCGGTGACCGGCAACGCGGGGCGGTGGGTGGTCGCGAACACCCCGATCCTGCTCTCCCCGGGCTGCGCCTTCCAGGCCGCCTGGAACGCGCACGTCTGCACCAGCCGCTTTGCCAAGCTCTCGGTGGGAAGCGGGGCGTCGGAGCCGGTGGCGCCGCTCACCGTCACGCGGGACGACGCCGTGGCGCTCGACCTGAGCGGCACCGGCAACGGCACCGACCACGCCGCCCTCTCGGTGCTCCCGGCGCGTGGCTACGCGGTGACCTGGTCGGCGGCCACGCCCGCGCAGCCGCGGTTCTACCTGGACAACGCGCAGGCCGGTGACGCGGTGACCCTGTCGCTGCCCTATGCGGCGGCTCCCGGCCAGGTGATCCGCGACTACTGGGCGGGGAACCCGATGTCCGCCGCGGGCTCCCTCGCGGAGCTCCTCGCCTCGGCCGGCGACAAGTTCTTCTATGATGGCGCCACCGGGCGGCTCCACCTCAAGCTGGTGGTCATGGCCGACCGGGACTGGGCGACGCTGTTCGTGAAGCCCTGACGCGCCCGTGCCGCCCGAAACGCCAGAGGGGCACCCGTCCGCGGGTGCCCCTCTGGCGTTGCGCGCGCCGGCGGCGTCGCTCAGGCCCCGAGTTCGAGCGCCGGGCCGAGGATGCCGACGCCGTCCGGCGCCGGGAGGTCGAGGACGGCCTGGACCAGGCCCAGGAGTTCCGCCGGAAGGAACGGCTTGGCGAGGAACCGGGTGGGGCCGGGTGTCTCGACAGCCAGGCGCGCGTTGCGCGGCTCCCCGGAGACGAACAGCACCGGGAGCTCGGGCCAGGTCTCACGCACCCGCGCCGCCAGCTGCCCGCCCTGGATCCCGGGCATCTGGACGTCGGTGACCAGCAGGTCCACCGGGATGTGGGTGCCCTCGAGCAGCCGCAGCGCATCCTCGCCGTGCTCCGCGACGATCACGCTGAAGCCGGCGCGCTCCAGCACGCGGCGCATCGCGGCGCGGGCGGTGACGTCGTCGTCCACGACGAGCACCTGCACCGGGAAGAAGGTGCAGCGGAAGGCGGCGATGAGTTCGTCGAGCGACGCAGGCATGGGCAGGGCGGAGTCAGGGTGAATCGCGAGGAGGGCCCAAGTTGTCGCGCGACAGAATCGCCGTCAAGCCGCGCGGTGCGCGACTTGACGGAGCGAAGTTGTGGATTCTGTGGAGGGCTGTGGAAAGCTGTGGATAAGGGCGATCACTGCGCCGCGGGGAAGCCCTCGCCCAGCGCGCGCAGCAGCGCGGTCACCGTGTAGGGGCGGGCATTCTCCGGCTGCGCCCGCCAGGTGCCCATCCGCTGGTCGACCCAGGTCCGGATGCTCAGGTAGCGCGGCACCGCGCCGGTGGCGGTGAAGGCGATGCGATCCCCCTTCACCGTGTACTGCCCGTCGGACGCGGCCAGCAGGTCGAGCCCTTCGCTCACCTGGGCCACCATCAAGTCGGTAAGCTGGGCCACCTCGGCGGGCTCCGCGGCCGTCTGGCGCGCCGACCAGGCGCGCAGTTCCTCCGCCGGCCAGCGCTGGGCCCGCTGCGACGTCAGCGCGCTGTCCTCGTAGGCCTGCCCCAGGCGCGCCAGGCGGGAGCGGTACTGGCGGAGCGCGTCGGCGCCGGCGCCCCACGCGGTGCGGGCACGCGCGGCACCATCCGCGGTGCGGAGCCGCTCGGGGGTAAGCAGGTCCCGGAAGGCGCCGAGCCGGCCGGTGAGTTCCTCCTGCAACTGCGACTCCGCGCGCACCAGCCGCCGCGCCAGTTCGCTCGGGGCCACGGCCGCCGCGCCGGGTTGGGCGGCGGGAAGGTCCCCACCGATCGACAGGCTCGCGGCGCCGACATCCACCTCAGGCCGGAAGTTGGGCCGCGCCGCGGCGATGATCTCGTCCTTCGGTTCCTCGACCGCGCTGTCGGGCGTCGGGACGGCGCCCGCAGGAGTGCGGCCCGCGCTGCCGGCGAGCGGCCTGGGGGGCACCGACACGGCCGGCGCCCCGACCAGCGGGGTCGTGGTGGCGCTCTCGGCGGGGGCACTCGACGCGGGGCGGGTCACCGGCGGGGGGGCGGGCGTGTCGCCCGTGCCCCGGGCCCAGGGCTTCCAGGCCGCCACGGCGACGCCCAGCACCAGCACGAAGGCGCCGGCCCCGTAGAGCATGCCGGTGCGAGCCCGTGCGCCACCTGCCGCCGCGGGCGCGACCGGCGCCAGCGCCGGCTCGGTGAGCAGCGAGGCGTCGGGAATGTCGAGATCCACCTCCGCCACGGCAGGCGGCGGGGGGACGGGTGCCGCGGGCGCGGCCGGCTTGAGCGTCGCGAGCCGGGGCGCGGAGGTCTTCAGGGCCTCGAGCCGAGGTGCGGAGGCGCGGGCGGGCTCCGGTGTGGGCGCTACCGGCTCCGCCTTGGGCTGGGCCACGGGGGCGACGGTCTCGACCTGCTCCGCCGTGGGCGCGGGTTTCGGCGCCGGCTTCACCACCTCGAGCCTCGGTGAGGAGGCCCTGGGCTGCGGCGCCGGGGCGGGTGCGGGCTTCGGCGGCTCCGGCCGGGGCGGTTCGGCCACGGGGGCAGAGGCGGCCGGACGCACCGTAGTCTCGACCTTGGGCGGGGCGGGCGGAGCCGGCGGCGGGGCGACGGCCACGTTGCTCGCCGCGGGCAGCGGTGCATCGAACAGCAGGTCGAGATCCTCGGCCACGGTCCGGTGCCCGGCGGAGTTCCGCACCGGCGACTCGATGCCACCATCCATCACCAGGAACTGGATCTCGGTGCCGTGCTGCGGATGCTGCGGGGCGGGCGTCGGCTTGGGCGCCGGCTTCTGCGCCTCGACGATCGTCACGTTCTGCTTCTTGGGCGGCGCCGGCTCACCGAGGTCGATAAACGCGAGCTCCCGGCTCTTGCGCGGCGGGCCAGGAGCCGCGGGCGGCGCCGCAGCCGGAGTCGCCGCGGCCGTGACGGGGGGCCGGTCGGCCACCAGCTGCGGCCGGAGGACGGTCTGCTGGGCGGTGGCCGCGGGACGCGCCGGCTCGGCAGCCTGCGCCCGCGCCTCCGCGGCCTGCGGGGCCGGCGCGACGCGCGGCGCGGGCGCGGGCGGATGGGCAGCCACCGGCGGCGCCGGCGGCAGCGACGGCTCCCCCGAGCCGTTCCAGCCCACCGCGCTCCGGTAGTGCGGGTGACTCTTCACGTCGAGCCAGCGGTTGGCCCGGGTATGGAAGATTTCGTCCTCGGCGTCGACCTCCCCGCGACGGACCGCCGCGTGGAACTCCTCGAGCGAGTTGTAGACCGCTTCGCTCCCTGAAGCTGACCGGATCCGATACATGGCACCCGCCTCCGCACCCCGAGTCGTTGCAAAGCCCTGCTGATTGCGCTTCCTTAAAGCAACAGTTGGGCCCATACTTCATCTCGTTGTGCAACAACAGCTTGCATGACACACGCCGACCCAGCCCCACGCCCACCGGTGCGGTATTCTGCGGGGCCGCTGCGCGGCTCGACGGGCTGACCGGTATCAGGCCGACCAGAAATTGGAGACTCAGGTCACCATGAGTGAGCTGCTGCGCAATCCCCTCAGGCGCCCCGCGCTGCGCTACCCGGAACCCGACACCGCTCCCCGCGGCGTGCACCGCCGGCTGCCTGGCTACGCACCAACCCCGCTGCGGTCGCTCGCGCCGGTGGCCGCGCGTTTCGGGCTGGGGGCGGTCTGGCTCAAGGACGAATCGAGCCGCCTTGGCCTGCCGGCGTACAAGGTGCTGGGCGCCGCCTGGGCCACCTACCGCACGCTCGCGGCGCGGCTGGGTACCGCACCCGAGCCGTGGCGCGACGTCGAGGAGCTCCGGGCTCGCATCGCCGGGATGCCGCCGCTGCGGCTCATCACGGCCACCGACGGCAACCACGGCCGGGGGGTGGCCCGGGTGGCCCGCTGGCTCGGGTGGCCCGCCCGGGTGTACCTGCCACAGGGTTCCGCGCCCGCGCGCCTCGCGGGGATCCGCGGCGAGGGGGCGGAGGTGATCGAGGTGGCGGGGACGTACGACGCCGCGGTGGCACGCGCGGCGGAGGCCGCGACCGGGACGGACTGCCTGCTGATCCAGGATCATGGGTGGCCTGGGTACGAGGAGGTGCCGGCCTGGGTGGCGGAGGGCTACGAGACCATCTTCGCCGAGGTGGACGAGGCGCTCGACGCGGCGGGCGAAGGCCCGCCCGACGTGGTGCTGGTGCAGGTGGGGGTGGGGACGCTCGCGAGCGCGGTGGTGCGGCACTTCCGCCGCCAGGGGCTGGGGCAGCTCCCCCTGCTGCTCGCGGTGGAGCCGACGGGCGCCGCCTGCGCGCTGCGCTCGATTGCCGCCGGGGCACCCGTGCTGCTCGAGGCGGGGGCCGACGCCTCGATCATGGCGGGGCTCAATTGCGGCACCCCTTCCACGGCCGCCTGGCCCGACCTGCGGGACGGCGTCGACGCCTTCGTGGCGGTGGAGGACGCGCAGGCGGCGGAGGCCATGCGGACGCTGGCCGGGCTCGGAGTGGTGGCGGGGGAGTCCGGCGCCGCCGGGCTGGCGGGGCTCATGGAACTGATGGCGCCGCGCCACGCGGCGGCACGCGCGGCCCTCGGCCTCTCCGGCGGGAGCCGGGTCCTGCTGCTCAACACGGAGGGCGCCACGGACCCGGCGAGCTGGGAGCGGATCGTGGGCCACGCCCCGCCGATGCCGCGCTAGCCGGCGCCGGCCGCCGCGGCGAACCGCCGGAGGATGTCGGCGGCCGGCTCGATCCGGTCGATGGTGGCCACGCTCTTCCCCGCCTGCCAGTAGTCCTGCTCGCCCGATTCGTCCAGCGAGGCGCGCTTGAGCTGCCACAGCGAGCGCAGCGCGTACACGGTGCGCATCAGGTGCTTGGTGCGGCGGTGGCGGAGCATCCACCGCGCCACCGGCCCGGCGCGCAGCCCGATCCGCTCGATGTAGGGCGTGCGGATCACCGCGACCGGCACCCCGGTGATCCGCTCGCTGTGGACGATGTCGTCCTCGCCGGC
Organism: Gemmatimonadota bacterium; assembly: GCA_016713785.1. Classification (NCBI taxonomy): domain Bacteria; kingdom Pseudomonadati; phylum Gemmatimonadota; species Gemmatimonadota bacterium. Next base: position 2,118,300 of record JADJOM010000003.1, on the reverse strand, counting down.
CGCGAGGATCGCCTGCTTGTAGGCCTCGCTGGTGCGGCACTCGGTGGTGGCGATGAACCGGGTGCCCAGCTGCGCGCCGGCGTAGCCCATCCGCAGCGTGGCCACGAAGTCGCGCTCGTCGCCGATGCCCCCGGCGCAGACCAGCGGCGCCCCGAGCCCGCCCAGCTCCTCGAGCAGCTCCTCCGCGGTCCGGCTCCCGGCGTGCCCGCCCGCCCGCCGGTTCACCGCGATGAGCCCGTGGACCCCACCGGCGAGGCCCTTCTCCGCCCACTTCCGCTCGGTGACGTCGTGATAGACGATGCCGCCCACCGGGGTCACCCGGTCCACCACCCAGCGCGGGTTCCCGAGCGAGGTGATGAAGAACCGCACCCCCTCCTCGAGCGCGATGTCGATCCAGCGGGTCATCCGCTCGTGGTAGGTCTTCGACGACTGCTCGATCAGCGCGTTCATCCCGATCGGCCGGCTGGTGAGCCGGCGGATCAGCCGGATCCCCTCGCGGAAGTCGTGGCCGTGCACGTAGGTGAGGGAGATGGGCTGGATGATCCCGATCCCGCCCGCCTCGGACACCGCGGCGACCAGCTCGGGGTTGCTGCAGGGATACATCGCCCCGCAGATGACCGGGACCTCGATCCCGGCGTGGCGCGCCAGCGGCGTGTCGAGCAGGGAGGGGCTCATACCGGCGCGAGGCGCCAGTGCACCGTGGCGCGCGCCACCACTTCGCCGGCGGTGTCGGTGATGAGCGCGGTGACCTCGTAGTCGGTCGGCTCGGTGACCACTGGTATGGTCACCCGCGACTCGGCCGTCAGGGTGCCGCGCGCCTTCTTGAAGTACTCGATGCCGAGGCGGGTGACGATCCCGCGGACCCCTGGGGGGAGTCCCACCAGCATGGCCAGTCCGCTGGCGACCTCCGCCAGGTTCACCAGCGCGATCGCGTGCACCGAGCGCAGGTGATTGCGCACCGCGCGGCGGTCCCGGAGCACCACCCGCGCGTGGCCCGGCCCGAGCGTCACGACGTGGGCGCCGATGGAGCCGGTGTACGGGACCATCCAGCCGAGCACCCGGCTGAACAGCCAGGTGCCGCCGGGCAGCGGGGACAGCCGCGCCCACAGTCCGGCCAGGCGCGCGCCGGGGGCTTCAAGGGAAGGAGGCATGGGGGGAATATCAGGGAAGTGAAACCCGCCGTCTATGCCTCACCGTACGTCTGGCACTTCCTGAGGAGTCATTCATGGCCCTGTCGTCCCTCGCCCTGGCGGCGCTCGTCGCCCTCGCGCCCGATACCGTCCTGCTGGTGCTCAACAAGGCCGAACATACGCTCGTGGTCGTCGATCCGGTGGCGCTCCGCGTGGTGGGGCGCGTGGCCACCGGGACCGGCCCGCACGAGGTGGCGGTCGCCCCCGATGGCCGCACCGCCTACGTCACCAACTACGGCGACCGGCAGGCCGGGCACTCGATCTCCGTCGTGGACCTGGGCACGCTCACCGCCCGGGAGCTCCCGCTCGATTCCCTCGGGCGGCCGCATGGCATCGTGATGGCGGGGGGACGGGTGTACTTCACCGCGGAGGTCAACCAGGCGGTGGCGCGGCTGGACGAACCGGCCGTCGGCGTGGACTGGGTGGCCCGGACGGGACAGCTGGCCACCCACATGGTGGTCGCCTCGCCGGACGGCCGCGCGCTCTACACCGCGAACGTGGGATCGGCGAGCGTCACCCGGCTGACCCTCGCCACCGGGGAGGCACGGCACATCGCGGTCGGCCCGCAACCGGAGGGGATCGCGCTCTCGCCGGACGGTGGGGAATTGTGGGTGGGGCACAACGGCGACGGCGCCGTCTCGGTGATCGACGTCCGCACCGAGGTAGTGATCGCCACCTTGCCCGTCGGGACCATGCCCATCCGCCTTGCCTTCACGCCCGACGGCGGCCGGATTCTCGCCTCCGACGCCCGCGCCGATGCCGTGGTGGTCATCGATGCGCACCGACGCGCGGTCATCGGCCGGATCCCGGTGCCGGGCACGCCGATCGGCCTGGTGCCCTCGTCCGACGGCCGGCGGGCGTTCGTCTCGCGCAGCCAGGCCGGCGGGATCGCGGTGCTCGACCTGGAGCGCCTGGCGGTGGTGGCGGAGGTCGAGACCGGGCTCGGCCCTGACGGCCTGGCCTGGGCCGCGCGGCCTTAGCGCGGGCGGAGCCGCGCCACCCGCGCGCTGGTGCGGGACGGCGAGGCGCCGTAGGCGAGCCAGACGTCGCCGCTCGAAGGGTCGATGGCCAGGTGACGGATCAGTGCCCCCGCGCTCGGCAGCGGGTAGGCGGTGAAATCCTCGGTGTGCGGATCGAAGCGGAACACGAGGTCGGCGCCGGCGGTGCCGATCCAGACGGCGTTCCGCGCGGGGTCCACCCGCACCACGTAGGGCAGCGCGTCGGGCACCGGCAGCGGGAACTCCGAGAAGCGCTGCCCGGTCGGCTCGAAGCGGATGAGCATGTTCGACGCGTAGCCCGGGATCCACAGGGTGCCGCCGGGCCCGATGTCGAAGCGGCGCGGACCGCTCATGGGCGTCGGCAGGTCCCACACCCGGCTCCGGCGCGTGGCGGGGTGAAACGCGAAGATGCGATTGCCCTGCAGTTCGGAGCCCCAGATGGTGCCGTCGCTTCCGGCGCGCAACTCGTAGGGGATGGGCCCGCCCGCGGTGCGCGCCAGGCGCGGATGCGGGGGCAGGTCGAAGACCTCCACCCGCCCACTCGCCGGGTTCACCCGCCCGATCTGCTCCGGGAAGCGGGTGAAATGCCCGTTGAACCAGGCCACCCCGTCGGGGTCGAGTGCCACGCTGTGCGGGTACATCCCGAGCGGCCAGGTGGTCCACCGCCCGCTGGCCGGCGCATACCGCCCCAGCAGCCCCGCGCCCCCCAGCAGCACCCACCAGTCGCCCTGCTGGTCCACCTCGATCGCGCGGGGGCCCCCCTTGGGCACCGGCAGCGCCACCGGCGTCATGATCCCGCGCTGCGGCTCCAGCCGGTACATCACGTGGCTGAACATCCCCGTGATGACAACCTGGCCACCGCCGTCGATGGCGACGTCGTGGGGCAGGTCGGTGGCCAGGGGCATCGGGAACTCGGTTACCTCGGCGCGGCCGAGCCGGGGAGGCGGCACCGCCGTCGGGCGGCGCCCCGCCAGCTGCGCGACCAGCCACGCCGCGGTGGAGTCGGGGTCCCGGCCGGCGGAGATGATCGGAAAGCTGGTGGAGCTCCCGGCGTACTCGAGCATCTTGCGCACCGCGGCCGCCCACTCGTCCCGGGTCCGCTCCCGGCCCTCGGGCAGGGCCACCACGCTGTCGAACTGGTGGCAGTTGGTGCAGTCGATGATGAACTGTCGCTTGGCCACCCCGCCCGGAAGGAGCGAGAGCCACGCCGAACTCGATGGGCCGCGGGTCTGGCCATCAAGTGTGGCGGGAAGGAACAGCCCTGCGGCCAGCAGGAGGTATCGCATCCCGGATGCCTTGGGAGAGGGGTGAACCCGCGAGCTACGAGTGGGGCGGCACCCCGGTTTCCCGGAGGGCCGGCGCACCCTGAAACCGCGCGGAGGAAGTTCCCGTCTTGACGGAATCACTACAAGCGTAATATTACAGGTGTAGTCGGTGCCGGCCCCGAGGCCGGCGTGGCAGCTCCCCCGGGTCCGACGAGGTACCATGTCCGACATCCACCAGCTCACCGAACTCCAGATCGCGATCCTGCGGGTGCTCTGGGAGCGCGGCCAGGCCACCGTCGCGGACATCTGCGAGGCGCTCAGGCCGGAGCGAGGCCTGGCCCTGACCACCGTGGCCACGCTGCTCTCCCGGCTGGAAAAGCGCGGGGTGGTGGCCCACGAGACCCGCGCCCGGCAGTACGTGTACCACCCGCTGGTCACCGAGGCGGACGTGCGGCACTCGATGGTGCGGGAACTTACCGAACAGCTCTTCGACGGCAACGTGGCGGCGCTCGTCTCGCACCTGCTCAGCGAGCGGGAGATCAGTCCCGGCGACCTGGACCGGGTGCGGGCCATGCTCGAGCAGGCCCAGGCAGGGAAGGGAGGAGACTCCGATGCCCAGTAGCTTCGAGACCTTTGCCGGCAGCTGGCTGCTGACCTACGCGCTCCACAGCACCCTGCTGCTCGGGCTGACCTGGCTGCTGACGCGGCGGCCCGGCGTGAGCGCCTCGCGCCGCGACGTGCTCTGGAAGGCCGGGATGGTGGGGGGATTGCTCACCGCCACGCTCCAGACCGCCCTGCCGTTCGAGCCGCTGAGCGGCGTGCTGGCGCTTTCCACCGCCGTTCGCAACCCGGTGACAGCGTCCCAGGCGGCGGAAGTCTCCTGGCAGGGACTGCTGGCGGCCCCGGTGCCCGCGGCGGTGAGCCCGGAGGTCACGACCTCGTTTCCGGCGGCACCTCCCGCGGCACCAGTGGTCGCTGGGGATGGTTCGCCGGTCGTGGGGGCAACCGCGGGCGGGGCAGGGCGCGGGCTCACCCTGGCCCTGTGGGGCTGGGCCGGCGTCGGCGCCGCGCTGCTCGGGCTGTACCTGGTGCAGCGCCGCCGCGCGCTGCAGGGGATGGGCCCCCGGGTGCCCGTCACCGACCCCGGGCTGCTGGCCATGGTGGCCGAGTTGCGCCGGGCCGGGGCGGTCCGCCGGCCGGTGCGCCTGACACAGGCCGCCGGGCTGGCGAGCCCGGTGGCCTTGGGCCGCGACGAGATCGTGCTGCCGGGCGTGGCGCTCACCGAGCTCGACGCGGCCCAGCAGCGCTCCCTCCTGGCGCATGAACTGGCGCACCTGGTGCGACGCGACCCGATGTGGCTCGCGCTGGGGTGTGCCCTCGAGCGGGTCTTCTTCTTCCAGCCGCTCAACCGGCTGGCGCGCGTGCGGCTGCAGGAAGCGGCCGAATATCTCTGTGACGACTGGGCGGTGCGTCGCACCGGCTCCGGCGTGTCCCTGGCCAGCTGCCTGGTGAAGGTGGCGGAGTGGGTCACCGCCACGCCGCAGCCGGTGCCCCTCGCGGGCATGGCGGAGCGCCGATCCCAGCTGGTCACCCGCATCCACCGTCTGATCGAGGGTCGTCCCATGCCGAACGCTCCACGTACACTCTGGTTCGCCGCCGGCGCCGTGGCGCTGCTTGGCGTCACGGCGATCACCGTCCCGACGGTGACCGCGCACGCGCAACAGCCCGTGGCGCGGGACAGCGTCGCCACCGACAGCGCCGGGAGCGACAGCAGCGGCACCCTGCGCCGACTCTGGACGCGGATGCGGTCCGCGGAATGGCGCGCGGCGCGGGCCGACATGGCCCGGCTGCGGAGTGAGGCCTGGGCGCCGGCGCGCGCCCCGGTCGCGCCGGAGCCGCCGCGTGCGCCCCGGGCGCCCATGCCGGCCCTGGCGCCCATGGCCGTGGCCGGTGCGGATGCCTGGCGCGAGCTGGCGGCTGCCCGGGCGTACTCCGGGTTCGAGCGGGAGCGGCCGCGCGACACCACGAGCATCGCGGTGCCCGCGCTGATCGGCGCGCTCACGGATCGCGACGTGGATGTCCGGCGCGCCGCAGCGCAGGCGCTGGCCAACCTCGAAGACCCGCGGGCGGTCCCGGGCCTGATCGCGGCGCTGGAGGATGGTGACGCGCAGGTGCGGGCCTACGCGGCGCTGGCGCTGGGCTCGCTGGAGGATCGCCGGGCAGTGCCGGGCCTGCTCGGGCTGCTCAAGGACGGCTCGGTCGAGGTGCGCCGCCACGCCCTCTCCGCGCTCAGCAGCTTCCCGGACGGGGTGCCGGTGGATGTGGTGCTCAGCACCATGAACGACGCCGATCCCGAGATGCGCCAGGTGGCGATCTCCTACGCGCTGAGCCACCTCCACGAGAGTGAGGAGGACGGCCCGGCCGACCCGCGGTTCGTCGCCGCGTTCACGCGGCTGCTCAAGGACCCCGCGGCGGACATCCGGCAGATGGCGGTCAACGCCGTGGCCGAGGCCGGGCTCACCCAGGTGCCGGCCGAGTTGCTGGCGATGTCCACGGACCGGTCGGCCGATGTGCGGCAGCAGGTGGCCTACGCGCTGGGCCGCATCGGCGACGCGAAGTCGGTGCCGGCGCTCAAGACCCTGCTGGCCGACGCCAACGCGGACGTGCGCGAGGCCGCCATCAACGGGCTGAGCGAGATCCGGGACCGGAGCGCGCTCGAGGCGCTGGTCGGGGCGCTGCGCTCCGATGATCCGGTGATCCGTCGTCAGGCGGCGATGGCGCTGGGCCAGCGGGAGTCGGAGTAGCCGTGGCGGCCGGATTCCTGGCCCTTGGCGCGGCGGTGCTGCTGCAGGCCGCCGCCGCGCCCGCCCCGGCGCCCCCGGCCCCACCGCGGCCGCCGCGCGCCATGGTGGCGCCGATGGCGCTCGCGATGCCCGGTCCGCGATTTCACATGCCGAAGATCCGGGCCCCACGGCCACCGCGCTGGTCCCGGCAGGACGCGCGCCACGGCCCCGACTCGGCGCAGGTCGGGGCGCTGCTCACCGCGCTCGCGTCCACCGACGCCTCGGTGTGCGAGCTGGCCGTCGACATGCTCGGCAACGGCTGGTGGGGCGGTGGCCTGGAGGTCGCCGCCCTTCGGGATCGTCGGCCGGCGGTCGACTCGGTGCGGCGCTCCTATCAGGGCGGGGTCCTCGACCGCCGCGCCGTCCCGCTGCTGCTCGCGGCGCTTGCCCGGCCGGAGCCGTGCGTGCGACGGGCCGCAGCGCGGCTGCTGGGCATGAGCCCGCTCCCGGAGGCGTCGGCGGGCCTGCGCGGCAGCCTGCGGCACGCTGAGGGGCGGGTGCGTGAGGCGGCACTGCTCGGCCTGGGGACCTCCGAGGACCCGGCCGCGTTCGAGGCGGTGCAGCAGGCTCTCGCGGACCGTGACCCGGACGTGGTGCGACTGGCGGCGTGGGCCCTGGGCGAGTACGAGGATGCCCGGGCCGTGCCGGGCCTGGTCCGGCTGCTCGACCGGCCCGAGGCGGGGGTGCGCCGGGCGGCGGCCTACGCGCTCGGAGGCATCGAGGACACGCGGGCCACCCGGCCCCTGCTCCCGCTGCTCCGCGACCGCGACCCGGCGGTTCGTCAGGAGGCGGCGCGAGCGCTCGGGTCGATCGAGGATGCCGCCGCGACGGCCGCCCTCGTGGATGCCCTCGACGACCGCGATCCCGAGGTTCGGCTCGCGCTGGTGGAAGCGCTGGGCTCGATCGAGGATCCCAAGGCGGCGCGCCCGGTGGCGGAGCTGTTGCGCGACCCCAGTCCGGACCTGCGCCGCGCGGCCGCGGAGGCACTGGGCAGCATCGAGGACCGGGCGGCGGTGCCGGCCCTGATCCGGGCGCTCGAGGACCGGGTGGCCGAGGTGCGGGCGGCCGCCGCGTCGGCGCTCGGCAGCATCGAGGACCCCGCCGCCGCCGAGGCACTGGGGCGTGCCACCGGGGATCCCGACCGGTTCGTGCGGCACGAGGCGATCAGCGCGCTCGGGTCCCTGGACGCCCTGGACCGTGCCCCGGAGTCGCTCATCAATGCCCTGCGGGACCAGGATGCCGAGATCCGGCAGTCCGCCGCGAGCGCGCTGGGCTCCATCGGGGACCCGCGGGCGGTGGCCGGGCTGGGCCGGGCGCTGGAGGACCCCGACGTGCAGGTGCGTCGCGAGGTGGTGAGTGCGCTGGGGTCCATCGAGGATGCCACGGTGACTCCGCTGCTGGTCCGGGCCATGAAGGACGCCGACCCGGAGGTCCGTCGCATCGCCGCCGAAGGGCTGGGGCAGCACCGCTAGGGGAACCGGCGGGCCGGAGCTGGGTACTCAACGGAAGCCCCGTCCACGGCGTACCCTACCGTGACGGGGCGCCGCTATTTTCCGGTGCCCAGAGCCCTTCCCCTCACTGGAGTCTCCATGCTGGCGCTTGCGACCTCCCTTGCCCTCCTCGTGGCCCCGCCCGCCACGCCGCCGGTCGCGGCGGCCGCCCCCGACACCGGCGCCGCGACCACCTGGCAGATCGATCCCACCCATTCGGAGCTGCTGTTCCGGATCCGGCATCTCGTGGGCCGGGTCACCGGCACCTTCACGGACTGGGAAGGCACCATCACCGGGGAGCCGGCCGACTGGGCCAGGGGCTCCGTCAAGGTGATCATCCGGGCCAAGAGCATCTCCACCAACAACCAGCGCCGGGATACCCACCTCCGCTCCGACGACTTCTTCGCGACCGATTCCTTTCCCGAGATCACCTTTGTGAGCACCGGGGTGGCCGTCAAGGGCGAGGAGATCAGCCTCACGGGTGATCTCACCATGCGGGGCCGGACCAGGCGTATCACGCTCACCGGCACCTACAACGGGATCAGCCCCGGCAATCGGGGCCGCGACCGGGTGGGCTTCGCGGTGTCGACGAAGATCAACCGGCTGGACTATGGCGTGGCCTACAACCGGGCGGTGGAAGGGGGCGGCGTGCTGCTCGGCGACGAGGTGACGCTCGACATCACCATCGAGGCGGCGAAGGTCGTGCCCGGCGCGGACGGCCCCGGCCAGGGCCCCCCGCCGCCGCAGCCCGCCCCGGCGGCACCCCAGCGTCCCTCCCGCTGAGGCCCCCGGAACGGCACGAGGGCTCCCGTCGTGGACGGGAGCCCTCGCGTGCTTCCGGGAGTGCCGGCGCGGGTCAGCAGCCGGGCGAGGCCCAGGAGGTGCTGGTGCCGCCGCCGTTGTCCCGGCTGTTGAAGTAGGTGCAGCCGTTTTCGTCGCCGGCGATGAAGTTGTTCCCCTGGTTGGTGTACATGGACCAGCTCCGGCCGCCACGCTGCCGGGCGAGCATCCAGAGGTTGCCCAGCGCCGGTCCGCCCTCGGCGCCGAAGTTGCCCCGGGCATCCACCCACCACCGCCCGCGGTACACCGGCGTGATCTGCATCAGGGCGCGCACGTCCTGGTCCGGCAGCTGGCGGCCATTGATGAACACGCCGGTGGCGCCGTTGGAGGCATCGGGCGGCAGCCCGCCGCCGAGGGCAAGCCCTGGGAGGATCCAGCCGGCCGTCGGGCCGCCGTCCATGCCCCAGGCGCCGGACGTCGCGTCGTACCAGTAGCGGCCATCGCGGACCTGTACCGACCACCGCGTCTCGAGGTCCCGCACCTGCTGGTCGGGGAGGCGGACCCGGTTCACCACCACCGCCCGCTGCTGCGCGGCGAGCGGCGTGGCCAGCAGGGCAGCCAGGATCAGGGTGTGGGCGCGCATGGGATTTCCTCTCGCTCAGGTCCGGGGTTCCAGCTAAGATACGGCCCAACCATGACGACTTTCTCAATGCCTCCGGTGGTCCCCGACGCCTGGCTGGCCGAACGCCTGGGGACCCCCGGACTCGTGGTGCTCGACGCCTCCTGGTACCTGCCTCCCACGGGCCGGAATGCCCGGGCGGAGTTCGAGGCCGGCCACCTGCCTGGGGCGCGCTACTTCGACCTCGACGCCGCCAGCGATCCCGCCTCGCCGCTGCCGCACACCCTTCCCTCCGACGCCGCCTTCGGGGCCTACGTGGGCGGACTCGGCATCGGCAGTGACGACGCGGTGGTGGTCTACGACGGCTCCGGCACCAACCTGAGTGCCGCGCGGGCGTGGTGGATGTTCCGCGCCTTCGGGCACCGCGCGGTGGCGGTGCTGGACGGCGGCTCGGTGCGCTGGCGCGCGGTGGGCCGGCCGATGGACGCCGGTGCCGTGACGGCGGCGACGCCCCGGGCCTTCACCGCACGCCTCGATCGTGGCCTGGTGCGGAGTGCGGACGACGTGGCGGCGGCCCTGACACAGGGGACGGCCCAGGTGGTCGACGCGCGTTCGGCCGGCCGGTTCGAGGGGCGGGATCCTGAGCCGAGGCCGGGGCTCCCGAGCGGGCACATGGCGGGGGCAGTGAACCTCCCCTACACCGACCTGGTCGGGGCCGAAGGTCTCGTGCTGCCGGCGGAGGAGGTACGGGCGCGGCTGCAACGAGCGGGGATCGGCCTCGACCGGCCGGTCATCGCCACCTGCGGCTCGGGGACCACCGCCTGCAACCTCCTGCTCGCGCTGGAGCGGATCGGCGCCGCGCCGGGGGCGCTCTACGACGGCTCCTGGACCGAATGGGCCAGCTCGGGCCGGCCGATCGCCACCGGGACGGCGGGCGCATGAGCGGCCAACCGTGGGACGCCGAGAAGTGGGCCTCGGGCCGGATCGAGGACGACTACAAGAACGCCGGGTGCATCCTGACGGGGCTGGCGGTGGTCTTCAATGTGGTCGGATGGTCGGTGGCCCTGACGGTGACGCGCCAGAACCCGGGGGACGGGGGGGCGCTGTTCGTCTGGCTCTTCCCGCTCGTGGCCCTCGGGCTCGCCGCGGCCGCGGTGCATCAGACGCTGCGCAAGCGGCGCTTCGGCTCCCCGGTCTTCGAGCTGGCCACCCGTCCGGGGGTGGTGGGTCGCGCGCTGGCGGGGCAGGTGCTGGTGCCGCGGGGACTCCCGGCCGAGAGCGACGTCAAGGTCACGCTCAAGTGCCTGCGCCTGGTGACGACCGGGTCCGGGAAGAACCGTCGGACCACGACGTCCACGCTGTGGGAGCGGGAGCAGCAGCTGCCGGGTTCGCTGGTGGCGGGAGAGGGGCTCCGGATCCCGGTGGCCTTCGCCATTCCGTCGGACGCGCCGCCCACCGACGAGCGCAACTCCCGGGACACGGTCCGCTGGGACCTCGAGGTCCAGTCGGCGTTGCCCGGGGTGGACTTCAAGGCGCGGTTCGAGGTGCCGGTGTTCGTGACCCCGGAGAGCGCCAGGCCGCTCACGGACGAGGAGCGCCAGCGCCTCGGCGGATGATGCGACTCGACGGAACGCCACGGGGGCCGGACACCAGGGTGTCCGGCCCCCGTTTCGTTGCCGCCTCAGAAGTCGACGCGGTACGCGGCGGTGAGGCTCCGGCCCGGGGCGGGGCGGAAGAAATTCGAGTTCGAGGCCTCGCTGTAGAGCGTGTTGCCCAGGTTGTCCAGCACGAACGTCACCGAATGGCTGCTGCGGCCGGCCGTGAAGAGCCGCATGCCGGCCCGGGCGTGCATAATGGTGAACGAGGGCACCGGCGAGCCCACCGGGCTCAGCGTCACGGCGATATCCTTCTGCTCGCCGTTGTGCCGCACCCCGTAGGCCAGCCAGAACCGGTTGCCCGGATGGTCGTACCGGGCCTCGCCGCCCACCCGCAGGCCGTAGCTCTGCGCCACCGGGTTGGTCGGGTCGCGGACATCCTTCGAGTCGAACACGGTGAGGTTGGCCGCGGTGGAGAAGCCTCGTCCCAGGTTCAGCCGCCCGCTGGCCTCCACGCCGAGCACCCGGAGCTTGCCGAAGTTCACGTTCTCGTAGGTGGGCAGGAACTGGCCCGGGCCGGCGGCGATGCTGTCGCCGGTGGGGACGAGGCCGATGCCGTTGGTGATCTCGTTGCGGAACCCGAAGGCCTCGAGGGTGACGCGGGGGTCGCGATAGCGGAACCCCACGTCCACGTTGATGCTGGTCTCGGGCTTGAGGTCGGGGGTCCGCACCTGGTAGCCGAAGCCCTCGGGGGTCGGGCCCTCGAAGAACCGCTCGATCAGGTTGGGGGAGCGGAAGCCGCGGCCCACCGAGGTGACCAGGCTGACCCGGTCGCTCAGCAGGTACTCGGCGTTGAGGGTCCCGACCGCGGTGGCGTGCTCATCCGAGACCAGCGGCAGCGTCACGCCGGGCGTGGGCCGGGTCTCCGCCTTGATGCTCTGCAGCCGCACGCCCGCGATGACGTTGAAGCGGTCGCCGAGGTGGACGTCGCTCTGCAGGAAGCCGCCGATGCTGCGGAAGATCGCGTTCGGCGTCTTGGAGACGGGATCGGTGGACGGCGGGCCGAACCCGGTGGTGGTGCTGGTGTCGCTGTTGTTGGAGCGGTCGCGGAAGGCGTCGGCGCCGTAGGTGAGCAGCACGCTGCCCACGGCCTTGGCGGCTTCCAGCCGGACCCCATAGGTGTCGAGGTCGGTGTGGTTCCGGGTGGAGATCTGGCCCTGGGAGCCGGGCCCGGTCGGGATGATGATGTCGAAGTTGAGGCGGCGGGCGTTGCTCACGTAGTACGTGGTGACGTCGAGGCGGTCGGCGACCGCGATGCCCAGGGTGCGGTTGGTGTAGCCGAGGGAGACGCGGTCCACGCCCTGGGTCGGGTAGCGGATCTGGATGGTCGGATCGCTGGGACGGTTGAGGTCGGTCGGCTTGACGTAGCCGAAGCCGGCATCGGCGGCGCTGTAGCGCTCGTACCGGGCGCTCACCCCCTGCGTCTCGGAGAAGTTGTAGCCGAGCTGGGCGGCGTAGTTCTGGTCGCGGACGCCGCTGTCGCGCACCTTCACGTCCCTGGGGAGCGGCAGCTGGCCGAAGGTACCGGCGGGCGCGGTGTAGTCGCCGGCGTCGCGGTAGGAGCCGAAGGCGAGCCAGTTGAAGCGGCCCACCTGCCCGGCCGCCAGGCCCCAGGGGCGCTGCTGGCTGCCGGCGCTCTGGTAGCGGTAGCCCACGCTGCCGCGCACGCTGCTGCCGCTGATGGCGGCGGGCGGCTGGCGGGTGATCAGGTTCACCGCGCCGCCGATGGCGTCGGTGCCGTAGAGCACCGAGGTCGGCCCGCGGACCACTTCCACCCGCCCCAGGGCCTCGAGGCCCACGAGGGAGGGGATCTCGCCGAAGTCCGACTCGCGGCGGGAGTTGTTCATGCGGATGCCGTCCTGGAGCAGCAGGATGCGCTGTCCGAGGAGGCCCCGGATCATCGGCCGTGACTGGCTCGGGCCGATGCCGTTGACGTCGAGACCCGGCAGGTCGTAGAACAGGTCGGTGATGCTGCCGGGGGCGCGCCGGGCGAGCGTGGTGGAGTCCACCACGCTCACGGGCGCCGGGGTGCGGAAGACTTCGCGCAGGTCACGCGTGGCCGTGACGGTCATCTCCTGCAACTCGATGACGGTGTCCCGGGTCACGCGTTGCGGCGTGGCCTGCGCGCTGAGGGAGGAAGCCGAGAGCACTGCGATTGCGAGGCACGAGCGAGGGAAACGCATTCAGGTAGTCCTGCCGCAGGTTGGGAGTCCGCACCCATGTGGGTGCGGGTCTACGGTAGTGCCCGACCTGATTCGCGGTAATTCGGGAAGCTGCGGGGCTCGCGCTCCGTAGAACTACGGACGCGTCCCGCGTCCCTTGGCGCACCTGCATGCAGGCCAAGCAGTTGCGCGGGAACGCTGGAACGCGTGCGGGGGGGTACGTCGTGCGAGGGTGAGGGAAGCTTCACGCCGGCCGGAGCCGGCCGTTCACGTCAGCCGCGGGGTTCCTTGGCCAGCCCCGCCTCCACCGCGAAGCGGGTGAGCCCGGCGACAGTCTTGATGTCGAGCTTGCGGGCCAGGTTCTCGCGGTAGGTCTCGACGGTGCGGGGGGAGAGTCCGAGCCGCGCGGCGATGGCCCGGCTGGTCTCGCCGGCGGCGATCCCGGCCAGGACCTCGCGCTCGCGGGGCGTGAGCCGGGCCAGCCGGGTGGCGGCATCGTCCGCCGGGGTGTCCCCGCGGAGGGCCGCGCTCAGGTGGCGGGCCACCGGCGGGGAGAAGTACGACTCGCCCCGGGCCACCGCCCGCAGCGCCTCGCGGAGCTCGGCGGGTGAGGTGTCCTTCCGCAGGTAGCCCTGCGCTCCCGCGCGCACCGCGCCGAGGACGTACTCGGGATGGTCGTGCACGCTCAGGATCAGCACCCGCACCGTGGGCAGCAGGGTGCGCAGCCGGGTGGTGACCTCGAGGCCGCCGGCTCCCGGGAGCGAGAGGTCGAGCACCACGACGTCGGGGCGGGCCTCCTGCGCCAGGGCGAGCGCCACCTCGCCGTCGCCCGCCTCGGCCACGACCTCGACGCCGGGCGTGCCGGTGAGCACGTGCCGGATCCCCTCGCGCACCAGCACGTGGTCATCCACCAGCATCACCCGCAGGATCGGATCGGCCATATCAGTGCTCGGGGGCCAGCGGGAGGTGCAGGGTGAGCCGGGTGCCGCCGGTCGCGCCCGGCTCCAGGGCGACGGTGCCCCGGAGCGCCGTGAAGCGTTCCCGCATGCCCGCGAGGCCGGTGTGTTCCTCCACCACTGCGCCGTCGGCGAAGAGGCCGCGGCCATCGTCCTCGAGGCGGATGGTGAGGCCGTCGGGTCGCGCGGCGAGGGCCACGGTGGCGGTGGCGGCGTCGGCGTGGCGCGCCACGTTGGAGAGTCCCTCCTGCACCGCGCGGAAGATGGCGAGTTCGGCCAGCGTGTCCACCGGCGGCAGGCGCTCGGGGGCCGCGAACGTGACGACGATCCCGGTGCGGCTCTCGAAATCGGCCACCAGCGCCCGGAGCGCGGGGAGCAGGCCGAGGTCGTCGAGCAGGGACGGCCGGAGCTGGTCGGTGACACTGCGGATGCTGGCCATCCCTTCATCGACCAGCTCGGTAACCCGGGCCAGCCGCTCGGCCTGCGGCGCGGGCACCTCCTCGCGGACGATGCCCAGCTGCAGCTTCACGGCGGAGAAGACCTGGGCGGTCTCGTCGTGCAGCTCGAGGGAGAGGCGGCGGCGCTCCTCCTCGTGCTGCTCCACCATGCGCACCGAGAGCCGCTCCAGCTCCTCGGTGCGGCGCCGCAGCCGGCGGTCGAGGTCGGCGTTCTCGAGCGCCGCGCCCACCTGCTGCCCCAGCGCCTGCAGGAACGAGGCGTCGAGCGCGGCGAAGGGATCGCGGGCGTCGCCGACGATGAGCATGGCGCCGGCCACGGCATCGCGCCGCATGACGGGAAGCGCCGCGATATAGGCGAACACCCCGCTGCTGCCGGAGGCCGGCCGCCCGGTGGCGAGCACCTCCTCGATCAGCGCCTGGGTGTCCCCGTTCGGGGGGTGGCCTTCCCACGGGGCGCAGGCGCCGAGTCCCCGCACCACCTCGGCGCGGGTCCGGTCGTAGAGTGCGCCGCCACGCACGCCCGGCAGCACCAGCGCGCGGCCCAGGAGGGCGCCGACCTCGTCGGCGCCACCCTCGCCGCGCTGCAGGTCGCCCGAGAGGGTGGAGAGGGCGCGCAGCCCGCGCTCCAGGTCCTCGATGACCAGGATCAGGATCCCGCCGCCCACCAGCAGCGCGAAGACGATGTCGAGGTAGTAGCCCCAGGGGTTCCAGGCGCCGCGGGCCCGGAGCACCGGATAGTCGAGGTGGTGCAGCCCCCACAGCAGGAAGGCGAAGGCGAGCAGCAGCGCCCCCGGCGAGCCGGTCTTGCGGCGGAAGTGGAAGAACACGCCGGCGGTCCACAGTGTGGCGCCGCTCAGGAACGCCACCGCGGGCAGGGCGGCGTAGAGGAACCGTTCCTCCACGCCGAGGTGATAGATGGCAAAGTAGGACCAGAGCGGGGGGAAGAGCACTGCCACCCAGAATCCCGGGCGGAAGCGGGAGCCGCGGGAGAAGACCACCGCGCTCCACAGCAGGGCAAGCGCCGTCCAGCCGGTGGCCACCTGGTGGGCGTAGAGCCAGAATGGCCGCCCGGACGGGACGTAAATGAGGATGGCGCCGAGGCGGGCCAGGTACAGGCTCCACGCCACCGCCCACCAGAAGAAGTACGGCTTCCGGAACCGGGCGTAGAGCAGGCCGCAGACCGCCACCAGGCCGAGCGTGATGGTGGCCTGGAGCAGGGCGGCGTGCAGCTCGCTCAGTGGGGTGAGCCCGGCGGTCTCCAGGGGGTGGCCTACGGCGTGGCGGGCGCGGGCATCAGCTGCCGCTGGAGGAAGGTCCAGGCCAGCGCCGACATGAAGGCGGCCTGCCGGTTGTCGGCGGCGCCCGCGTGGCCGCCCTCGATGTTCTCGTAGTAGAGCACGTCGTGACGCTGCTCCAGCATCCTCGCCACCATCTTGCGCGCGTGCCCGGGGTGCACCCGGTCATCGCGCGTGGAGGTGGTGAAGAGCGTGGGCGGGTAGGTCACGCCCTCGCGCACGTTGTGGTAGGGGGAGAACGTCCGGATGAACTCCCACTCCGCCGGGTCGTCGGGGTTGCCGTACTCCCCCATCCACGAGGCGCCCGCGAGCAGGGTGTGGTACTGCCGCATGTCGAGCAGCGGCACCTGGCAGACGATGGCGCCGAACAGGTCCGGGCGGCGGGTCAGCATGTTGCCCATGAGGAGGCCGCCGTTGCTGCCGCCCATGATGCCGAGCTGTGCTGGCCGGGTGACGCCGCGGCGGATCAGGTCCTCCGCCACCGCGATGAAGTCCTCGTACGCCTTGTGGCGGTTGGCCTTGAGGGCGGCCTGGTGCCAGCGTGGCCCGAACTCGCCGCCGCCGCGGATATTGGCCAGCACGTACACGCCCCCCGGTTCCAGCCAGGCCGCCCCCACGGAGGCGCTGTAGCTGGGCAGCATCGAGACCTCGAAGCCACCGTAGCCATAGAGCAGGGTCGGGTGCCGGGCGTCGCGGGAGAGGTCGCGCCGCGCCACCTCGAAGTACGGGACCCGGGTGCCATCGGCGGACACCGCCTCATGCTGGCTGACCCGCAGTCCGTCGGCACTGAAGAAGGCCGGGAGCTGCTTGAGCCGCTCGGCCGGCCCGCCGCCCACCGTCCCGTAGGCCAGGCTGGTGGGGGTCAGGAAGTCGGTGATCGTCAGGAAGTAGGCGTCCGACTCCTCCGGGTCCACCGCGCTCATCCCCACCGCGCCGAACTCGGGGACGCCGGGGAGCGGGGCTCGCTGCCAGGCGCCGTCGCGCCACGTCAGCACGTACAGCCGGTTGCGGACGTTGTCGAGTTCGTTGACCACCACGTGGTGCCGGGTGACGCTGAAGCCCGCGAGCGACTTCCGGTCGGTCGGGAGGAACAGCGCCTCGAGCGCCCCCCCGCCCGCCAGGAAGTCCTCGAACCGGGTGGCCAGCAGCGCCCCCGCGGGCCAGGTGCGGCCCGCCACGGTCCAGTCGCTGCGCAGCTCGAGCAGGAGCCACTCGCGAAAGACGCTGGCGTTGGCGTCGTCGGGCTTGGGGATCCGGTGCAGCACGCCGTCGCGCCGCAGGAACATCTCGTTGCTGTAGAAGGTGATCCCCCGGGCCACGAACTCGCGCTCGAAGCCCCGCGTCAGGTCGCGCCAGCCGTAGGCCCAGACGTCGTCGGGCCGGCCCTCGTAGACCGTCTCCGCCTCGGCCAGCGGCGTGCCGCGCCGCCACAGCTGCACCAGCCGCGGATAGCCCGAGGTGGTCATGGAGCCCGGCCCGACGTCGGTACCGACGAAGATCGCGTCGTCGTCCCGCCAGGCCACGTTCGACTTGGCCTCCGGCAGCGTGAAGCCGCCGGGGAGGAACTGGCGCGTCACCAGGTCGAACTCGCGCACCACGTCGGCGTCGGCGCCGCCGCGCGAGAGCGACACCAGGCAGCGGCGGTAGGCCGGCTGGAGGCACGCCGCCCCGTGCCACACCCAGTTCTCCCCCTCGGCTGCCCCCAGCGCGTCGAGGTCGATCACCGTCTCCCAGGCGGGCGCGGGCGTCCGGTACTCCGCCAGCGTGGTGCGCCGCCACAGCCCCCGGGGGTGGGCGGCGTCGCGCCAGAGGTTGTAGTAGTGGGGCCCGATCTTCTCGACGTAGGGAATCTTGGCGTCGGAGTCGAGGATCGAGAGGATCCGCTCGCTGAGCGGCGCAAAGCCAGGGTCGGTGGTCAGCGCCCCGGTGCTGCGCGCGTTCTGGCCGCGCACCCACGCCAGCGAGGACTCGGCGCTGACCGCCTCCAGCCAGCGGTACGGATCGTCGGTGGCCTGCGCGGCCAGGGGATCGGTCATCGGGAGGAGGAGGGTGAGGGCCGGCAGCAGGCGGCGGAGACGCATGGGCGCGGTCCTGGCGAGGGGAGGCACGACGCGACGGGACGCCGGGTCAACGCGCGAAGATCCGGCTCATGTCGCGGAAGGTCTTGAACTCGAGCGCGTTGCCGGAGGGGTCGAGGAGGAACATCGTGGCCTGCTCACCCACCTGGCCCTGGAAGCGGATGCCGGGTTCGATGATGAAGCGCACGCCGGCCGCCCGGAGCCGATCGGCCAGCGCGTGCCATGCGTCCCAGTCGAGGATCACGCCGAAGTGCCGGACCGGCACGTCCTTCCCATCCACCTGGTTGGCGGCGGCGGGGCGGGCCTCCGCGGGCGAGAGGTGCGCCACCACCTGGTGCCCATGGAAATCGAAGTCCACCCAGTGTTCGGAGCTGCGGCCTTCGGCGCAGCCCAGGAGCCCGCCGTAGAAGGCGCGGGCGGCGGCCAGGTCGTGCACCGGAAAGGCGAGGTGGAACGGTGGCATGGGCATCAGGGGGCTTTCTCCGCGCGGATCTGGCGCCACCCCTGCGGGCCCAGGGTCAGCTGGGTCCAGAGGAGCCGGTCGCGTTTCTTCTCGATCTTCCCGTTCTGGCGGACCAGGGTGAGGATCTCCTTCACCCGGGCGTAGACCACATCCTCGGTCCGGCTGACGGTGCGCACCTCGTACAGCGCCTCGATCCGGGTGGTGCGATCATCCTCGAGGATGCCGCGCCAGTCGCGCTCCTCGGACTCGGTCATGTTGGGCAGCAGGCGCCGCACCTCGCCGAGCTGGCGGGAGCGGATGGCCTGCTGCAGCTCCAGGTAGAAGCGGACCACCGCCACCGAGTCGGACACCGGCTGGCCGCTGGCGCCCAGGGAGTCCGCCCGCGTGGTGGTGCCGGGGCGCGGCACCACCGGTGGAGTGCCGGGGCGGGCGGGGGTGGGACCGGGGCGGCGCGGCGGGGTGGATTCGGCCGGCGCCGCGGCCTGCGGCACGGGGGTGGCCACGCTCCAGAGGTTGGCGGCCCGCTCCAGCAGCACCGCGGCCTCCGGCTTCTGGCCCAGCGCCGCGAGGGAGTCGGCGAGGAGCCGGATCGAGTCGCCCGCGGCGATCGCGGCCGCGCTGGCCCCGCCGGTCACCGCCACCTCCCGGGCGTACTCCGCCCGGCCGCGCGCCACGATGAGCAGGCTGTCCATCCGGGCGGCCAGGGTGTCACGCGGCGGCGGGAGCGAATCGGCCACCGGCACCTGGCTCAGCTGGCCGCGCACCGCGAGGATCGCGGCCACCGCGCCCAGCCCGGCCAGGAAGAGGCCGCCCAGCACCCGGGTGAACTGCACCCGCCGCTGCCGGGCCATGGTCCGGGTGCTCGGGGGCACGCGCGCAAGCGGGGCGGGGCTCGCGGGCGTGGCGCGCGCCTCGCCCACCGGGCGGCCGGGCCGCGCGACCGCGAGCAGGCCGATGTGGCTGCGCACGTGCTCGTCGGTGCTGGTGAGCCCGTCGCCGGTCCGGCCCGAGATGCGGGCGCCCGAGATCGCGGCCCCCGCCTCCTTGAGCGTGGGGAAGCGGTCGGCGGGCGCCTTCTCCAGCATCCGCATGATGGAATCGCGCAGGTCGCGCGGGCAGTCGGGCCGCAGGTGCTCGCTGGGGCGCGGCGGCGCGTGCACCTGGGCATACATCATCCCCAGGCTCGACTCGGCGCTGAACGGCAGCTGGCCGGTGATCATCTCGTAGCCGACGATGCCCAGCGAATACTGGTCGGCCGCGGGGCCGGTGGACTCCCCCGAGCAGGCCTCGGGGGAGAGGTAACTCGGCGTGCCCACCGTGGTGCCGCTGCGGGTGAGCGTCTCGCCCTGCGCCGCCTTGGCGATCCCGAAGTCGGTGATGACCGCGAACCCCTCCTCGTCGATGAGGATGTTCCCCGGCTTCACGTCGCGGTGGATGACGCCCTGGCGATGGGCGTAGTCGAGCGCCGAGCCGATGTCGGCCAGGATGGAGCGCACCATCGGGAAGGGGAGCGGGCCGACGTCGCGGAGGATGGCGTCGAGCGGCCGGCCCTGCACGTACTTCATCACGAAATACAGCACGTGCTGCGACTCGCGCACGGCGTAGATCGGGATGATGTGCGGGTGGTTGAGGCTGGCCGCGGTGCGCGCCTCGCGCTTGAACCGCTCGATCATGTCCGCCCCGTGGACCAACTGGGGCGACATCACCTTGATCGCCACCTTCCGCGCCAGCGCGATCTCGTGGGCCAGGAACACCGTGGCCATGCCACCCTGGCCGATCTCCCGGAGCACCTCGTACTCCCCGAGCGTGGCCTGCTGCAGCACCTGGGTCAGGGTCGGCAGCGGGGCCGTCTGCTCGCCCGACACGCTCAAGCCGCAGACCTGGCAGAACCGGGCCCCGGAATCGAGTGGCGTCTGACAGCGATGGCAGGCGGAGGTCACGGACATCAGGAACCGGGCGATGGGCTATGAAGGAGGGCGGCGAGGGCCGCCGGCCGGATCGGGATTCTAGCACCCCCGGGCGTCCGGGGCTATTTCCCGGGGGCCCCGACCGTCTAGAGTTACTGACAGCGCGGGAGACGCGGAAGGCCGCGGACTCCGCACGCCGGCGCCACCCGGCCCGGTCCACCCACCCCAGCCCCCGCATCCATGACCGCCGACCCTACCCGTCGAGACGTTGTCCGTGCCGGCGCCGCCCTGGCCCTGGGGGGCAACCTCCCCCGGATCCTGCCGCCCGCGCCGCCGCACCCCGGCCCCGCCGCGCCGTTCCGCGCACCGCCCCTGGACCGGGTCCGCGTGGGGTTCGTCGGGGTGGGGGGAATGGGGTCGGTCCACGTGGAGAACCTGCTGGCCCTGGAGGGGGTGGAGCTCCGGGCGGTGTGCGACATCCGTGAGGCGCACGCCCGGCGCGCCAGCGAGACGGTGGTGGCCGCCGGCCAGCCCGCCCCGGCGCTCTACACCCGCGGACCGCGCGACTTCGAGCGGATGTGCGCCGAGGCCGAGCTCGACCTGGTGTACACGGCGACCCCGTGGGAGTGGCACGTCCCGGTGCTGCTCGCGGCGCTCCGCCACGGCAAGCACGCCGCCACCGAGGTGCCCGCGGCCATGAGCGTGGACGATTGCTGGGCCCTGGTGGAGGCGGCGGAGAAGTACCAGCGCCACTGCGTGATGATGGAGAACTGCAACTACGACCGGTTCGAGCTCATGGCGCTGCACCTGGTCCGCCAGGGGCTGCTGGGCGAGGTGCTCCACGGGGAGGCCGCGTACCTGCACGACCTCCGCGGCATCAAGTTCTCCACCGAGGGCGAGGGGCTGTGGCGCCGGGCCTGGTCCACCACCCACAACGGCAACCTCTATCCCACCCACGGCCTTGGCCCGGTGGCGAACTGCATGGACATCAACCGGGGTGACCGCTTTCTCCGGATCAGCTCGATGAGCTCGCCCAGCCGCGGGCTGCAGGCGTGGCGCGAGGAGCATCTCCCCGCCGATGACCCGCGCCGGACCGAGCGCTATGTCCTGGGCGACCAGAACGTGAGCCTGATCCAGACCGCGCGGGGGCGGACGATCTACCTGGCCCACAACACCAACAACCCCCGGCCCTACAGCCGGCTGCAGCTGCTGCAGGGAACCCGGGGGATCGTGAGCGGATGGCCCCACCGGGTGCACCTCGAGGGCCGCAGCGCGGGGCACGGGTGGGAGGACGCCGAGCAGTACTACCCGGAGTTCGACCACCCGCTGTGGCGCTCGGAGAAGATCCAGCAGATGGACCGGGGGCACGGCGGGATGGACTTCCTCGAGGACTACCGGCTGATCGCCTGCCTCCGCGCCGGGCTGCCGACCGACGCCAACGTGTACGATGCGGCGGCGCTGTCCTCGATGGTGGAGCTGAGCGTGCGCTCGGTGGCGCGGCAGGGCAAGCCGCAGGAGGTTCCGGACTTCACCCGCGGGCGGTGGACGAGCTGGGAGCCCTGGCCCATCGTCGGCGAGTAGCGCGGGGCTGCGCCGACGCTCGCGCGGCGGCGGCCGCTGCCATCCTCAGGCTAGGGCGTTCCCCGCACCAGGGTCCGCACCGCGTCCACGCCCGCCAGCCGCAGCAGGCCCTGCGGCTGGGCCAGGCTGTCGAGCCGCGCCAGCGCGGCCGCCCCCCAGGCCCCGTCGCTGCCGCCCGCGCCCCGGCGATCGAGCGCCTCCTGGCCGAGTCGTCCCAGCTCACCCATCGCCACCGCGGCCGGGATGCCGTCCGCCGCGAGCGGCACGGTGTCCGCGAGGGCGCGGATCGCCGCGCCGAGGGTCTGCCACCCCGCGAAGGCCCCCTGCAGCTCCGCGCGCGCCTCGACGGCCCCGGCGGGATCGGCGACCACCCGCCGCGCCTGCTGCTCCAACCGGGAGCGGAGCCAGGGATCGGGCCGCGCGGCGTCGACCAGGCGGGTGAGCGGCGTGGACTGGATGGGCCGCTGCAGCTGGGCCCGCTGCCCGAAGCTCGGCGGCATCGTGGCGGTGAGCAGCGCCTCGAGCAGCGGGTTGTCCCGTCGCCCGGTGAGCTGGCGGAGCATGCGCGCAGTGTGGCCCTCCTGGGTGAGTCCCACCCGTTCCAGCTCCAGGCTCACCTGGGAGAGCCGGCGATACATGTCCGGCACGTCCCGCACGCTCGCGGCGCTCCAGAAGCGCTCGGCCAGCGCCGCCATGCGCGGCCAGATGCGCGAGTCGACCGTCTCCGCTCCCACCTGCTCGGCCCACATGCAGGCCTCGGCGCCAAGGATGTTCGCTTCCTCCTCGGCGGTAAGCTTGAGGCCGGACGGGAGCGGGTCCACCACGTAGACCTCCGCCGCCGTCCGCATGTGGTCCAGGTAGTACGGCGCCGAGAGGATGCCGCGCAGCCCCTGCCGGGCGGCCTGGCCGAGGTACTCCGTACCGCGCCACGACTGGATCACGGTGCCGGAGGGGAGGGTGGAGTGCAGGATCTCGTCCCAGCCCACCATGCGGCGGTGATACTTCGTCAGGATCCGGCCGAGCCGCTCGTTGAAGTGGGCCTGCAGCGCCTCGTTGTCGCGCAGGTTCCGGGTGCGCCTGAAGCGCTGGATGCGGGGGTTCTGGTTCCACTGCGTCGGGTCGACCTCGTCACCGCCGATGTGCCAGTACGGGTCAGGGAAGAGCGTGGTCATCTCGCCGATGAAGCTGTCGATGAACGCGTAGGTCTCTTCCCGGGTCGGGTCGAAGGTCGGCTCGAAGACCCCGAAGCGCCGTTCGATGGTGTAGGGGCCCGGCGCGCTGGCGAATTCGGGGTACCCCACGAACCAGCTGGTGGCGTGGCCGGGGATGTCGAACTCGGGGACCACGCGGATGCCGCGATCGCGGGCGTAGGCCACGATTTCCCGGAGCTCCTGCTGGGTGTAGTAGAGGCCGTCGGACCCCGCCTGGTGCAGCCGCGGATGCCGGAGGCTCTCCACCCGGAAGCCCTGGTCGTCGGAGAGGTGCCAGTGCAGCACGTTGAGCTTGACCACCGCCATGCCGTCGAGCGTGCGCTTGACCACCGCGGGCGGCATGAAGTGGCGGCTGGTGTCGAGCAGCAGCCCGCGCCACCGGAAGCGGGGCCGGTCGGTGATGGTCGCCGCCGGGAGCTGGAACCCGCCCGGGGCGGGGGCCACCAGCTGCAGCAGGGTTTCCAGCCCGCGCAGGGCGCCCACCGTCGTCGGGGCCGTGAGCTCGATGCGCTCGGGGGTGATCCTGAGGTCGTAGGACTCGTCCTCGTCCGGGGTCTGGACCGCCTGGCCGGGACTCGCCACCGTCACCACCAGCCGCGCGGCGGGATCGGTGCCCGCGCCGGTGGCCACCCGCTGCCCGATGCGCCGGCCGAGGCGGCCCAGCGCGCGGGCCAGTCCGCGCTCCAGCCGATCGTCGGGGCTGGCCACGACGCGGGCGGTCAGGGTCGAGTCGAGCGGCAGCACGCCTGGGTCCCAGCGCAGCTGCACGGGCAGCGGCATCAGGGCGCCGGGGGCCTGGGCGGTGGCGGGCAGCGCGGCGAGCGAGAGGAGCAGCAGGGCGGCACGGGACACGGGTGCTCTCGGGGGAGGGAATTGCCGGGGAAGGTAGCCACCGCCCGGGGCGGGGCGCGAGCCCTCGATTGACGGCGATCCCCCTCGCGGCCCATCCTTGAGGCGCGCCGGTGGCGCGCGCGGTCCACCCCGGGAGACTCCACGGCGATGCACACCCACTCGGTCGGCGGCACCCGCTACCGCTTCGCCGACCTCCGCACCCTGCTGGCCCGCGCCACGCCACGCCGCTCCGGCGACGAGCTGGCCGGCCTCGCCGCGGCGAGCGCGGAGGAACGGGTGGCGGCGCAGCTCGCGCTCGCCGACCTGCCGCTCACCGCCTTCCTCAACGAGGCGGTCATTCCCTACGAGACCGACGAGGTCACCCGCCTCATCGTGGACCGCCATGACGCGACGGCGTTCCGCCCGGTGGCGCACCTGACGGTGGGTGGCTTCCGTGACTGGCTGCTCGACTACCACACCGACGCGGCCGCGCTGACCGCCCTCGCGCCGGGCCTCACCCCCGAGATGGTCGCCGCGGTGACCAAGCTGATGCGGGTGCAGGACCTGGTGCTGGTGGCGCGCAAGTGCCGGGTGGTCACCGCCTTCCGCACCACGCTCGGGCTCGAAGGCCGGCTCGCCACCCGGCTGCAGCCCAATCACCCCACCGACGACCCGCGCGGCATCGCGGCGAGCCTCCTCGACGGGTTGCTCTACGGCAACGGCGACGCGGTCATCGGCATCAACCCGGCCAGCGACGATCCGGAGGCCGTCCGGGTGCTGCTCGAGATGCTCGACGCGCTGCGGCTGCGGCTCGCGCTCCCGGCGCAGAGCTGCGTGCTGGCGCACGTGACCACCACGCTCGACCTGATCCACCGCGGCGCGCCGGTGGACCTGGTGTTCCAGTCCATCGCGGGCACCGAGGCGGCCAACGCGAGCTTCGGGGTCTCGCTCGCGCTGCTGCGTGAGGCACACGACGCGGCGCGCGGCCTGGGCCGCGGCACGGTGGGGCGGCAGGTGATGTACTTCGAGACGGGGCAGGGGAGCGCGCTCTCCGCCGGGGCCCACCACGGGGTGGACCAGCAGACCTGCGAGATACGCGCCTACGCGGTGGCCCGCGCCTTCGACCCGCTGCTGGTGAACACCGTGGTCGGGTTCATCGGCCCCGAGTACCTCCACGACGGCAAGCAGATCCTCCGCGCCGGGCTCGAGGATCACTGCGCCGGCAAGCTGCTCGGCCTGCCGATGGGCTGTGACGTCTGCTACACCAACCACGCCGAGGCCGACCAGGACGACATGGACGCGCTGCTCACCCTGCTCGGCGCCGCCGGCTGCACCTACATCATGGGCGTGCCCGGCGCGGACGACATCATGCTGGGCTACCAGAGCACCAGCTTCCATGACGCCCTGTACCTCCGGCAGCTGCTGGGCCTGCGGCCGGCGCCCGAGTTCGAGGCCTGGCTGGCGCGGATGGGCATCTGCGACGCGGCGGGCCGCCTGGCGCCGGTCAACCCGCGTGCCCTGCCCCTCGGCGACGCCATCGCGGCGCTGGCCCGGTGAGCCTGACCCCGGCGGATCCCTGGGCGCCGCTCCGCGCGCTCACCGCGGCGCGGATCGCCCTGGGCCGGGCGGGGAGCAGCCTGCCCACTCAGGCGCATCTCGCCTTCCAGCTGGCGCACGCGCAGGCACGGGACGCCGTGCACCACGTCGCGGATCTCGACGCCATCGCCGCGGCGCTGCAGGCCGGTGGCGCTGCGCCAGTGCGGGTGGACAGCGCCGCGCCCGACCGCGGCACCTACCTGCTGCGCCCCGACCTGGGACGTCGCCTCGCGGAGGGGGCGTCGGCCGTGCTCGCCGCCGCGGCGCCGCCGGGCGGCGTGGACCTGGCGGTGGTGATCGCCGACGGCCTCTCCGGGGTGGCGGTGGAGCGGCACGCCGCGCCGCTGGTCCAGCTGCTCTCCCGGGCCCTGGCCGGGGACGGCTGGACCCTGGCGCCCCCGGTGCTGGCGCGGCAGGGCCGGGTGGCCCTGGGCGACGCGATCGGCGTCGCGCTCGGCGCCCGGCTGGTGCTGGTGCTGATCGGTGAGCGGCCGGGCCTGTCGGCCGCCGACAGCCTCGGCGCCTACCTGACCCATGACCCGCGGCCCGGCCGCACCGACGCCGACCGCAACTGCGTGTCGAACATCCGGCCCGACGGCCTGCCGGTGCCGGCCGCGGCACGAAAGCTCGCCTGGCTGCTGGCGGAGGCGCGGCGCCGGTGCATCACCGGCGTGACCCTCAAGGACGATTCGGATGCGACGCTTCTTCGCTGAGGCCGAGGCCTGGGCGGCCGGCCGCTGGTGGCTGTGGCGGCTTCCGCTGCTGCTGCTGTTCGCGTGGGACGGCCGGCGCCAGCTGGTGGATCCCGAGGCGAGCGGCCTCTTCGGCGGCATCACGTTCGGCGCGCACGAGTTCGGGCACCTGTTCTGGTCGTTCCTCGGGCAGTTCATGGGCGTGGCGGGGGGCAGCCTCAACCAGGTGCTGATCCCGGTGCTGGCGGGCGTGCTGCTCTACTCCCATCGCGACTACTTCGGGCTGACCGCGGCCGGCGCCTGGCTGGCCTCGAGCCTGGCCCACATGGCGCGCTACATCGCCGACGCGCGCGCCAACGACCTCGACCTGGTCTCGTTCGGCGAGGACGCGATCCATGACTGGACCTGGCTGCTGGGGCGCTTCGGCGTGCTGCAGCATGACCTCGCGATCGCGGGGCTGGTGCGGGACCTGAGCGGGCTGGTGCTGCTCCTCACGCTGGGCTTCGGGGCCTGGCTCTGCCTGGTCATGGCGCGGACCCCGGCGCCGGAGGGTGTCACGCGCGGGTGACGGTGGCGCTGTCAGGTCGGTATGGCACACCTTGACCCGGGCCGGTTCGGCTGTAGATCGAGGGCGTGGTTCCCCTCCCCCCTCTGGAGTCGCCCATGGTGTCCCTCGCACAGCTCTGGCTGCCCATCCTCCTCTCCGCGGTCTTCGTGTTCCTGGCCAGCAGCGTCATCCACATGGCCTTCACCTACCATAACAAGGAATACCGCGGGCTGAGCAACGAGGACGAGGTGCGCGCGGCCCTGCGCAAGTCCAGTCCCGCGCCGGGGCTGTACTTCATTCCCTATTGCGCGGACATGAAGCAGATGGACACGCCGGAGATGAAGCAGAAGTGGACCGACGGTCCGAACGCGATGCTCACCATCTCGCCTTCGGGGGTGCCGAACATGGGGCCGCAGCTGGCCCAGTGGTTCGTGTACTCGGTGGTGGTGTCGCTGATCGCGGGCTACCTGGCCTCGCGGACGCTGGCCCCGGGGGTGGGGTACCTGCCGGTGTTCCGGGTGGTGGGGTGCGTGGCGTTCGTGGCGTATGGCTTTGCCTACATCCCGACCTCGATCTGGTTCAAGCGCCCCTGGTCGGCGACCGGGAAGGACCTGCTGGACGCGCTGGTCTACGGCCTCCTGACGGCGGGGACCTTCGGCTGGCGGTGGCCTGCCGCCTGAGTTCACGCTTCCTTCATCCGCAGGGCGGCATACTCCGCGGCCGGTTAGCTTACGGCCGCGGAGTTTTCGCGCCGTGCAGGCCCACCCCGACCCCGCTCATCCCATGCGATCCTCACGACTGCTGTCCCTCCTGGCCCTGCTGCTCCTGGCCGTGGTCCCGGCGCGCGCGCAGGCCCTGCTCGAGGGCGAGTACCCCGGTCTCGAGACCGGCAAGATGTGGACCTTCGACGTGCCGCCCAAGGAGTACTGGGCCACGCGCTACGGCTTCACCCCGTCCGACCAGTGGATGGACCACGTGCGGCTCTCCGCGGTGCGGTACGGCGGCGGCTGCTCGGCCTCGTTCGTCTCCGGCGACGGCCTGGTCATGACCAACCACCACTGTGCCCGCTCCTGCATCGAGAGCGCCACCCGGGAGGGCGAGGACTTCCTGACCAACGGCTTCTACGCCGGCAGGCGGGAGGACGAGCGCGCCTGCCAGGGGCTCTTCCTGGACCAGCTGCAGGCCATCACTGACGTGACCGACCGGGTGACCCGCGCCGCCGCGCCCACCGCCGACGCCAAGACCGCCGCCAGCCAGCGGGCCAAGGCCATCAAGGCGATCGAGGACGAATGCGGCGCCACCGAGCCCGACGCGGCCTGCCAGGTGGTGACGATGTACCGTGGCGGGCAGTACAAGCTGTACCGCTTCCACCGCTTCAAGGACATCCGCCTGGTCTTCGCCCCGGAGGGGCAGATCGCCTTCTTCGGCGGCGACCCCGACAACTTCACCTACCCGCGCTGGAACCTCGACATCTCGTTCGTGCGGGCGTACGTCGACGGCAAGCCCGCCGCGACCCCGCAGCACTTCACCTGGAGCCAGAACGGCAGCAAGGAAGGGGACCTGATCTTCGTCATCGGGAACCCCGGCTCCACCGGCCGGCTCAACACCATGGCCCAGCTCGAGTTTCTGCGCGACGTGCAGTACCCGGTGCAGCTGGACCAACTCAAGCGGGTGATCGGGACGTACCACGCCCTGGGGCGCGCCGACTCGGTCCGCGGCAAGGCGCTGCGCAACTTGATCTTCGGCCTCGAGAACACCCAGAAGGCCATCCTCGGCTACCAGTCGGGGCTGCTCGATCCCCGGCTGATGGAGCACAAGCGGGGCTGGGAACGCGCCTTCCGCGCCAAGGTCGATGCCGACCCCGCGCTCAAGCGGCAGTACGGCCGCGCCTGGCAGGTGGTCACCGAGGTGTCCGCGCGCCGGAAGGCCATCGACGTCCGCCGCCGCTACCACGCCGCCGGCGCCTATGGCAGCCGGCTGCTCAACCTGGCCCTCGCCGTGGTGCGCTACGGCGCCGAGACCGCCAAGCCCGACGCCGACCGGCTGGCGCCGTACCAGGACGCCAACAAGGCCGGGCTGGAGCGGAACCTCTTCGGCGGCGCCCCGGTCGATGCGGTGCAGGAAGCGGCGCTGCTGACGGCCTACTTCACGGCCATGCAGGCCGAACTGCCGGCGACCGACCCGGTCCTGCGACAGGCGCTGCAGGGCCGCACCCCCGAGGCCGCGGCGCAGGCGATGGTGGCGGCCGCGACCCTGACCACCGGCGATGCGCGCAAGGCGCTGGCCACCGGCGGCGCCGCCGGCCTGGCCGGGTCGCAGGATCCGTTCGTGCGCCTGGCACGGGTCATCGACCCGCTGGAGCGGGCGCTGGCCCGGGAGGCCGCCGACCTCAACGACCGCGAGGCCCAGGCCAACGAGCAGGTGGCGCGGGCGCTGCTCGCCGTGTTCGGCAACTCGGTGGCGCCGGACGCGACCTTCAGCCTCCGCATCTCGGACGGCGAGGTCCGCCGCTACCCGATGAACGGCAGCGTGGCCGCGCCGTACACCACCTTCAACGGGCTCTACGAGCGCGCCAGCGCCTTCGGCGGGCAGCCGCCCTTCGACCTGCCCCCGCGGTGGACCGAGCGCCGCGACTCGCTCGCGCCCGACACGCCGTTCAACGGCGTGGGAACCAACGACATCATCGGCGGCAACTCGGGCAGCCCCGTGGTCAATCGCGACGCGGAGGTCGTGGGCCTCATCTTCGACGGGAACATCGAGATGCTCCCGAACCGGTTCCTCTTCACCGAGCGGGTGGCACGCTCGGTGTGGGTCGACTCCCGGGCCATCACCCACGCCCTGCGCCGGATCTACGACGCCCAGCCCCTGGCCGACGAGCTCGAGGGGACCCGTCAGGCGCGTCCCGCGATGTAATCGAGTCTTCATCCTTTCTTCGACCGGCCCGGCGCTCGCCGGGCCGGTCGGCGTTCGGGCCTCTGGCGCCGCGGCGCCGGGCTCGTGACTATTGGGCATGAGCCGCATCGGATACGCGCTGCTGCGGGGCGGGGTGTTCTTCATCTCCCTGCTCATCGCGGTCTTCCTGCGCGAGCAGGGCGACGCCGTGGACATGGCCATCATCTGGCTGCCCACCGGCGTGGCCGTGGCCGGCCTCTGGCTCCTCGGCCTGCGGTACTGGTGGGTGGTGGCGGCGGCGACGCTGGTCCAGCGCGCCTCCCTTGGCTACTACCCCAGCGTAGCCTTCCCCGCCGCCCTGGGCAGCACCGCCGAGGCGGTGTGCGGCGTGCTGGTGCTGCGGCGCCTCGGGTGCCGGGGCCGGTTCGACTCCCTCCGCGACGTGCTCGCCCTCTTCGCCGCCGCCCTCCTCGCGCCCCTTGCCAGCGTCCTGGGGTCCTACCTGGGCCGGCTGTTCCTGTGGACCCACCCCGACATGCCGTTCTACTCCGGGTGGGACGGCTGGTGGCGCATGAATGCGCTCGGCCTCCTGGCGGTGGTCCCGGTGGCGCTGACCTGGCTCGGCGCTCCGGTCGCGCGGCCCCGGACCCGGGACATGCTCGAGGCGCTGCTGGTCGCGCTGGTCACAGGGGCCATCCTCTGGTCCGTCATGACCGCGGTGCCCGCCGGCACCACGGCGGTCATCCTGCTCTTCCTGGTGCTCCCGGTGGCGCTCTACGCGGCCATCCGGTTCGGCCCGCGTGGCGCGGCGTCGGCCGCCGTGATCGCCGCGGTGGTGGTGGCCATCCTTGCCACCCATGGCATCGGGCCGTTCATGGTGGTGCCCAAGCCCGAGCGGCACGTGGCCATCCAGGTGTTCGAGGTCATGCTGGTGACCATCCCCCTGGTGCTCGGCGCCCTGCTGGCGGAGCGCGAGGTCAGCGCCGCCCGGCAGCTCGAGAGCGACGTGGCGCGCGAGGCCTTCGAACGGCTCATCCCCGACATCACCTACCGCATCCGCGCCGATGGCACCTACCTCGACGCCCACGTGCCCCCCGGCGCCATCGTCACGGTCCCGCTGGGCGAGATCCTCGGCCATCGGGTGCGGGAGGTGGTCCCCCATGTGGCCGCCGTGATGGAAGGCGCGATCGCCGCGGCCCTCCGTGGTGAGCAGCCGGCCCCGGTGGAGTACGAGGTGGTGCGCGGGGGCCAGCGACGCATGCGTGAGGCGCGGTACGTGCGCCTCAACGAC